>JAGQRB010000481.1 GCA_020425925.1 Planctomycetota bacterium
AGCGCCAGCGTCGCGGGCTCGACCGCGCGCCGCGGCCGCGCGCTGTGCTCGCTGCAGAAGAACGCGAGCGAGTCGTCGTTGCGGTAGGCGCGGTCGCCGAGTTCGGCGCAGAACTCGGCGCAGAGCTCGAGATCCGGCAGCGCGCCGAGATGGGCAAGCAGTAGGACCTCGAGGCACAGCACGACGCGCGGCAGCAGCGCCGGCGGGCAGCGCTCGAGCAGGCTGAGGCCGCCGGTCAGCAGGTCGTAGGCCGCCGGGTCCGGACGGCCGTCGGGGAGCGCGAAGTCGCCGAGCTGGGCGAGGTGGCAGGCGGCGACGAAGCGCGCCGGCTGGCGCAGGCCGCGGCGCTCGCGCACCAGCTCGGCGCGGACCAGCAGCCTGAGGCCGCCGCGGTCGGCGGAGAACGTCGCCCTCACCTCGTTCAGGAAGTCGATCCGACCGAGGAACGGTGAGTCGGGGCGGTGGGCGCCCTTCGCGAGGCCGGTGATCCGGCCGTGGTCCCGGGTCACCACGGTCACGATCCGGCTCGACTCGCGGAAGTCGGAGCGGCGCAGGATCGTGGCACTCGTCGAGAGCTGGGCCATGGGCGGCCTGCCGGCCGATTCCTAGGTGGATTGCGGGGGAGCCTGCGCGGCCTGCGCTTCGGCGGCGTGGGGTTCGAGCTGGGTCAGGCGCAGGCGCTTCAGTCGCCGTTCGTCGGCATCGAGGATCACGAACTCGACGCCGCCGATGGCGACGACCTCCTCGACGTGCGGGATCCGGTTGCAGTGGGCGATCACCAGGCCGGCGATCGTCTCCCAGTCGCCTTCCTCGGGCAGCTCGCTGCCGAGCAGCTCGTTGACGTCCTCGATCGAGGCGCGCGCCGGTATCTCGACGACACGGCCGGGCTCGACGACCTTGACCTGCTCGTCGCCGCCCTCCTCGGTGCCGGGCTCGTCGTCGTACTCGTCGGCGAGCTCGCCGACGATCTGCTCGAGCACGTCCTCGACGCTGACGATGCCGGCGGTGGTGCCGTACTCGTCGAGCACGATCGCCATGTGCTGGTTGCCGGCCTGGAACCGCCGCAGCAGCTGGGCTGCGCCCATGGACTCGGGAACGTAGAGCGTCTCGCGCATCATCGGCCGCACGGTCATGTCGTCGGTGGCGCCGTCGCGCAGCAGCGCGAGCGCGTCCTTGACGTAGAACAGGCCGACGACGTCGTCGATACGTTCGCGGTAGACCGGGTAGCGCGAGAAGCCGTGCTCGAGCGCGACGTCGACGACGGTGCGCATCGGCGTGCCCTGTTCGAACGCGATGATGTCCGGCCGCGGCGTCATGATCGTCGACACCTGCAGCTCCTTGAGCGCGACGATGTTGCCGATCCAGGCCCGCTCTTCGCCCTCGAGACTGGTCGCGGTCGAGTCGGCGACCGCGGCCATGACCTGCTTCTGGACCTCGGCGGTGTCGTTCGGTTCGGTGCGCCGCAGCCGCATCGCGAGCAGGCACAGGCGCGTCAGGCCGAGCAACGGCATCACCAGCGGCCAGCGCAAGGCGAACCAGCCGGCGCGAACGGCCGGCCTCACGATCAGCAGGGTGCGCTCGGCGCGGTGGTGCGCGATCGCGACCGGCAGGCTGCCGGCGACCAGCAGCATCAGGGCCCCGAATGCGACCAGCGCCGTGACGTAGAGCTCCGCCGCGACCGCGAGCCGCAGCGCCCACAGGCCGATGATCCAGCCCGCGACGGTGTAGAACAGCGCGACCGCGAGGTACTCGGTGTCGAGCCGCGCGACCTCGGCGTGTACCCGTTCGCGCGGCGGCCGACCGGCGTCGCCGGCGAACTCCTTCTCGAGCTCGTCGGCAAGCAGCGTGCGTGAGTAGCCCAGCAGACTTGCCGCCGCGATCGAGCCGAGCGCCGCGAGCAGCGCGCCGCCCACCGTGATCGCGAAGTAGTAGAACGACACCGCGGCTTCTACCGGCGGCGCGGGCGACTCGAGGGCGAGCGCGGGCAGGCCGAGGCACGCGGCCAATCCGAGGCGTCGCCGGCTGCCCGAATCTCCGGGGCCGGGGTCTCCAGGGCCGCGGTCTCCAGGGCCGGGGTCTCCAGGGCCAGGGTCCTCGGCGTCGGCGGCGGCCGCTTCCGGACTTGGGTCTGTTGCTGGCAAGGGACGGCAGAGCATAAGGCAATGCCGGCGTCGGTGAGGCGGAATCCTCGGCGGATCCGCGCGATCCCCGCGCCGGTAGCTCTACTGCTGGTCCGGCATCGGGTTGGGCGTTGGCGGCGCGCCGGTCAACGCGCCCGGCGCATCGCTCTCGTCGACGCCTTCGAGCAGATCGGCGGTGTCGGCGGAGAAACGGTTGCGGCCGCGATCCTTGCTGGCGTAGAGCGCCTGGTCGGCACGGTGCAGGATCGTCTCCCAGGTGTCCGCGAAGCGGCTGGTGGCGAGACCGATCGAGATCGTCAGCGGCAGGCCGATCTGTCGGCCGCGTTCTTCGACGGCGGTGTGGAGCCGGGCGGCGAGCACCGTCGCTTCCGCGGCGGTCGTCTCCGGCAGCACGACCAGGAACTCCTCGCCGCCGAACCGGCAGATCGAGTCGGAGCGTCGGACCGTCTGCCGCAGCACGTCGGCGGTGACGCGCAGCGCATTGTCGCCCTGCAGGTGACCGTACGAGTCGTTGAGCTGCTTGAAGTAGTCGAGGTCGCAGAGCAGCACCGCGAGCGGGCGCTGGCTGCGGGTCGCCCGTGCGATCTCCTGATCGAGCGCGTGCAGGCCCATCGTGCGGTTCAGGAGCCGCGTCAGTCCGTCGGTCGAGGCGAACTTCTGGGCGCGTTCGCGTCGCTTGCGGAGCAGCAGGTTCTCGACCAGCAGCGAGCCGGTCAGGCTCATCGCGGTGGCCGGATTGGCGTCGGCGACCGGGCGGATCGGCTCCTGCGACAGCGAGCGGTCGAGCACCAGGAACGACGGCGATTCGAAGCTGCGGTTGAGCGGCACGACCAGCGCCTCTTCGACGCCGAGCGCGGCGATCACGCCGCCGTCCTCGCCGGGCTCGAGCTCGAGGCGCATCGGTCGTTCCTCGTCGATCGCCGCGCGCAGCTGCTCGCTCTCGGCCGCCGTCGGCTGCACGCGATCGACCGCGATCCGCCGCGAGCTGAGGTCGGCCTTGGCGCGGAACACCAGCTGGCCGCGACCGCGGCACCACTTGGTGTAGAACGCGCGGTCGTAGCTGCCGTGCCGCACCGCCGCGGCGGTCAACGCGGTGATGATGCCGCGATAGGACTCCGAGCCGGAGCACGCCAGCAGCGTCAGCGCCATCTCGTCGAGCGCGGTGCGGGAGCGGACCCCGAACGTCGGCAGGTCGTCGTCGTAGAACGACTCGCCGTGGTCGGCGTCGAGGTCCGGCTCGGCGAAGTCGAGGCCGACCTTGCGCAGCAGTTCCTCGAGGTGGGAGCGCGTGCGGTCGACCATCGCCAGCGCCTCGACGTCCGCCACCGGGGCCGGCGTGTCGCCGTCGTCGCCGCCGCCGAAACCGGCGAGATCGGCGATCAGCGCCGCACGTTCGAGCAGGGTGCGGATCTTCGGATCGCACTCGGTGGGATCGCCGACCCCGCAGGCGGCGGCGAGTTCGCGCGGCAGGTTCCAGCTGCGCACGCACTCGGCCGCGAAGCCGCTCGGGGCGCGCTTGCCGGTCTGCAGCCGCGACAGCTGATCGATCCACTGCGGGGTCGCGTGGACCAGGCCGAAGAAGTAGGCCTCGTCCGGCGACAGCGGTCCGCGGTCGCCGGCGAGGAACTTCGCCGCGGCGGCGGTGCCGATCGCCCGCATCCACAGCCGGCGGATCGCCGCGGTGCCGCTCATGCCGCGCTCCGGCGTCAGCGACAGACGCAGCGAGATCGCGGGGCCGAGCGCCTTGGTCAGGCTGCGCACGGTCCAGCGCTCACGCCGTTCGCCGTAGATCGGTGCCGAGGCGGCACGCAGACCGCGCAGCGCCGCCGGCGGATCGAGCGCGAGCAGCGCGACGTAGTCGTCTTCGCCGATCCGGCGACGGTTCAGGTGCCGCCGGATCCGGCGGCGGAGGTCGCAGATCGCGAGCACCGAGGGCATCGTCGCCAACGGGTTCGCGGTCGAGGTCGCGCAGATGGAGTGGGACACGGGAGAACTCGTGTCCTTGTTCGGCTTCGCACGCCCCGTCGCTCAAGCCGACCTCGTGATCGGCGTCCCATCGCGAGTTCCGGGGTCGGTCGGGTCGCCAACCGGGGGGCGTGTTACTTCCTTAACACGATGTGTTGAGACGTCTTGGGGCGGATGTCGCGAAATCGCACAGGAATTCCTGCCGGTTGGCCCGCCGTTCGCATCACCCCGCTCGCCATGACCTGCCTCCCCTTGCAGACGGCCGATCCGGTGCAGAAGTTCCCCGCGGAACCGCCACTCCGGAACTCGACTCCCCTCGGCCGTGCGGACGAGCTGCTGACGCGGCATCGCGACCGGACGCTCGCGAGCTTTCCACCCTTGACGAGCGATCGCGATCGGGCGGCCGCCCACGCTACGGCGCTCATGGATCTCTACCGACGCACGGGCTCGTCGGAGGTCTTCGAGGGGCTCGTCGCGATCGCCGGCCCCGAGCTGTTCGCGCGCGTCCGCTCGCGGCTGCGCCGACTCGGTGCGACGCTCGATCCGCACGAGGTCCTGCAGGATGCGATCGTGAACGTGTTTCGATATCCGGACAAGTTCGCGGCCTCGCGCTACAACGCGTTCGCGGCCTGGTCGGCGACGATCGTCGACAACGCGATCCGGCGGCAGCTGCGGCGACGTCAGTCCGGCCCGACCGTCGCGCTCAGCCCGATCGAGATCCTGTCCCAGCAGGCCGATACGAAAGCGCCCGAGCCCGATCTCGCCGCTGTCGAGCACGAGGAGACGCGCGCCGCGGCCGGCGCGTTCGCGGTGCTGCTGGCCTGCTATCACGCGGCGTTCGAGCAGCTCTCCGATCGCGAGCGCTTCGTGTTGCAGATGGTCGAGGTGCAGCACATGCGCTACGCCGAGCTGGGGCAGCTGATCGGCGTCCGGGCCGAGACGATCAAGATGGTGGTGTTCCGCGCGCGCAAGCGGATCCACGAGCGCATGAGCGCGATCCTGCGACCGCTCGCCGAGGCGTTGGCGGCGTAGTCCGCTCGCCGCGGCAGCGCGGGGGCAGGGGTGGGGCCGAGCCTCGCACTTGCATCCGCGACGCCGGTGCCGTTCCCTGCCGCCATGATCGGTGTCGACCGCCTGTTCGTGCACTGCCGCGAGCTCGTCACGCTGAGCGACGGGCCGCCGACCGGGCCCCGCCGCGGCGAGACGATGCGGCGGCTCGGCGTGATCGAGGACGGCGCGGTGGCGGTTCGCGGCGGCCGCATCGTCGCGGTCGGCACGACCGATGCGATCGCCGCGGAATACGACGCGGCCGAGGAGCTCGATCTCAGCGGTTTCGTCGTGCTGCCCGGCTTCGTCGACTGCCACACGCATCCGGTGTTCGCGCGCACCCGCGAGAACGAGTTCCACATGCGCTGCGCCGGCGCCGACTACATGGCGATCACCGCGGCCGGCGGCGGCATCCTGAGCTCGATGCAGGCGGTGCGCGAAACCGATCTCGAGACCCTGACCGAGCGCACCGTCGAGCACCTCTGGGGCTTCCTCGCCCACGGCACGACGACCGTCGAGGCGAAGAGCGGCTACGGACTGTCGCTGGCGGCCGAGCAGAAGAGTCTCGAAGCGCTCGCGGCGGCGCTCGCGCAGGTGCCGATCGCGTGCAAGCGCACGTTCCTCGGCGCCCACGAGTTCCCCCCGGAGTATCGCGACGATCGCGCGGCCTACGTCCAGCTGGTCTGCGAGCAGATGATCCCGGCACTGGCGCCGCTCGCCGACTACTGCGACGTCTTCGCCGAGCCCGGTGTGTTCGATCGCGAACAGAGTGCGCGGGTGCTCGCCGCGGCGCGCGCCCACGGCCTCGGCCTGCGGGTCCACGCCGACGAGATCCAGCCGATGGCAGGTGCCGAGCTCGCGGTCGAGTACGGCGCGGCTTCGGCCGACCACCTCGGCCGCATCTCGGCGGCCGGTATCGCCGCGCTCGCGGGCAGCGACACGGTCGGGGTGCTGCTGCCGGGCACGATCTTCTTCCTCGGCAAGACCCACTACGCGCCGGCGCGCGCGATGATCGAGGCCGGCTGCGCGGTCGCGCTCGCCACCGACTTCAATCCCGGCAGCTGCCATACGCAGTCGATGACGCTGATCCACTCGCTGGCGTGCACGCAGATGAAGATGAGCGCCGAGGAGGTCATCACGGCATCGACGATCAATCCGGCGTTCTCGCTGCAGCTCGACGCCGAATGCGGCACGCTGCATCCCGGCAAGCGTGCCGATCTGTGCGTGCTCGATCTGCCGAGCTGGCGCGCGGTCGGTTATGCGTTGGGCGGCAATCCGGTGGTGATGACGGTGGCGAACGGCGAGCCCGTGGTCGCGAACGTCAGCGAGCGCGAGCCCGACTGGTTCGAGGGCGACGATCCGGTCGTCGGGTAGCGCAGGACCGGGTGGTCCCGGTCGCAGGGACACGCTAGGGTGCCCTGCGCCATGACCTTCGAAGGTGCGCTCGACCCGACGATTCCGTGCCCGTAGTGCAGCGCGCTGAACCCGCCCGGCGCGCGGTTCTGCGCCGACTGCGGCGCGATGTTCCGTGCCGGTGACGCCG
>JAGQRB010000482.1 GCA_020425925.1 Planctomycetota bacterium
TCCGATCGGTTCGCTGCGCTTCGAGCTCTCGCCGTTGCTGCGCTGATCGTTGCCGCGGGCAGGGCGCAGCAGGGGGCGGTTGCCGACGTGCCGCAATGGGACAACGTGCAGGCCTACCTGCAGCGGGTTCGAACCTGGAATGCGGCGCCGTCGGCGCCGCCGCCGTGGCAGCCGGCGGCGAGCTGCCGCAGGAAGATCGTCTGGCTGCACCTCACGCTGACGCAGTGGGTGGCGCCTCAACACCTGCCGAGAGTCGGTGCCGGGCCGCTCGCGGGGTGGCTGCAGCAGGCGCGCGCGGCGTATCGCCGCACCGAGCGGACACCGGAGAGCGACGCCGAGTTCCTGCGGCACGAGCTCGGACTGGTCGCCGACGCGCGTCGGCTCGGCGAGCTCGACCTCGCGGCGGCGGCGCTCGCCGAGTGGATCGTGCCGGCGACCGGTGTCGGGCATCCGGAGTGGTCGCGGGTCTGCCGCGATCAGTCCTACCTCGCGCGCCGGGCGTTCCGCTGGCAGGAGGCCGAGGACTGGCTCGACCGCGCCGAGGCCGATGCCGACGGGGCACGCGATCGCCTGTTGGTCGCGACCGAGCGGGCTTCGCTCGCGCTCGAACGCGGCCTGCCCGATCGCGCGGTCGCGCCGGCGCAGATCGCCGCCGAACTCGCGGTCGGCATCGACGATCCGCTGGCCGAGCACGCCGCGCTGTTCGTGGCGCTGCGGCTCGACGCCGCGCTGTTCCGACCGCGTGCGGCCCTGTCGCGCTGGCGCGCGGTCGCGGCCGGCGATCTCGAGCATCGGCTGGCGTCGACCGGCGCCGCCGGGAGGTTCGCGCAGCTGCGGATCCGGGCCGCGATCGCGCTGCTGCAGCCGGACGGCGCCGGCGTCGATGCCGCCGTCGTCGCCGAGGCCGTCGATTGGCTGCGGGCTGCCCTCGCGCCGGGCGCCGTCAGTCCCGACGAGCGGCGGCTCGCACGCAACGTGCTGCTGGCGCACCTGCTCGACACCGGTCGCATCGCCGAGGCCGGCGCTCTGCTCGATGCCGTGGCCGACGATCTCCGCGAGCTCACCGAAGGTGACACGGCGCTCGACGAGCGCTCGCTGCACTTCGCCGCGCTCGCGGTGCGATTGGCGCGCGCGGACGGCAGCGGGCCCGCGGTGCTGGCCGAGCGGCATGCGGCGCTCGCGGCGCTGTTCACGGCGATGCTGGCGCGCTGGCGTGAGCAGCCGGCCGGGCGCCGCGGTCTCGGGCCGCTGTTCTTCGACGATCGGCGGCTGGCGCTGGCGGAGTTGATCGGTTCGACGCTCGAGCTCCGCCCGGGCGCCGTCGGTCGGGCCGCGGCGCTGCAGCACCTCGTCACCGCCCAGGCACTCGGTTCGCTCGCGCGGGCGCTCGACGCGCCGGACGTCACCGTCGCCGAGGTGCAGCGGGAGCTCTGTGGTCCCGATCGCGGCGTGCTGGTGTTCGCGCCCGGCGACGGCGTTTGCCACGTGTTCGCGGTCGGTGTCGCGAGGCTCGCGCACGTCGAGCTGCCGATCGGCGCGGCGGCGATCGACGGCCTGCGCAGGGATCTGCTCACCGCGATCCAGCTCACCCGCGGCCCGGCGGGTGCGTCGGCGCGCGGCGAACTGACCGCTCGACGCGCGCGTCTGTCGGCGGCGCTGTTGCCGCCGGCGGTGCTCGCCGCGGTCGCCGGATGGCGGCACGTCGCCGTCGTCGGCCTGCAGAGCCTCGGCTACGTGCCGTTCGAGCTGCTCGTCGACGGCGCCGGCGAGCCGTTCGGCCTGCAGCGGGTTGTGAGCTATCTGCCGTCGCTGCCGGCCGGGGTCTGGCTGCGGCGGCAGCGGCCGCAGCCGACCGCGCTGCCCGAAGGCGGTGGCCGCGTGCTGCTGGTCGCCTGTCCCGACCTGACGCCGGCGAACCGCACCGGCGGCGGTGCGGTCGGCGGCGCCGTGCCGTTGCCGTTCGGCCGCGTCGAGCGCGCCGAGCTCGCCGCGGGATGCGCGGGCGCGACGGTGCACTGGCTCACCGGTGCCGATGCCGGAATCGCCGCGATCACCGCCGCCGCGCCGCCGAGCTACGACGTCCTGCAGATCCTCGCCCACGGGGTTCGCGACGAACGGCGCGACGACGCCCAGGGGATCGCGTTGCCGGACGGCGCGCTGTTCGGCGCCGAACTCGAACAGCAGGCCCTGCCGGGCGTCGTGGTGCTCACCGTCTGCGGCGCCGGCCGCGGGCCGCTGCGGCGCGGCGA
>JAGQRB010000483.1 GCA_020425925.1 Planctomycetota bacterium
CGCTACCGGACGTCCGATCTGGTGCAGTCGGCACTCGTCGAGGCGATCGCCTCGATGCCGGCGTTCCGCGGCACGCGCGAGAGCGAGTTCGTCGGTTGGACGCTGCGCATCCTCGAGCGCAACGCGCTCGACCGCCAGCGGCGGCTGCTGGCACGCAAACGCTGCGTCGACCGCGAGGTCGGCGAAGGTGAAGGCACCGTGCAACTGCGCGAGCTGGCGCTCGACACCGCCTCGCCGAGCGAGCTCGCGATCGACCGCGAGCAGCTCATCCGCATCGCCCGGGCGATGCGGCGACTGCCGACCGACCAGCGCCGGATCCTGCAGCTCATCGCGCTGCGGGGCGCGAGCCACGCCGAAGCCGCCGAGCTGATCGGCCGCAGCGAAGGCGCCTGCCGCGTCCTGCTGGCGCGGGCCCGCGCGGCGCTCGTCGTCGCACTGGCGCGGGAGGCCGGTCGGTGAGCGCGACGCCGGCGCCCGACGACTGGTCGCAGCTCGAGCAGGCGCTCGAGCGCTACTTCCTCGCCCAGGAACAAGGCGACACCGTCGATCTCGACGCGATCTGCGGCGGCGACGAGCAGCTCGCGCAACGCATCCGCCAGGCGCTCCGCACCGCCCCGGGGCTGGTCACGAGCTCGCGCACGCAGCCGGCGGCACCGGCGCCACTGCGCTCGTTCGGCGACTTCGACGTGCTCGAGCTCATCGGTCGCGGCGGCATGGGCACGGTCTACCTCGCGCGTCAACGCTCGCTCGGCCGCCAGGTCGCGCTCAAGATCCTCGATCGTTCGGCCGCCGAGGAGCCGACCGCGAGCGCCCGGCTGCGCCGCGAGGCGGAGCTCACCGCCCATCTCGAACATCCCAACATCGTGCCGGTCTACGCGGTCGGCGAGATCGACGGCGTGCCCTTCCTGGCGATGAAACACCTGCTCGGTCCGAGTCTGGCCGAGTGCGCGCGACCGTGGCCGCCCGAACGCGTCGCGCGCGCCGGGGTCGCACTCGCCGAAGCGCTCGATGCCGCGCACGTCCAGGGCATCGTGCATCGCGACGTCAAGCCGGCGAACATCCTGCTCGACGGCGACACGCCGGTGTTCGTCGATTTCGGACTGGCCCGGGCGCAATCGGATCCGACGCTGACGCAGGAGGGCAAGGTCGCCGGCACGCTGCGCTACATGGCACCCGAACGGCTCGAGGCCGGCACTGCGGTGCTCGACCCGCGGATCGACGTCTACGGACTCGGTGCGACGCTCTACGAGCTGCTCGCCGGCCGCGAGCTGTTCGGCGACGGCAGCCCGACGGCGCTGGTGCGGGCGGTGATCGCGCGCGACCCGGCACCGCTGCGGCTGCGCGGCCGCGACGTCGATCTCGAGACCGTCGTCATGCGGGCGCTGGCCAAGGAACCGCAACGCCGGTTCGCCACCGCGCGCGAGCTCGCCGACGACCTGCGCCGCTACCTGCGCGGCGAGCCGGTGCGCTCGCGCAACCTGTCGCGCACGGCGCGTGCCGTCCGATTGATGCGGCGCTTCCCCCGCGCCAGTGCGGCGCTCGCCGCCGCGCTGCTGGTCGCGGTGGTCGCGATCACGGTCGCGCTCACGCAGCAGTTCGCCTCGGCTGCCGACCGCGACCGGCGGCTGCAGGTCGCCCGCTCCGACCTCGCCGAGTTCCGCCATGCCCGGGCACACGACCACCTCGCGCTGCTGGCGCGCCGGCATCCGGATGACGACGAGGTGGCCACCGCGCTCGCCGGCGCGCGCATCGAGCTCGCGATCGATCGCCTGTTCGAGGTCGCAGTCGACCACGGCGCCAACATCGCCGCCGAGCAGGTCGACGATCTGCTCGCGGTGTTCGACGGCGCGACCGGGTTGCGGCGTCACCCGCTGGCCGCGTTCGCCGCCGTGGTCGCACTCGGACAGCGGGGCGACCAGGCGTCGGCCCGCGATCAGCTCGCACAACTCGCGCCGGCCGAACGCGACAGCCGGCTCGGCCGGGCCGTCGCCGCCTGGATCGCCCCGGCGCCGCGCCCCTGGACGCTGCCGCCGGCGGCGAACGACCGGGCACCCGGCACCGCCGTGCTGACCGCGCTGGTGCTGCGTTCGGCGGGTGCGCCCCCGGATGACGTGATGGCCGAGTTGGCGACAGACGGCGTCCGGCAGTCACCGCGTCGCAAGCTGTTCGAGGCGATCGTCCGGCTCGACCTCGGCCAGACCGAGCACGCGGTCGGCCTGCTGCGCGGACTGGCCGGGCCCGACGCCGCGCCGGTGGTGTGGCGCTGGCTCGCCAACGCCGAGTTGCGCATGGGCGACCTCCCCGCCGCGACCGAGGCGTTGGCGAATGCGACCGCGGACCACTCGCCGGCGGCGGACTATCTGCGCCTGCAGCTGGCCTTCGAACAAGCGGAACAGCTCGGCGGCGAAGACGGCACCGCCGCCCGCGCCGCGCTGTTCGAGCAACTGGCGAACGACCCGCAGCGCACCGACTGGCAGGAGCGTTTCCTCGCCGAGTACGAGGGCAAGACCAACCCCGAGCGCACCGCGGCTGCCTGCGAACGGCTGGCGCGACTCGCGGACCGCACCGCGCACCCGTACGGCCGCGAGATGCTGACCGCGCACCGCATCGAGATCACCGGCTGGAACCTGCCCGAGCCTGCGGCAGATCACCCGGCGCCGACGCAGCACCGTGCGCTGTTGGCCGAGTGGCAGGAGCGCGCCGAAGCGCTGTGCCACCCCGCGGCGCGCGCGATCGCCGCAACCTGGATCGCGCGATCGCTGTGCTGCAGCGAGCGGCCCGGCGATCTCGCGCGCGGGCTCGAGCTCTTTCAGGGGGCGGCCGAGAACGGCATCGGCAATCCGCGCCTCGCGCTCGAGTACGCCGGTGCGGTCGGCGCTCTCGACGACACCAAGGTCGACGCCTACGTCCTCCGGACCCACGCCCTCGCAGCGCGCGACGCGCTGGGCCGCGAGCTCGCCCGGGTCGACTCGGGCCGTCAGCGACTGCCGCGCCAGCTGGTCGGCGAGCTCTGCCGCTTCGCGCTGCTGATGGCCTGGCGCGCGGAGGATCCGATCGATGTCTGGCGGCGATTCCCGCGAGCCGAACCCTGGCTCCAGCCCGAAGAACTGGCGGGAGCGCGCGAGCTCGCGCGCTGGGCCGCGGAAGCAGTCACGGCGTTCCGCCGGCACTGACCGGCGGCCCCACCGGCGAAGACCGGAACACTGTTGACGAACGCCACCTGCGCCCCTCCAATCCGCCCCCTGGCTCCCCTGCGGAGAGGTGGCAGAGTGGCCGATTGCACCGCCTTGCTAAGGCGGCGTACCGTTTCCGCGGTACCGGGGGTTCGAATCCCCCCCTCTCCGCCATCTTCCCGAAGGTCGCCCCTGCCCGCCGCCCGCCGCACCGCCCTGCTGACACTCCTCGGCACCGCCGCGTGCGCGGGGCCGTCGACCCACCTCGACAACCCGGCCGGGCACCGCTGCTTCGTGGACGGCGTACGCGAACGCCGTCCGACGCTGCCGTTCCGCTACTACGGCACGACCCGGATCGACGTCCTGCCGGCCGACCGGCCCGAAGGCACACCCGACTGGGAGCTGCGGCCGGCGAGCATCGCGCTGCCGCAGCCGCCGCCGGCGAACCCGTGGCTGTTCCCGTTCGACTTCGTGCTCGAAGCCGGCGGCCGGTTGTTCGGCGAGCGCCAGTTCGTCGCCACGATCGCGCCGGCGCCGACGCCGCCCGAGCTGCGTGTCGAGCGCGACATCCGCCCGACCGGGATCGACCAGGTGCGCGCGCGCGCCGACGCGGCGCGCATCGCGCGATGAGCGTGCCGGCTGCCGGCACCCGCGTGCTGGTGCACGGCCTGGGCCGGTTCGGCGGCGGTCGCGAGGCGGTGCGATTCCTGGCGCGCCGCGGCTGTCGGGTGCGCGTCGCCGACCGCAGCGCCGGCGACGACCTGCTGGCCGTGCGCGCCGGCCTCGACGACCTCGGCGTCGACTGGCAGCTGGGCCGCGAGGACGTCGAGCTGCTCGACGACATCGAGCTGCTGGTCGTCAACCCGGCGGTGCCCGACGCCCACCCGCTGCTCACCGCGGCGCAGCATCGCGGCATCGCGCTGACGCAGGAGCTCGATCTCTTCCTTGCCGCCTACCCCGGCCGCGTCGTCGGCGTCACCGGCACGAACGGCAAGTCTTCGACCTCGACGCTGCTGCACCGCGCGCTGCGCCGCGCCGGTCGCGACGCGCTGCTCGGCGGCAACATCGGCCACAGCCTGCTCGCCGACGAGGGGGCCTGGCGCACGGACCAGATCGCGGTCGTCGAGATGTCCAGCTTCCAGCTCGAACGACTCGCGCCGGAACGCAAGGTCCACGGTGCAGTGTTCACGCGCGTCACGAGCGACCATCTCGACCGCCACGGCTCGCTCGCGGCCTACCAGCGCGCCAAGGGTCGGCTCGCGCACGCCGCGCAGGAGTTCGTGGTGCGTTGCGCCGCCGACGAGGTCGCCGCCGCCTACGAGACCGCGGCGGGCCACCGGCTGCGCTACGCGCTCACCGAACCGGCGCCGGCCAGCGTCGGACTCGACGCCGGGTTCCTGACGGTGCGGCCGCCGGCCGCGAGCGCGGCCGCCGCCGAACGCATCGTCCATCGCGGCGCGCTGCAGCTCATCGGCGACTTCCAGGTCGAGAACGCGATGGCCGCCGCCGCCGCCGCACACAGCCTCGGCGCCCCGGCCGACGCGATCGGGCTCGCGCTCGCGACGGCGCCGCCCTTGCCGTTCCGGCTGCAGCGCGTCGCGGTGCTCGACGGCGTGCGGATCTTCGACAACGCGGTCAGCACCGAGCTCGGCTCGACGGTCTCGGCGTTCGACGCGCTGGCCGGCAGCGGTCGAGTGCACTGGGTCGGCGGCGGCAAGAGCAAGGACGGCGACTACCAGCGCGTTGCGCGCGCGCTGGCGCCGCGCGTCGCCTCCGCCCACCTGTTCGGCGCCGCGGCCACGCCGCTCGCCGCAAGCTGGCCGTCGACACCGGCGACGGCGCAGACCTACGATGACCTCGAAGCCGCGCTCGCCGGCGCGCTCGGCGCCGCGCGGCCCGGGGAAACTCTGCTGTTCAGCCCGGCGTTCGCCTCGTTCGATCAGTACCCGAACTTCCGCGCGCGCGGGCTCGCGTTCCACGAGTGGCTCGCCTCGCGCCGTGCGGAGGGCCGATCCTCCGGATAGAGTCGACGAACGATGCAGTACTGCTCCGCGTGCCAGACAGCGATCGCGACGGTCGTGATCCTCGACCTCAGCGAGGGCGCTGTGACGGGCTCGCAACACCTCTGCCCGGCCTGCGCCGAACAGCTCGGCGTCGCCCAGCCGAAGGCGCCGACGAAGTTCTCGGCCGAGATCCTCGAGGACCTGATCGGCGGACTGAAGTCGAAGTCGGGGCCGCGCGCCGACGCCTGCCCGGGCTGCGGCCTGTCGACGCAGGAGTTCCGCAGCCGCGGGCGCCTCGGCTGCCCGCGCTGCTACGAGACCTTCCGTGCCGAGCTGCTGCCGCTGCTGCAGCGCATCCACGAGGCGCAGAGCCACCGCGGCCGACTGCCCGGGCGGCTCGCCGAGGCGCCGCAGCTGACCGACTCGGACACCGGCATGTCCGAGCTGCGTCACAAGCTCGAGGACGCCGTGCGCGGCGAGCGCTACGAGGAGGCCGCGCGGCTGCGGGACGACCTGCGGCGGCTCGAGCGCGGCGAGACCGCGAACGAGGGTGACTCGTGAGCCGCCGCTCCACGGGCGGCCGACAGGACGGCGGCTCCGGCTCGGGCCCGGAGTTCCGCGGCGGCGCGTGGCTGCGCGGCGCCGGTCCCGACAGCGACATCGCGATCTGCACGCGGGTTCGACTGGCCCGCAACGTGCAGGGCTACCACTTCTCGCCGCGGCTCGACGCCGACGAGGCGCGCGAACTGCGCGACTTCGTCGTCGACCGGCTGCAGAAACCCGGCCTGCCCGAGAAGCTGTCGATCATCGACCTCGACACCATCGACGAGCTCGAGCGCTCGGTACTCGTCGAGCGCCACCTGATCAGCCGCGAGCTCGCGACCGCCCGTCGACCGCGCGCCGCCGCGATCGATGCCGACGAAGCCGTCGCGATCATGATCAACGAGGAGGACCACCTGCGCATGCAGGTGTTCGCCGCCGGACTGGAGCTGACCGGTGCCTGGCAACGCGCCGAACGCCTCGACGACGCACTGATCCAACGCCTGCCGATCGCCTGGTCGGAGGAGTTCGGCTTCCAGACCTCGTGCCCGACCAACACCGGCACCGGCCTGCGGATCTCCGTGATGCTGCACCTGCCGGGCCTGGTCTGGTCCGAGGACATCGAGCGCGCGACCAACGCGGCACAGAAGGTCCACCTCGCGGTCCGTGGCCTCTACGGCGAAGGCAGCCGCGCGCTCGGCGACTTCTACCAGGTCAGCAACCAGATCACGCTCGGCCGCGACGAGCCGCAGATCCTCGCCGACGTCAAGCTCGCGGTCAGCCGGCTGGTGACCTGGGAGCGCGAAGTGCGCGAGGCGCTGCTGCGCGGCTCGGCCCGCGTGCGCACCCTCGACCGGATCCACCGCGCCCTCGGCATCATCGAGCGCGCCCAGATCCTGACCAGCGAGGAGTCGCTCGGCTGCCTGTCGGCGCTGCGTTTCGGCATCGAGGAGAAGGTGCTGACCGGGTTCGAGGCGAGCGCCGTGAACCGCGCGTTCCTGATGTCGCAGCCCGGTCATCTGCAGCGGGATTCGAAACAGCGGCTCGACGCCGAGGAGCGCGACGAACGCCGCGCGAAGCTGCTGCGCGAAGTGCTGAAGCTGCAGTGAACCGTCTGGACGCGGCCGCGGGTTTTTCCCCATGCCGCAGTCGCCAGCGCACTCGCAACTGCGTCGAAAGGCCGCCGGCAGCGCCGATTCCGATGCCCCACACGACTGCCCTGCAACGACTTCGGCGCCCCGCTCCGGGTAGATCGACGGACTCGGCCGAGCCCCGTCGCCGCCGCGCGCGGGGCGAGCACCGCCGCCGGCAAAAACCGGCGTGATGCCCTTCGCATCTGGATCTGCAAACCGGGTAAATCCTATACCGGCAGCAACCGATCTAAGAACAGGGCCGACCGCGCCCTGCGGAGATTCCTACAGCATGTTCGATCGCTTCACCGACCGCGCCAAGAAGGTCATGAGCTTCGCTCGCCAGGAGGCGATGAAGTTCAACCACGAATACATCGGCACCGAGCACATCCTGCTCGGACTCGTGCAGGAGGGCAGCGGCGTCGCAGCCAACGTGCTCAAGAACATGACCGTCGATCTCGAGAAGATCCGGCACGAGGTCGAGAAGATCGTCAAGACCGGCCCGTCGATGGTCACGATGGGGCAACTGCCGTTCACGCCGCGCGCCAAGAAGGTGCTCGAGCTGTCGATGGAAGAGGCCTCGCAACTGAGCCACAACTACATCGGCACCGAGCACCTGCTGCTCGGCCTGATCCGCGAGAACGAAGGGATCGCGGCGCAGGTGCTGATGAACCTCGGCGTCAAGCTCGAGGAAGTGCGCGAAGAGGTGCTCGAGTTCCTCGGCGCGTCCGAGCACAACAACGAGGACGAGGGCGAGGGCTCCGAGTCGATGGGCAGCGGTGGCGGCGAGAGCGGCTCGCGCCAGGGCAACGCTCACGGCAAGAGCAAGACACCGGCGCTCGACTCGTTCGGCCGCGATCTCACCGAGCTCGCCCGCGAGGCGAAGCTCGATCCCGTGATCGGTCGGGATCAGGAGATCGAACGTGTCATCCAGATCCTGTCGCGCCGCACCAAGAACAATCCGGTGCTGCTCGGCGAGGCCGGCGTCGGCAAGACCGCGATCGTCGAGGGCCTGGC
>JAGQRB010000484.1 GCA_020425925.1 Planctomycetota bacterium
CGCCGCGATCAGGTGGATCACGTCACCGGCCGACGCGGTCGCGGCGGCGAAATTGATCGTCTGGAACGGTGACGCCTGGGTCCCCGGGTTGGCGTCGTTACCGGCGGGATCGACCCACCAATGGTTCTGCGCGGTCGCCGTTCCGGCGGCGAGCAGCGTGGCGAGGACAAGAGACGTTCTGCACATAACGATGGTTCTCCGGCTGAGAGGATGGGGCAAGTCGAACGAGAGGAACGCCCGGCTCAGTCCCCGACCCGCAGGCGCAGGCCGGCGGTGAGACTGAACCCGACGAAGAACGAGGTCGCGGCCGCGGCGTCGTAGACCCCGGCCTGGAAGTACATGGGCAGCCCGCGCACGTCGGGCGAGCCGGGCAGCGGCAGATTGATCGCGGTGCGACCCTGCGCGTCGGTCAGCGCGATCCAGGTCGCGAACGTCGCCGAGAAGTCGAGCAGGTAGTTGCACGGCACGAGCGCGGGTGCCGGAGCGATCGCGAGCGCGTAGACCGCGAAGCTCAGCGGCAGTCCGTCGACGAGGCCGACCTGCAGCGTGGTGTTCGGCTGCGTCGGCAGGCCGGGCATGCCGCGCGTCTCGAGCCGCGGCTCGCGCCCGGCGATGCCGGGGCAGCCGCGACCGAAGGTCTCGACCAGCGCGGTCGGCGAACCGTGGAGCAACGCGACCCCGCCCTGCATCGGCTCGGCGACGACGAGGTCGGGGAACTCGTCACCGTCGACGTCGCTGACCGCGAAGTCGACCGGCAGGTCGACCAGCGTCGCGAGGCCGCCGCCGACGAAACCGGTGGTGTGTTCGTAGGCGCCGAACAGCGAGATCACGCCGGCCGGCAGGTCGAGCACCAACAGCTCCGGGCGCGCCGTGCCGTCGAATTCGTCGCTGTCGAGATCGGCCGCCACCACGCGCGTCGGCCCGAGGTCGGTCGCGAACACCGGCCCGGCCGCAAGCGCACCGCCGAGGTTGTCGAACACCTGCAGCGCGCCGCGCTGCAGCAGCAGCGGGCCCGCACCGGCCGCGACCAGCAGGTCGCGATCGCCGTCGCGATCGAAATCGGCGAGCGTGACGCCGAGCGGGTGCGCCGGCGCGACCAGCGGACTGCCGGCGAACGGTGCGAAGAAGCCGACGCCATTGCCGCGCAGCCAATGCACGCGCCCGGACGACGGGCTGCCTTCGGCGATCGCGAGGTCGATCTTGGTGTCGCCGTCGATGTCGGCCGCGGCTGCGGCGACGAGCGATTCGGTGACGACGAATGG
Organism: Planctomycetota bacterium; assembly: GCA_020425925.1. Classification (GTDB taxonomy): domain Bacteria; phylum Planctomycetota; class UBA1135; order UBA1135; family UBA2386; genus JAGQRA01. The sequence continues at coordinate 1,263 of JAGQRB010000484.1, forward strand.
CAACGGCGTCGGGAACCACACGGTGCCGGTACCGTCGTTGAGGAACGTGTCGCCGCGACCTGGCACGAACGGCAGCGCGCCGCGATCGAGCACCACCAGATCGTCGACCGCGTTGGCGTTGAAGCTCGCGTTCGCCAGCGCGGCCGGCATCGTGTAGCCGATCAGGTCCTGCTGATGCAGCAGGCTCAGCGCGCCGGCGCCGTCGTTGCCGAACACCCAGAACGCAGCCCCGGCGAACGCGGGCGGCCGCGGCGCGGTGAGCGCGACGAGGTCGATCCCCGGCGCCCCGTCGAAACGACCCGCGACCAGCGCGACCGGCTGCAGGTCGTTGCCGCCGAACGTGAACGAGCTGACGACGTGACCGGTGGCGCGCCAGAGCCCGACCGAGATCCCGACGCCGTCGCCACGCAGATCGAGCGTCGCGAAATCGTCGTGCAGGTCACCGTCGAGATCGGCGACCACGACCGCTGTGGGCGAGCCTCCGCAGGCCACGCGCTGGCGATCCTGGAACTCCGAGATGCCCGGCTGCGGCTGGTTGTCGACGTTGGCACCGCCCGGGATCGCGACCGCGGCCGTGCCCTCGGCTACCGGGAACCGGTTGGCGCTCCAGGCGTTGCCCGCCACCGAGTCGTCGTAGTACGGCACCGCATCGAACCGGCTCACCGGCGACAGCGAGTTGTGCGCGATCGTCATGCCGAGCGCGCCGACGACGCGGATCGTCGTGTCGACGTGGGCGATGCGGTTGTCGCGGATGCTCGCGGGCACCAGCGCCGCCGGCGAGCGCTGCACGTCGATGCCGACCGCTGCCCGCGCGATGCGGTTGGCCTCGACGATGCAGCCGGGGTTGTGGTTGCGAAGGCGCATCGCGGCACCGCCGCTGCCACCGCAGTCGGCGATGCGCGTCAGACGCACGGCGCCGACGGCTTCGGCTGCGATCGAGACCCCGACCTGACCGATCAGGTGCCCGCGGCGAAGACGCCCGCGAAGGACGCCGACACCCCCCCCGGCGACGCCGGCGAGGGACCCGCCGAGAAGCGCGGCCTGTTCGGCTGGGCCCTGCGTCGCAA
>JAGQRB010000485.1 GCA_020425925.1 Planctomycetota bacterium
GGGCCGCGCACCACGGCCAGGCGCACATCGAGCAGATGTCGGATGAGATGCGCCTGCACCGCCGACCCGGGCGCGACCCGGCGCCATTCCCGCTCGACGTACGCCGCCGCGTCCTCCGCCAACGCCATGCTCCGGCGCTCGTCGCCCGCGGCCGCGGCGATCTCGGCGAGCCGGAGCAGTGCCCGCAGCCGGGCCTCGATGTGCAGGTAGAGCTGCGGACCGAGGGTGGCGGCGCGATCGACGCACGCACACGCTTCTTCCGCTGCCGCCATCGCCTCCGCGAGCTGCCCGGCCCCGGCGAGCAGATCGACACGACGCCCCAATGCACTGCCGAGCCGCAGCAGCGGCGCGGGCGCGCCGGGCTGCAGCTCGACCTCGCGACGACAGAAAGCGACGGCCTGGTCGACGTAGGCGAGCTTGGCCGCGGCATTCCCGGTCAGGGACTCGCGACCGAGCGCGACGGTGGCGAGCTTGCCGGGGAACCGCGAATCGCGCGGGAAACGCGCGATCAGCTCGGTCAGTCGGTGCTCGATGCGATCGAAGTTCACGATGCGCTCGGCGGCAGGCTGCTGGAAGTGAACGAGCAGCGCGTCGAGCTCCAGCATCGCCTCGGCGGTGTGGGCACGGCGCTCGACGTTGCCGGCGTCGAGCTCTTCGGCCCGCTGCAGCGTCGCGATCGCGCTCTGTTCGCGGCGCAACGCCGAATCGAACTGCCCCATCGCCTTGTCGAGCAGGCCGAGCCGCAGCTCGCCGAACCCGACGTTGCTCACGAACGTCGGATTCTCCGGCTGCTCCTCCGCCAGACCGCGATCGAGCGTCAGCGCCTCGTCGTAGCGCTCGCGCGCACCAGCCAGATCGCCGCGGTGGTTGTGGGCGTCGCCGAGCAGCACGAACGCGTGCGCAATCGCGGCGCGATCCGCCGGGGTCGCAACACCCCGCATCAGGAAACGTCGCCGAAGCTCGAACGCCTCTTCGACGCGCGCGACACCGCGGTCGGTTCCACCGAGCTGCAGGTCGAGCGCGCCGGTCGCGAGCAGCACGTGCGCGAGGCAACGGTCGATCTCGTCCGATGCCGCGACACCGCGCAGATCTCGAACCGTCGCCAACAGCCGATCGAACGTCGCGAGCCGCTCGGCCAGCGGGAGCCCGACACGGGACAGTTCCTCGACCTCGCGCACTCGTTCGTCGACCGTCCCGGTCAGCGTCTCGACGGTGCTCGCGACGATTCGCAGATCGCGAGCGCGCGCCCATTGCGACGCACCGATGACGACGGCGCTGGCGAGCACCGCGAAGACCGCGACCGCGGTGGCCGATGCCGTCGGTCGCGCTCGCGCCCACGCGATGGCACGGCGCAGCGGACCCGCCGCCCGCACCGTGACCGGCTCGCCGCGGCGCACCCGCCCGAGGTCGGCCGCGAACGCGGCCATCGAGGCGTAGCGATCATCGGCGCGCCGCGCCAGCGCGGTCTCGACCACCGCCTGCAGGTCGCGACCGCATTCGCGGTCGAGGCGCGGCAGCGGACCTTCGAGCACGGCGCGCTCGAGCGAGACACCGGCTCCGGCGACGAACGGGCGACGCAACGTCAGACACTCGAACAGCACCGCACCGAGACTCCAGACGTCGAGGCGGGGATCCGGCGTCACCAGCCCGCCGCACAGAGCCTCGGGTGCGGCATAGGCCGGCGTGCCGAGCGCGAGCGAGCGACTGCGTGTCTCGTCTTCGCTGGCCAGGAAGGCCAGCCCGAAGTCGATCAACAGCGGCCGGCCGTCGGCCCGCACGAGCACGTTCCCCGGCTTGACGTCGCGGTGCACGACACCGACCGAGTGCGCCGCCTGCAGCGTGCGGGCGATGCATTCGATCAACTCGATTACGGCGTCGCGCCGCTGGCGGGTGTTGCCGCGATCACCCAACTGCAACATGCCTTCGCCGTGCGCCGCACTCGCCGCGAGTAGACGATCGAGCGGCTTGCCCGTGATCCAGGGCATCACGAGGAACGGCACGCCGTCGGCGAAACCGACGTCGTGGATCGGACAGACGCCATCGTCCTCGATGCGGTTGGCGGCCTCGGCCTCACGCACGAAGCGACTGCGCCATTCGCCGCTCAGGGCGCGCACCGAGGTCATGATCTTGATCGCCACACGGCGTCCGAGCCGCGTGTCCTCGGCCAGGAAGACCTCGCCGAAACCGCCCTGCCCGAGCGACTCGATCACGCGATAGCGTTCGCCGATCCGGCCGCCGCCATCGGGCTTACGCAGGCGCTCGTACTCGGCGCGAATCAGCTCGCCGTGGCCGGGAAACTCGGCCTCGTAGGCCGCGACGTCGCGCAGCCCGCCAGCGGCGAGGTCGGAGTCGACCACGTCGAGGAACTTGAGGACGAGCGAATCTCGATGCATACTGCCTGCGCCTCGGCTCCCGGCAGCGACGCGCTGCTCCGGTATAGCGTTCGCCGCGGCTCCCGATGGACGAAGTCGAGCCGGAAAACCGCGGTGAAGTTTCGGAGTGGATCCACGCCGCCGCCGGTGGCTCGCGGCCCGCTCTCGAGCGCGTCATCGATTGGCTGAGCCCGCTGATGCTCAGCTGGGCGCGGCTACAGGCCGGCCCCCACGCCGGCTGGCCGGTCTCGCCGGAAGACGTCGTGCAGGACGTCTGGCTGCGGACGCTGCCGAAGCTACCGCATCTCGCGCCACATGCCGCGTCGGGCGGACGCCTGACGCCCGCGCTGCTCGGAGTCGTGCGTCACGTTCTGCGCCACCGCGTCATCGACCTGCGGCGTGCGGCCACGCGCAACCGGCTGCAGTCGCTGCAGGATACCAGCCGCTCCGAGCCCGGCTTCGCCGCGAAGAGCTCCGGCCCGCTCGCCAAAGCCGAGCGCAGCGAGCGTTTCCGACTCGTGCAGGCCGCGCTCGACAAGCTCACCTGCAAGGAGCGCGCGCTCTACGTCAAACGGCTGTTCGAGGAACTCTCGATCGACGAGCTGTGTGCCGAGTTCGACATGAACCGCGAGGCCGTGGTCAAGGCCCGGCAGCGCGTGCGTCACAAGCTCAAGGCGTTCCTCGCACCGCACTTCCTGCCGCAGTTCGACGGCGAGCACGCCGACGCCGGTGCGGACGACTGCGAAGGCGGAGCTCCGCTATGATCGACGGCAGGAGGATTTCGCATGCGCGTCGCGTCGATCGTCGTGGTTCTGACTGCTCTCCTCGATGAGTCGGCGCGGGCTCAACAGTTCGTCATCCCGTCACGGACGCCACCTGGCGTCGAGTTCTCGGGTGACCCGGCGGCCGTCGCCACGGACTTCGACGGCGACGGTGATACCGACGTCGTGTCCGTCCTCGGCGGTTCGCAGCTGCTGCTGAACGATGGCTGGGGCTACTTCGTGGCAAGCCCGGGCGCCATCCCGGCCGGCGGCAGTGGTCTCGACGTCGCCGCGCTCGACGCCGATCAAGACGGCGATGCCGACCTCGTCGTCGTCGAGGCCCACGCCGTCCGGCTCTACCTCAACGACGGCAGCGCCAACTTCGTCGCGACGGCGGAGTCGACGATTCCGCTCCCCGCCGTTTGGGCGGTTCAGCACGCGGTCCTCGCATTCGACGCGGACGGTGACGGTGACGCGGACCTGGTCGTCGGCAACACCGATCGTCCGCGGCTCTTCCTGAACGACGGCAACGGTCGATTCGCGGACGCGACCACGAGTCACACCGTGGCGTTGCCCGCCGAGACCTGGTCGCTGGCTGCGATGGACATCGACGGCGACGGCGACCTCGATGTTGCGCTCGCCGATGTCGACGAGCTGCGCCTGTGGCGAAACGACGGCGGGGGGCACTTCGCGCGCGAGGCCATCACGGGCATCGTGCGAGGCCACGGTTCGTTGTCGGTCGGGGACATGGACGGCGACGGCGATCCCGATCTCGCGGCCTTCCATGTCACGATCCCACCGGTCGGGGCCGCTCTGAGCTGGCTGCGCAACGACGGATCCGGTCGACTGGTCTGGTCGGGATCGCTCGGCTTGCCGGTGGACTACGTGTTCGCCAATCCGTTGGCGTGGATCGACGTCGACGACGATGGCGATCTCGATCTCGCGAGCGGTCGGCGCGGCGGAACGGATCGTCTCTACGTCAACGACGGCACCGGCGGCTTCGTCGATCGGACGGCGGAACTCGGGTTCGCCGACCTCCTCGCATCCGACTACCTCGTCGACTATTTCGATGGCGACGGCCGCCCCGACCTGTTCGTCGCCTCGGAGCCCCGCAGCGTCGTGCTCAGGAGCGACGGTGCCGGTCACCTGCGCGACGACACGCTCGGCTCGCTGTTGCTCGCGGGCACGCCCACCGTCGGGATCGTCACGGGGGACGTGGACGGCGACGGCCGCCTCGATCTGCTAGTCGGCAACACGTACGGCGGCAACGCACTGCTGCTGGGCGACGGCAGCGGCCGTTTCGTCCCAGGTGATCCAGCTCGCCTGCCGGCCCACAACGGTATTGCGGCGATCGCCCTGGCCGATCTGGATCGCGACGGCGACCTCGATCTGGTCTGCGCGCGACAGGGTCCCGCCCAGCTGCGTCAGCCGCGAATCCAGATGAACGATGGCCACGGCTGGTTCAACGACGAGACGACGACGCGGCTGCCGACGCTCGATCTCATTGCGCTCTCGCTCGCCACCGGCGACCTCGACGGCGATGGCGACACGGATCTGATCATCGGCGCCGCCGCGGGAGCGACCCGCCTGCTGATCAACGACGGCGCCGCCCACTTCACGGCAGCTCCAACGACCGCGCTACCGGACACCGGCATCGCGGTCACCGCCGTCGGTCTCGGCGACGTCGACGGCGACGGCGATCTCGACCTCGTAGAAGGCAATTCCAGCGAACGCGCGCTGCTCTTCCTGAACGACGGCACCGGCAACTTCGCCACGACACCTGTGAGCAGCTTTCCGACCGTCGCGATGTACTGGCTGGACATCCATGTCGTCGATCTGGATCGCGACGGCGATCTCGATGTCGTCGCCGCCGGCCAGGCCAACGCTGTGTTCGACTCGCGCTGCATGATCAACGACGGACTCGGTCGATTCACCGACGAGACCTGGCGGATCCCGTTCCAGAACAACAATCAGCTCTCGTTGACCACGGCCGACTTCGATGCGGACGGCGATCTCGACATTGCCTACTGGGCGTACGAAACCCATCTCGCATGGAACGATGGAACGGGCGTGTTCCACGACGTCACGGCCAATCGGCTGCAGGCCGGAATCGACCACTACGTGATCGCCGCGGATGTCGACGGCGATCGCGACTCCGACCTCGTGCTCTGGGGCAAGGAGATCCGGATCGCGTTCAATCACCACACGAACCTGGCGCTCGACCACCCGCCGCGGGTCGGGCGGTCGTTCACGTTGCGCTGTAGCTCGCGGCCGGGCTACCTCGGCGCTCCGCAGCTGGCCCTGCCGATCTTCGGGTTGCAACGCGCGCAACGCCCGATCCCGACACCGTTCGGCAGGCTCGAACTCGCCGGCGAGCTTCTCGCGCTGCCCGGCGTCGCTCTGCCGGCGCCGACGGGCGTCGCCGGGTCGACGGTGGTGGTCCCCGGGGACCCGGCACTCGTCGGCCTCGAAGCACTCTTCCAAGCCCTGCTCGTAGACCTCGCAGGCACCGAGGCGCCACGCATCACCAACGTCACGGTGAACCGGATCGAAGGCTGAAGCGGAGGACCACCGGAGACCGTCCCACGGTCCGGGGTGCGCTACAGCCGCACGCGCAGCGAAGCCGCGCCGACGATCGTGCCGGCCGGCAGCGCGCCGTAGTTCGCGTGGCAGGTCGCACAGTTCGGATGCATGTCGCTGGTCAGCGGCACGAGCGTGCGCAGCTCGTTGCCGACGCTGGCCTGCACGCTCGCGGCACCACCGAGCAGCTGCGCCAGGCCGTCAATCTCGAAGGCGCCGCGCGCGCGGTTGCGACCTTCGATCGGATCGCCGCTGGCGTCGATCAGGCGATAGGTGTGCTGGCCCGGCGACAACAGCGCCGAGACCGCCGCGAAGCCGGCGGCGAGCTCGGTCGCGGTCGCGGTCGGCGGCGCCGCGTCCGAGATGCTGACGACGGCCGCGACCAGCGCGTCGGTGAGCACCGCGGTCGTCAGCTGCGCGGTCGCGAGATCCGGGACCGGCACAGGTAGCGCGACCGGGGCGGCCGGCGGGTTCGTGAACAGGCTCGCCAGCAGCGCGGGGCCGGCGAGAACGGAACAGAGAACGGAACGCGTCAGTACGGGCTTCATCGGGGCTCCTCGGCGAACGGGGTCGATTCCACAAGCGCGGAACCGGCCCGGGAGCGGTCAGACTTTTCCCGAGGCCTCGACGTCAGCGCGGCGCCGGCGCCCCGAACGCCGCCTCGACGCGCGGGTCGCCGAGGTCGAGCCGATACATGATCTGGTTGTAGTCGTAGCGCGGCGTGCCGCGCTTCGTGCCCGAGAACGTCTTGGTGTAGGTGCCCTCGAAGTAGAGCAGCCGCCCACCGTCCCCGGCGAAACACGGATGCTGACGCACGTTGTAGAACGAGTAGTCGTCGTGGGTGACGATGCGCAGCGCGCGACCCCACGGCCCGCCGAGTTCACGCGATTCCGCGTACCAGACCTCGCCGAGCAGGCTGCTGCCGCCGATCTCGGTGAACAGCATCACGTAGCGCCCGCGGTGCGCGTTGAAACAGACGTGACCGAAGTGTGCGACGACCGGTGACCCGGTCACGACGTCCTGCAGATCGGTCCAGCCTTCGTCGGCACCGACCTTGTCGCCGGCGACGAGGTCGCGCCACTGCCGTGCGTCGATCGGCGCGGTCGCGGGTTTCCAACCCCAGACCAGCCGGCCCTCGCCATCGCGCTCGATCGCGGGCGCAGCGACGTCGAACTCGCTGCCGGGCGAAAGACAGGTGTAGGCCTCGTAGCGGCCCGGGTCGGAATAGTCCGCCAGGCGAGCCCGAACGCGCACGCACGGAAACGGGTCGCAGAAGTAGAGCCAATCGCCGTCGTCCGCCCGAACCCGCAGCGGATGGCCGAACGGATGCAACCGCGGTCCGATCGGCAGCGTCGCGAACGGCACGAAGCGCTGCTCGGCGTCGTGCCAGCGCGCGAAGCCGTGCTCGTGCAGCGAACCGAGGTCGCGGATGCGCGCATAGTGGCAGACCATCACCTCGCCGCCTTCGCCGTCGTCGAGCACGGTGAGTCCGTCGAGCCAGACCGGTCCGGGTCCTTTCAGCGGGCACATCGGCCGCGAGAACCCCTGGTCGTCGACGAAGTAGGTCAGCCGCACGCCCACCGCCGGATCGAGACCGCCCTGCGCCGGCAACTCGGACACCGCTCCCGAGGCCGCGAAGTTGCCGAGCGGGTACGAGGCCCGCGCGGTGTCCCCCCAGAACCAGTAGAGCCGGCCGCCGTAGATCGCGTTGAGCACGCTGTCCTGCCCGAGCACGCCGCCGTTGCCGAGCTGCCCCGCAGCCGGCGGCGACGGCAGGATCGCGGGCACGGCGCGGCCGATTCGCCGGCTGTCGCGGTAGATATCGGCGCCGGTCACGCGATACAGCCGTTCGGCGACGTTCCGCCGCTGCAGCTCGACGCGGCGCGACGTGCCCGCGGCGACCACGACGCGGAAACCGCGATTGCCGAAGCCGTCGGCACCGAGCTCGTAGCCGTGGCTGCGGACCGCGAACCACATCTCGGCACCGTTCCAGCCCGGCTCGTCGACGACCGCGACGCCCGCGCTGTCGGTGACGAAGCGCACGCCGTGCACCGTCTCGAGTTCGACGAGCGGCACGCCGCGGCCGGTCGCGGCGTCGACGACCTCGACGAAGAACGGCACCGCCGCGGCGTCGCCGGCATCCTGAGCCGGTGCGACGGTGAGGGCGAGCCCGAGCAGAGCAGCGGCGCGGCGGACATGGGACACGGACATCGGCGAGGCCTCCGCTACCGAGGATAGCCGCCTGCGAGTAGATTGCGGTCGGAGCGACGAACATGGATCAGGGCGGAACGAGCTTCTTCGAACTCTGCCGCGAGTTCGGCCTGACGCCGACCGCGGAGGTCAGCGCCCTGCTCGGCGGCGCGAGCGCCGTGCAGCGGTTTCGCGAGCAGCGTTCGACGGAGCAGTGGTCGAAGGCGGGGCCACCGCCCGCAGCGGTGTCGCGCTCGTCGCTGCTGCTCGCGGTCGCGGTCCGCGACGTTCGCATGGCCGACGCACTCGGCGCCGGCCTCGGCTCCCTCGAGCTCGCCCTCGACGTCGACTCGGCGCAGCTCGCGGACCTCGTCCGCAATGCCGAACCGCTCGAGGACGTCGCGGTGCGGCCGACCTGCCGCGAGGCGCTGGCGTGCTACGCCGAGCTCTTCGGTTCGGCGCGCCCGCTCGATCCGATCGGCATCGGCCACGGCATCGTCACGAACCCGCTCGGCGGCACGATCCTCGACGACCTGCGCGGCGCCGGCATCGACGCCGGTGCGGTCAGCCTCGCGGTCGGCCGCCTGATGGGCGCGCGTTATCTCGTCGACCACTCGTTCTGGCCGGTCGCCGAGCGCGTCATCGGACGCGCGCTGGCGCTGGCGAAACGCTCCATCGGTGTCGAGGAGCTGCGCTCGAGCCTGCTGCTGATCGCGTACGGGCAGGAAGGCGAACGCGACGCCGAGAGCTCCGCTGGCCTGGCGCGCAGCGAGCTCGATCGCGACGGCGCCTTCGCGAGCACGGCGAAGAGCTGGATCGTGCCGCGTGAGCGCGCGAGCTCACCGATCGAGCCGTCGTTGCGACCGCTCAACCCGCTCGTCGCCGGGATGCTCGGCGATGCCGCGACGCTCGCCGGCGCGACCGCGGGTCCGGAGGACGAGCCCGATCGGATCTCGGGACTCACGTTGCTGGCGGCGTTGCTGCGCGTCGTGCGCGCCGGCCGCCCGCCGAGCGGCGCTGCCGATTTCCTGGCCGTCCTGTTCGAGACCTCGTCGCCGGGCGAACCGGCGCAACGGCTGATCGACGGCATCCTGCATCGGATCGAGACCGAGGCGCCGGCGACGCTCGCGATCTGGCAGGACTTCTTCGGCGGCCGGCCCGACAGCGGGACGGGATCGATCGGCGACCCGTTCGCCGGCGCCACACCGACCGCGGCACTGCACTGCACCGAGGACCTGCAGGGTCCCGATCGCCTCGGGATCACGCGCTACGTCAACGCGTTCGCGATGCTGATGGCGTCGAAGAAGCTCGAACCGCCGCTCTCGATCGGGCTGTTCGGCGACTGGGGTTCGGGCAAGAGCTTCTTCATGCGCAAGCTGCGCGACCGGATCGCCGCGCTGGCGAAGGCGACCGGCGATGCCGCCGAGAGTTCGTACCACGGCAGCATCGTGCAGATCGAGTTCAACGCCTGGCACTACGTCGACACCTCGCTGTGGGCCAGCATCGTCACGCACATCTTCGAGCAGCTGCACGCGCACTTCACCGGCGGTGAACGCGCCGCCGAGCGCAAGCAATGGGAGAACCTGCTCGAGAAGCTCGACGAGGCCCGAGACCTGCAGCAGCAGGCCCGCGGCGAGCTCGAGAACGCCGAGGCACGGCTCGCCGAGGCGCAGCAGGAACGCGAATCCCGCCGCCGCTCGCTGGCGCAGGTCGGGCGCGAGCTGTGGGACGAGCTCGCCCGCCACACCCAGCTCGCAGGCGCGATGGCGAAGCTCCGGAACACGCTGCACGCCGATCAGATCGCCGAACTGCGCGAGGCCCTGCTGCTCCGTCGGCAGGAGGTCGCGACCGCGCGGCTGCAGGGCCAGGTCTTCAAGCGTTCGCTGCTGCAGGGCGTCGGCAGCCTGCGCTCGCTCGGCATCGGCGGCGGTTGTGCGCTGGCGGTGCTCGTCGCTGCCGCCATCGGCACCTACGCGTTCGCCGACGACAACTTCGTGCAGCGCGCGTCCGAGGGACTCGGAACCGTGCTCGCAATGCTCGCCGGCGTCTCGACCTGGGCCGGCGACATCCTGCGGCGTTCGACGGGCACGATGAAGCTCGTCGGCGAGGTCGCGAAGGGAGTCGGCGACGTGCTGGCGAAGGACCCCGAGCGGCTCGAACGGCTGCACGCCGCCAAGGCCGGGCTCGCGAGCGCGACGCAGGCCGTCAAGGAAAGCGAGGACAAGCTCGCCGAGGTCCGCTCGCAGATCGAGGGGTTCCGACCGAGCCAGCGACTGCACAGCTTCCTCGCCGACCGCGCCGCGAGCTCCGACTATCGCAAGCACCTCGGCCTGCCGGCGCTGATCCGGCGCGACTTCGACCGACTGAATCGCCTGATGCGGCAGACCTTCGCACTGCCAGCCGACGCGGCGCTCGAAGCCGAGCTCGCGGCCGGCCGCGTGCCGGCAGATCTCAATACCCGCATCGGTCACCTGCCCGACCTGCCGTTCGTCGCCCGCACGATCCTCTCGGACAGCGGCGAGCGGATCGAGGTGCAACCGCGCGTGACGACGATGCCGAACGACAGCGGCTGGCTGGTCGAGGATGGCGACCAGACCCGCTCGCTGCAGGTCAGGCGACGGACCCCGGCCGGCGACGCGTTCGACTGCTCGCTGCTCTACAAGCCGCGCATCGACCGCATCGTGCTCTACATCGATGACCTCGACCGCTGCCCACCGACGCGCGTCGTCGAGGTGCTGCAAGCGATCCACCTGCTGCTGACGTTCCCGCTGTTCATCGTCGTCGTCGGCGTCGACGCTCGTTGGGTGTCGCGCTCGCTGCGACGGCAGTTCCGCGAGCTCTGGCACGGCTCGCGCGACGGCGAACAGCGGCCGGCGACGCCGCACGACTACCTCGAGAAGATCTTCCAGGTACCGTTCTGGCTGCGCCCGATGTCCGCGACGCGAACCGGCGACTACCTCGACGCGCTCGTCGGTGCGCCGCAGCGGCCGGCGCCGACGCCCCCCACACCGACACCGAACGCCGTGCCGGACACGACACCGGACGCCGCCACCCCGCCGCCCGCCGACGCCAACGCCAACGCCAACGCCAACGCCAACGACGAGGAGCCACGGCAACGCGAGACCGATGCCGCGACGCGCCCGCGCGCCACCGTCGAACAGATCCCGCTGATCTCACGCCAGCTCGAGCTGCGCGACGAGGAGCGGCTCGCGATGCGTCGCCTCGCGGTGATTCACGGCCGTTCGCCGCGCGCGGTCAAGCGCCTCGTCAACGTCTACTACCTGATCCGCGCCGGCCTCGGCGAGGCGAAGCTCGATGCCTACGTCGATGCCGGCGATCACGAAGTCGTGTTGTTCCTGCTGAGCGTCATCGTCGGTGCACCGGAGTCGGCACGCATCTTCTGCCAGGTCGTCGAGCAGCGGCCGCACGACGAACGGCTCCCGGAGCTCGCGAGCGCGCTCGGCGACGCCCTGCGCACCGCGGCAGAGAACGAACCCGGTATGCGCACCGCGAACGGAGCCAATGCGACCGATCGGTTGGCGCGGCGTACCGAGCGCCGGCTCGCCGAGATCGCGAGCCTCGAACGCGACATCGCCGCGCTCGACCGCGACTTCCCGTTCGGCGCCGGTCGGATGCGACAGTGGCTCGACGAGGTGCGACGGTACTCGTTCCGCGTCGGCTAGCGGCCCTCGAGCACGAACGCCGCCCACAGCCCCGGCAACCCTTCACCGCTCACAGCGCGCGCGCGGCGCAGCGCCGCCAGCTGGGCGCTCCGCAGCGCCGTCGCCGGCGGACGGCCGCGGGCCAGCAGCTCGTCGTAGAAGTCGGCGACGAGCGCCGCCGTCGCGGTGTCGTCGATGCGCCAGACC
>JAGQRB010000486.1 GCA_020425925.1 Planctomycetota bacterium
ATCGCCTACGGCGGCTCGTGCACCGGCGGCAAGAAGGCCGACATGGACATGTACGCGAGCGTCGTGCGGCAGGCCCTCGACAAGGGGCGCGCGCTCGCCGACGTCAAGCTCTACATCCAGTTCGGCAGCCAGCGCATCCGCGACTACGCCGAGACGATGGGCTACATCGACCTGTTCGAACGCGCCGGCGTCGAGCTCATCGACCCGAGCTGCGGTGCCTGCATCAAGGCCGGACCGGGGGTGTCGTTCACGCCCGACGAGGTCACGGTGTCGGCGATCAACCGCAACTTCCCCGGCCGTTCGGGGCCCGGCAAGGTCTACCTCGCGAGTCCGCTGGTGGTCGCCGCGAGCGCGTTCCTCGGCTACATCGGCGGGCCAGAAGAGCTCTAGCTGGCGCTGGCGTCGGGCGGCGAACCGGAGTGCGCGCGGTCCGGTTCGAGCCAGCCGGCCGCCGGCGGCTGCTGCTTCAGCGCGCGGAACCGCATCGCGCAGCACAGCAGCAGGACCGGCAGCGCCGCGCACGCGACCCAGAACGGTCCGGTCCAACGCGCCGACACGCCGCGCAGCGTGCCCGGACCGGTCGACAGCTCGAACGCGAGCATCGCGGTCGCGAGTGCCGCGAGCATCAGGCTGCCCGGGCGGACCGCCTGCTGCGACGACGGCGTGCGGGTCTCGGCGAGCGCCATGATCGCGACCAACGCGCTGGTGCACAGGCAGGTGAACCCGGCGGTCGACTCCCAGCCCGGGGGACCATCGTGGTTGCCCCACAGGCGCTGGAACGCGACGGTGATCCACGGCCAGCGCGTCGCGAGCACCGCGGTCGCGGCGCTGACGAACAGCAATGGACCCCAGGGCCAGCGCTCGCGGGCAGCGGGACGGCGGTCGGGGTTCGGCGCGGGCAGGAACTGCATGTCGACGTTTTCGGCCACCACCCCGCTGCCGTCCAGGGGGGCCGGGAAGAATGGGGTCAGCGCTTCGGCGGCGGATCGGGCACGGCCTCGCCGTGGTCGGCATCGCGGCCTTCCTCGGCGGGCTCGTGGCCCTCGTCCGCAGCGGCCGCGACCTCGTCGAACTCGGCCTGGGACGGCTCGTACTCGACGCTGACATCGGTGATCACGGGCGTGACGATCCAGGTGAACGGCGGGAAACCGTGCCAGTAGTTCTCCGACGTGGTCTGGATCACCCGGACGCGGTCGCCGCCGCGCTCGGCGATCTCGCGCGTCATCTCGCCGATCATGGTGTCGATCGTGGTGTTGCCGAGCACCGGCAGGATGACGGCGAGGTTGATGCCGATGTTGGTGACCGTGCGCACGTAGACGGGCTGACCGTTCGGTCCGACGCGTTCGTTCCAGTGCGTCGCGACGCTGTGGAACGAACACGCCGACGTCAGCGCGAGCGCGGCGACGGCAGCGAGAGCGGGAACGCGGATTCGAGCCATCGGCAGAACAGAGCGGGGCCTCGGATCCGAAGCAAGCCCGACCCCGAACGCACGGGTCGGCGCCGGAATCGGGCTCAGTCGTCCGCGGTCGTCCGCCGATGACCCGGGAACGATGGATGCGAGCGACTGGGAACCCCTGCCGCCCGAGAAGCTCGGTCTCCACCCCGGCGAGGCGGCGGAGCTCCGCATCGCGAGATCGGCCGCGGCGGCGCGGCTCACCGCCGAGCAGGCTGCCGCGGCCGAGGTCGCGCTCAACCGGCTGCGGCAGAAGATCGCGTCGGCGCCGGCGCCGACCTCGCTGGTCGGTCATATCGAGCAGCGCGAGCAACGCCAGCGCCGCCGTGCCGCCGCCGCGACCGTCGCCGGCGCGGAGCTGCGTCAGGTCGCGGTGCACAGCGATGTCACCGCGGCCGACGTGCCGCTCGCGGTCGAGTACGCGCGCGGCGAGGCCGGGCGCGATCCGCGCGAGGACGAGGCCTGGTTCCGGGCGCTGCCGCAACCGGAGCAGCAGCGCCTGCACGCGGTCTGGGCCGCTGGCCGAGCGCGCCAGCGCCGCCGACGCTGGCGGCCGGTGCGCACGCTCGAGGCGGTTGGGGGCGGCCTCGTGATCAGCGGCCTGCTCGGCCTGCTCAGCATGCTGATCGGTGCGACGCTGTCCCAGGTCGGCCTGCTGATCGGACTCGGCGCGCTCGGTGCCGGCATCGCGCAGCTGTGCGGCGGCGGTCGCTTCGCCTACGCGTGCGTCGGCGTCGTCGCCTTCTTCGGCGCGTTCGCGCCGATGCTGACGCAGAACCCGTCGCTGATGATCGCCGCCCTGCTGTTGGCCTTCGGCTTCGGTGCGCTCGGCATGGAGCAGGAGATGCGGCGCTCGGGCGGCTTCGACAGCGACGGCGACCGGCCGCAGCCCGAACCGCCCCGATCTCAGGGCACGACGCAGCGTTCGAGCTGACGTTCGCCGGCACGCAGCGCCAGCGAACGATCGAGCCGCAGCTCGCCGTCGACCGAGATGCGCAGCCGGTAGAGCCCGTCGGCGACGGCCTCGTCGAGCCAGCAGGTGCCGGCCGCCGGCGGCGCGTCGTCGGCCGCGAGCACCGTGCCGTCGCCGCGCTGCACCCAGCGTCGCGTAGTCGGATCGGCACCGGCGCGCCGCAGATCGAGGGCGATCGGCGCCGCACGCGGATCGAGCGCCCGACCCGCGGCATCGACGAGCTCGAGGCCGAGCAGACAGCCTGGCTCGAGCACGGCGTGCTCGTCGAAGCCGTTGCTGCCGCTGAGCGCGAACGTCGCGACGAACGGCTGCAGCGGCAGCGCTTCGCCGTCGGCGTCGGTGGCACGCAGCCTGATGCCGTAGTCGCCGGGTTCGAGCTCGGGCAGTACGTAGTGGCCCTCGGGATCACCGGTGCGCCGCGACCAGAGCGGGGTCGAGCGGCGCCAGCCATCGCCGAGAACCGCATCCGGTGGCAGGCGCCAGGTCTCGACCCGCACGTACGGCACCGGCTCGCCGTCGAGGTCGACGGCGGTGATCGCGATGCCGGTGCGCGCGCCGGCCGGGTCGAGGAAGAGCTCGAGCGTCCGCGGCGGCGCGGCGGCCGCCGGCGCGGTCACGGGCTGGCGGTTCGGCACGTGGCCGTCGGCTTCGACCAGCAGCTCGCCGCGAGCATCCGGCGCCAGTGTGAGCTCGGCGCGGCCGTCGGC
>JAGQRB010000487.1 GCA_020425925.1 Planctomycetota bacterium
GTCGTCGCCGACGTTCCGGGTCTACCGGAACGACGACCTGCTCGGCATCGAGCTCTGCGGTGCGCTGAAGAACGTCATGGCGCTGGCGGCCGGCATCGCCGACGGCCTCGGCTACGGCGACAACAGCAAGGCCGCGATCCTGGCGCGCGGCATCGTCGAGATGGCGCGCTACGGCGTCGCCGTCGGTGCCAGGGAACGCACGTTCTACGGGCTCGCCGGCGTCGGCGATCTCGCGGTCACGGCCTTCTCGCGGCACGGTCGCAACCGCGCGTTCGGTGAACGCATCGGTCGCGGCGAGACGCTCGAGCAGGCGCTCGCCGCGACGCCGAAGGTCGCCGAGGGCGTCTGGACCTCGCGGGTCGTGGCGCGCGACGTCGCGCACGTCGGCGTCGAGATGCCGATCGCCGCGGCGGTCGCGGCGATCCTGTTCGACCGTCTGCCGCCGCAGCAGGCCGTCGCCGCCCTCATGGAGCGCGATCCGAAGTCGGAAGGCTGATCCCGGACGTGGTCTTCGCGTCGTTCATCTTCCTGTTCTGGTTCCTGCCGGCATTCTTCGCGGTCTACTACCCGCTGCCGCCGCGCTGGCGCAACGTCTGGTTGACGCTCGCGAGCTTCGTGTTCTACGGCTGGTGGCGGCCGCAGTACGTGCTGCTGATGCTCGCCTCCACGGCGATCGACTACACCGCGGCGCGCATGATGGGCGGGATCGAGGACCGCCGCCGACGTCGGCTCTGGCTCGTGCTGTCGGTCGTGACCAACCTCGGGATGCTCGGCTGGTTCAAGTACGCGAACCTGTTCGTCGCGAGCTGGAACGAGCTCGCGCCGGCACCGATCGCGTGGACCGACGTGCTGCTGCCGATCGGGATCTCGTTCTTCACGTTCCAGTCGATGAGCTACACCATCGACGTCTACCGCGGCGAGGTGCGGCCGGTGCGCTCGTTCCTCGACCTGCTCGCCTACGTGTCGATGTTCCCGCAGCTCGTGGCGGGACCGATCGTGCGCTACCGCGACATCGCCGCGTCGCTGACCCACCGCACGGTCTCGTTCCTGCAGCTCAGCGACGGCGTGTTCCTGTTCGCGATCGGGTTCGCCAAGAAGGTGCTGATCGCCGACCGCGCTGCGCCGCTCGTCGCCGCGGTGTTCGGTCAGGGCGCCCCCGGCCTGCTCGAGGCCTGGAGCGGTGCGCTGGCCTACACGGTGCAGATCTACTTCGACTTCTCGGGCTACAGCGACATGGCGATCGGGCTCGGGCTGATGCTCGGCTTCCGCTTCCCGAGCAACTTCCTGTCGCCGTACCGGGCCTACAGCATCACCGACTTCTGGCGGCGCTGGCACGTCAGCCTCTCGACCTGGCTGCGCGACTACCTCTACGTGCCGCTCGGCGGCAACCGCAAGGGACCGCTGCGGACCTACGCCAACCTCGCGACGACGATGCTGCTCGGCGGGTTGTGGCACGGCGCCGAATGGACGTTCCTGCTCTGGGGTGCCTGGCAGGGGCTGTTCCTGATCCTCGAGCGTCGCGCCGGCAAGACCGCGATGTTCTGGTTCCTGCCGCGGCCGGGCCAGGTGCTCGGCACGTTCGTGATCGTCGTGTTCGGCTGGGTGATCTTCCGCGCCGAGGGGGTCGGCCAGCTGCTCGCGGTCTGGGGCGGCATGGTCGGCACGAACGGGATCGGCGCGCTGCCGGCGATCGGCCAGGCCGGAACGATCGCGTTCGCCGCGACCGGGGTCGGACTGTTCGTCGCGTTCGCGCTGCCGCGCAGCGAGGAGCTGGTGCGGCGCTTCCACCCGCTCGTGATGCTCGCGACCTTCGCGGCGTTCGCCCTCGCGGTCTGCGAGCTGCTCGCGACCGATTTCGTCCCGTTCCTCTACTTCCGGTTCTGACGATGGAATCGCACGCAGCCGACCCGGTCGACCAGACTCCCGCCCAGTGGGCCGTGCGCTGGCACGGTGTCGCGGTCGCGGCACTGCTCGCCGCCAGCGTCCCGCTGTTCCATCTGCTGTGGCACGGTGCGCTCGGCCGCGACCGGCCGCCGATCATCACGCGCAGCCAGACCGAGGTGCCCGAGCTCACGTTCGACTCGTTCACCGACGGGACCTGGGCGACGGCGATGGAGCGCCATCTGCGCGAGGCCTCACCGATCGTCTGGCGATTGCGCGGCACCTGGAACGAGCTGCTGTTCCGGTTCGGCATCGTGCAGAACGCCGGCGTCGTGCTCGGTAAGGACAGCTGGCTGTTCAAGGCCGAGACGCTGCGGCCGGGCATGTTCCGCTTCGAGCGCGAGGCGCCGGAGCGGCGTCGCTTCCTCGCGGCGCTGCGCGATCGCGTGCGCGCCGCCGGTGCGGAGCTCGTCGTCTCGCTGGTGCCGGACAAGGCCCGCGTCTACCCCGAGCTCGCCTACGAGGATGGTCGGCTCGCGCCGGCGAAGGCACCGATCTACGGCGCCATGCTGACCGAGTTGCACGAGCTCGACATCCCGGTCGCCGACGTCGCGAGCGCGATCCTGCTGGCCAAGGCGGCGGCGCCGGACCAGCTGTTCTACTACCAGCGCGATACCCACTGGCGGCCCGAGGGTGCGCTCGCCGGCGGCCAGGCGATCGCGGCCGTGATCGAGTCGTTGCCGGTCGGCAGGGCGCTCGCGCCGCGGCTGACGGCCGAACTCGGCGCCCGCACGATCACCAAGGCGGTCGGCGACCTCGCCGGCATGCTCGGTCTGCTGACCCGCGAGCTGCCGCTCGAAGGTGGTCGGCTGCGCGCCCAGCCGGTCAGCATCTTCACTGCCGACCTCGCGATGGACCGCGAGTTCTACGGCGTCGTGCTGAAGGATCGCGCCCGGCTCGTTCCACCGCTGCCCGAAGACCCCGCGACCGAGGTGCTGCTGATCGGCACCAGCTTCGCGGAGGCCAACGGCGCCGGTGCACTCGCGCTGGCGCTCGGGCGACCGGTGCGCGCGGTGATCGGCTTCGGCGCGTCGGGCTTCAATGGGCTGCACGACCTCCGCGACGAGCTGCGCGAAGGCACCCGCGCGAAGGTCGTCGTCTGGGAGATCGTCGAGCGCGGACTGTTCGAGGCGCGGTGGGACACCGTGATGTTCTGATCCCGGGACCCGACGCCCCGGCCCGCGACCGCGCTACATCTTCATCGCGGCTTCGATCTTGCCGGCGATCATCTTCGCGGTGGACTCCGCCGTGGCGCGATCCTCGCCCTTCAGCGTGACGCCGGCCGCGGCGGTGTAGGCGCCGTTCTTCTGCAGGATCGGCACCGTGACGTCGTAGCCGGTGCCCTCCGGGTTGACGATCGTCTGGCCGGTCTCGACGGCGCGCATGTCCTCGGGGTCGGACATCATGCCGCGCTTGTCGGAGGAGGTGCTCGCGATCGCGTGCAGCTTGTCGCCGCCCGCCGGGATCGCGTGCACCGACAGGCGCACGACGTCGGTGTACTCGCTCGCGAGCTTCTCGACGAGCGACTGGGTGGCGGAGTCGACGGGGGCCGGCATGTTCTGGCAGCCGGCAGCGAGCAGCGCGAAGAGCAGAGTGGGAACGGCGAAGCGGGGCATTCGGTGTCTCCTGGAGGCGTCCGCCGGTTGGCGGACAGCTTCTCTGTCTAGCCGCGTTGCCCGATGGGTCCATGGGCCATTTGACCGAAACTCGGAGCCCGGCCAAAAAAAACGCCGAGCCACGTCGGCGCGCTACTTGCCCCCGATCAGGTGCCGACGGTAGGTCGCGAGCATGTCGCCGTAGCGCTCGATCAGCGCGACATCGGTCGGGAATGCCGTCCGCCGCTGCCCGTAGCCGGCTTCGATCTTCGCGAACAGCGCCGCGAGATCGCTGCGTTCGAGTCGCTCGACCCAAGGCGTGGGGTGGAAGTAGCAGAAGCGCGGGTCGCTCGCGAACCGCTCGAGCGCGGACTCGAGCGCGGCGTCGTAGCCATCGCGATCCCATCGCAGCATGGCCTGGGCGTTGACGAGGTGCTGGAAGCCCGAGTGTCGCGCCGGGTCGGGCGCGATTGCGTCGGGGTAGCGCGCGATCGCGCGTTCGAGGAGGGCGCGGGCCGTATCCGGCTCGCCCGCGTGCTCGGCGAGCACCGCGAGCGCCTGCGCGGTACGCCAGGCGA
>JAGQRB010000488.1 GCA_020425925.1 Planctomycetota bacterium
CTCGTGGACCAGTACGGCGGTCTCGCCCGGCGCGACCCGCGGCAGCGTCTCGACCGGGGTCATGGCGTCGGGTTCACCGGGCGCCGCGGCGCAGAGCTCGAACGTGCCGGCCGCCGCGCCGCTGCCGACGCGCACGGTGATCTCGAGCCGGCAGCGGTTTGCGAACTTCGTCGCGTCGATCGTGAAGAACTTCACGGCGTCCTTCGCTCGGGCGGACTGCTCCACGACGTCGAGCACCGAGGCCGCGGGCTCGTCGGGAGTCACCCGCACGCTGGTCGGGACCGCGCGGCGTTCGGCTCCTGCGGGCGGCGCCGGCTCGCGGCCGAGGGTCTGCTGCAGGAAGGCGAGATAGGTCTCCGGATCCCGGGCGCCGGGTTCGTGGACGTTGAGGTGACCGAGCACCTCGAGGTCGGGCGCGATGACGACGCTGTCGACCGGGTAACCGTAGTTCGCGCGGATCGCGGCGCAGAGCGCGCCGATGTCGGGATCGTCGGACGCGGCGGCGATCGCCTCCAGGTCGCGCGCGAGCACCCAAACGTTGACGAAGTCCTGCTGAAGCGTGCGCATCACCGCGGCGTCGGCCAGGACCCTCGCACGGAGGGTCTTCCCGCTGCCTCAACAGGATTCGTCGAGCAGGCTGCCGAACAGCGCGATCACGTGCAGCGGCTTGTGCGTCGCGAGCGACAGCGCGCGGGCCTCGGCGAGCTCGTGCCAGGCGATCGCGGCGAACGGGTAGAACGCGCGGGTCAGCCGCTCGCGGGCCGCGCGTTCGGCGATCTGTGCGGCATCCTCGGCGAACGCCGGGAACGTGCCGCCGCGGATCGACATCTCCGGTACCCGCCCGATGTCGGCGATCACTCCCTGCTCGAGCGCGACGTTGACGTCGACGTTGCTGTGCTGGTCGGGTACGGCGAGCTCGAAGCCGAGTACCGTTCGCCGCGCGAGATCGAGCGCGATGCGACCGGCGAACTGTGCCGGCGTGAACCACGATGACCGCGCGTCCGTGCCGTCGCCGGCGATGCGGAAGTCGACGTGCGCGCGCAGGACGATCTCGGCGTGCGCGCCGTCGATCGCGCGCAGGCAGGCGAACGCGCCCGGCGCGCCGATACCGCTACCGCGATCGTGGTGCAGCGTCGCGGTCGCACCGGCGTGGAGCTGGCGCACGAACGGCAGGAGCGATTCCACGTCGACGGGCCAGACGTCGCCGACGGCGACGGCCTGCGCCGGCAACAGCGCAGAGAGTCTCGCGGCGTCGCAGGTCCGACGCCGCGCGGCCGGCGCAAGGTCGGCGACGAGCTCGAAGCGCTCTTCGAAGTGGTAGACCGTGTCCGTCAGCCGCTCCCAGCGCGCCTCGAGCTCGAGTTCGGTCGCGGCGAGTTCGCGCGGCAGTGCGGTGGACTCGGGCGATCTCGCCGACTGCGCCGCGGGCGCGCCAGCGAGGCAGAGCATCGTGGGGACGAGGTGGGTGAGGGCTCGCAGCATCTGCGGGTGGGTCACGGCGGAATAGCGCCGGCGCCCAGTGTCCTGAACCCGAAGTTCGCATGCAAATAGCACACCCCCGAACGCGTCCCGCGGCGTTCGGCGCGAGTTCGACCGATGCGTTATGCTGCGGCTGCCCACTTCCACCGTCGCTTTCCTTCCGACACGGAGGTACCCCAGATGCGTCGAGAGTCCGCAACCCGTTTTCTGTTCCCGGCGGTCTGGATCGCGGCGTCCGCCGTCGCCCAGCAGTCCCAGTGGCAGCAGCTCGCCGCGTCGGCGCTGCCGTCGGCGGACGGCGCAGTCACCTACGACAGCTTGCGAGACCGCGTCGTGATGATCGCGACCTCGCAGCCGTTCGCGTCGCCGTACTGGAGCGAGCACTGGGAGTTCGATGGCCTGGTCTGGAGCCAGTCGATGCTGCCGGCAGCGCTCGCTTCTCGCGCCCACGCCCGCACCGCCTTCGACAGCAGGCGCGGTCGCCTCGTCCTGTTCGGGGGCATCGAGGTCCCGTCGGTCCAGGTCTTTCTGCCGCAGGACACCTGGATCCTCGAGGCCGGGACCTGGCAGCAGGTCGCGGGCCCGCGGATGCGCTTCGGACACGGCCTGGTCTACGACGAAGCGCGCGATCGGGTCGTGCTCGTGGGTGGGCAGGCCGTGCTCGGCTTCCACATGGGCACGATCGACGAGACCTGGGAGTTCGATGGGGCGACCTGGAGCATGCGCTCGCCGATGCCGCAGCAGCGCGCCTTCGCCGGGGTGGCCTACGACGCGGGTCGCGCGCGCACCGTGGTCTATGGTGGCCATTTCATCTCCGGCGGTGGACCCTACCCGCTGTACGACGCCCTGGAGTGGGACGGCGCGACCTGGCAGCCGCTGCCCGCGACCGGGCCGAGCCCGGTGTTGGAGGGCGTCTCGCTCTGCCACGACCGCGAGCGCGGCCGCTGTCTGCTCTACGGCACGGTTCCGCTGAGTGCGTCGCGTGAGGTCTGGGAATACGACGGCGTCGCGTGGTCGCGCGATCCGGTTGCGCCGCCGCCGTCCAGCCTCGGAATCACCTCGATGGTCTACGACCGCCAGCGTGGCCGACTCGTCGGCGTCGAACGGATCTTCTCCAATGGTCCCGTCGTCTGGTCGCGCAGTCTCCCGGGCCTCGCGGTCGCGCAACCGTACGGCCTCGCATGCGGTGCCCCGCCGATGCGATCGGTCGTCGACCCCGGCGCGCGGCCGCTGCTGGGTGCGAACCTCGGCGTCGACATCGAGGGCGTGCCGAACGGTGCCGCGTTCATGTGCTTCGGCTGGTCGAACCGGCAGGCGCTCGGGCTGACCCTGCCGATGGTGATGGACGGCTTCGGCCTGCCGGGCTGCTGGCTGCTGCAGAGCGATGACGCGATCACGCTGCCCTGCGCGATGACCGGCCCGACCACGGCGCGTTTCACGCTGCCGATCCCGTCCGCCGCGAGCTTCGCGGGGCTGCGCTTCTTCCTGCAGCCGTGGGGACCCGCGCCTGGCCACAACCTCGGCGGCGGCGTCGTCGGCGACGCGGTCGCGGTGACGCTGGGGTCGTTCTGAGCGACCCCGTCGGTGCCCGCATCGTCGCGGTGCTCGCGACCGCGATCGGTGCCGCGCACGCGCAGGACCGCGTCGCCACCGCCGGACGCGTGCTCGATGCCGAGAGGCACGCGATCGCGAATGCGACCGTTACCTTCGTCGGCAGCGCACCGCCGCTCGGCGGCCGGTTCGCGGCCCCGGATCGCGTCGTCGTCGTCACCGACGACAAGGGACGGTTCCGCACCGATCTGCGCGAGCGGCACGAGTACGCGTGCTGGGTCGTCGGCTCGCCGAGCGCGAGCGGTGCCTGCGCGGTCAGCACGGTGCTCGACGTTCGACCCGGCCGCGGCTTCGAGGTGGAACTCGCGAACGAACGTTCGCCGGCGACCTTGCGGGTGACGGGTGACGCAGCCTGGGGTGCGTTCGGACCGCTCGCGTTCGAGGTCGCGATCGCGGCGCCGCACCTGCATCGCGCACCGCTCGCACTCGTCGACGGCGTTGCCACGCTGCCGGTGTTGCCGTGGGATTCGCACTGGCTGTTGTTCGCGCGGGATCGCGACGGCGCGCTGCTGTATTCCGAGACGTTGGAGCCGCATGCCGGTGCAGCGGAGTTCGTCATGCCGCCGCCGCGGACGCTGGCGGTCCGGGTCGCCGACCCGCAGTCGGTGCCGATCGTGGGCGCCGAGGTGTTCGCCGAGGTCGACGGCGCCTGGCGCGCGCATCAGGAGCGCTCGCTGACCGGCCTGCGTGAGCTCGCCGAATGGCGTCGGGTCGGGGTAACGGGCCAGGATGGCGAGGCGCGCGTGACGCTCGCGAGCCGCGCCGCAGCGCCCGGGATCGGCGACGAGCCCTTGCTGTGGGCGAGGATGCCGGGGCGTGCCGGCGCGGTCGGCGGTTGGGCTGGGCGATTCGTCGTCGACGGCTCCGAACACGCACCGTTGCACCGGCGTGACCCGCTCCCGTTCACGCTCGCGCCGGCCGCTGCCTTCGCCGGCGACATCCTCGACGACGCGGGCCGACCGTTGGCTCGGGCGCAACTCGCACTCTCGGCGATGCTGACGATCCAGCTGGCGGGGTCGCAGCTCTCTCGTCCGGTGACGTTCCGCACGGTGAGCGACGCCGAAGGCCACTTCGAGTTCGTCGGGCTACCGCCGCTGCTGTCGGCGCCGACGCTGTTGATCGACCACCCGCAGATGCCGATCCTGACCGAGCCCGCGCTCGATGTGCCGCTCGCACTCGACTTGCGGTCGATCCGGCGCTGTGAGTTCGCGGCGATCGACGCCGCCGGTGGGCCGGCGCGTGCGGCCGAGGTCCTGATCCTGCCGCTGCCGACGGAGGGCTTTCGGATCGGTCCGCCCGACACGCGGCTGCGACTCGACAATCGCGGCCGCGCGACGCTGCGAATCGCGCGCGGCCGATGGTTCGTGTTCGTGACCGATGGCATCGGCTTCGCGCACACCGAGCTCGACTCCGATGCCATGCCAACGCTCGCGCTCGAGATGCAGGAGCTCGACGTGCTGCGCGGCAGGGTTCTGCTCGCCGAAGGTGCTCGGTGGTCGGACGTGTCGTTCCGCGTCGGGGCCTGCTCGCATCGCGATTCCGGGGACGAGATCGTGCAGGCGTTGCGCGCACTCGGTCTGCGCGTCAACCAGTGGCTCGCCGCGCGCGCGCCGATCGAGCCCGACGGCACCTTCGCCCTGCGCTTCCTCGCTGTCGACGGGTCGAGCTACAGCGGTGCGGCCATGCTTGCGGGCGGGGGCCACTGCGAGCTGCGGCTCGAGCCGACGTCCGAGCCGCTCGTGCTCGACCTGACCGGGCGCTGAGTCGCGCCTAGTAGTACTTCACCAGCCGACTCTCGACCGCGTTGCTGACCGCGAGCGACGTCGCGTCGTAGGCGACGATCGCGTGGTAGAACGTCAGGCCGTCGAGCGAGGTCGGCAGCCCGCTCGGCACGTTCCAGGTCAGCGACGCGCGGCCGTTGCCGTCGAGCACGCCGCTGCCGCCGGTGAAGTAGGTCGGGTGGTCGATCAGGAACCAGGTGTAGAGATCGAGCGTCAGCGGCACCTGCACGCCGCCGACCGGGGTCGGACCGGTGCCGCTCAGCGAGCCGAAGATCTGGTAGCTCTTGCCGGCCTGCTGCGGCCAGCGGACCTGCAGGTCGAGGCGGTCGACCCACTCGATCGCGACGCCGCGGCGGCAGCCCTGGAACGGCTTGCCATGGTCGGTGAGGTCGAACGAGTGCACGCCGCCCGGGCTGTCCGGATAGTTCCACGGATCGTCGTCGTAATAGTTGTCGCCGACCAGCAGGCCGTGCGAGTGCAGCCCGACGGCGGCGCCGAAGGCGCCGCTGTAGCCCTGGTTCGGCGGGTAGACCGCCGCGAACAGCGGCCAGGCGTTGCCTTGCCGGCGATGCTCCAACGCGGTGCCGTAGGTGCCGATCGCGAGCCGGTCGCCGGCGACGTCGATGGCGCGGCCGAACGAGGTCATGGTCGGGTTCGGCGGCGGCAGGATCGCGAACGGCTGCGTCATCCAGCCCGGCTGCGTCACGTCGTAGACGAAGACCGTGCCGGTCGAGCTGCCGACGGGCTGGCGCGGGGCGCCGACCGCGACGATCGGTCCGTCGGCCGCGATCGCCGCCGCGAACTGCGCGTCGGCCGCGAGTTGCGGCGGCTGCAGCACGCCGGCCTGCGTCCAGGACCCACCCTGCTGGGTCAGCACGTAGACGCTCTCGTTGGGGCCGTCGTCGGTGCCGACGAACAGATAGCCGTTGGTCAGTGCGGCGGTAGCGATGAGCGGGCGCGGCGGGTTCAACGCTGCGCCGGTGATCGTCTGCTCGAGCGCCCAGCCGGCCGGTACCCGCAGATAGACGTGCAGCTCACCGAGCGGCGCCGCGCCGGGCGCCGACACCAGCACGCGCGAGCCGTCGTCGGCGATCGCGACGCCGGCGCCGTAGTTGGTGTTGTTCGCGACCGGGGTCGGCGGGTAGAGGTCGAGGGTCCGGGTCCAGGTGCCGCCGATCCGCTCGAAGATCACCGCGGCGCCGTTCGCGATCGACCAGTTGTGGCCCGGCAGCGACCAGTCGCGCGGGTCGCCGAGCACCGCCACGTCGCCGCGCAGCGCGACTGCGTTGCCCATCCCCTCGGGGTGGGCGCCGCTGCCGCCGAACAGGCCGATGCGCGTCCAGTAGTCGTTGCCGCGGCGCCGGAACAGCCCGGCGCTGTAGCCGCGGGCGTGACCGAACAACGCGAGGTCGCCGTCGACGGCGAGCGCCCCGCCGACGACCTCCTGATGGAAGCCGACGTAGGTCGCCGGCTGACACTGGGCGCGGACGGAGATGGCGGCGGTGGCGGCGCCGACGGCGAGCGCGGCGAGGCGGAGGAAGCTCGGCATGATGGACCTCGGACTGCTGAGTGCGACGGGGTGCGACGGGGGCGTCGTCCGTCCGTTCGTCCGGACGACGTCGGGGGCGCGCGCCCGTCACTGTAGCAGGTCCGAGAATCCGGGTTCGCCGCAGCGGCGCGCGATCAGAGCGCGATCTTCGCGGTGTTGGTGAGCAGCGCGACGCCGGTGCCGGGCTGGACCACGCCGGCCTGGACGTGGAACACCACGCCGTTCATTCCGGGAGTGAACGGCAGCGTCGCGGACCAGGTCGTGAGCTCGTCCTCGGCGATCGGTGCGACGCGCAGGCCGAGCGCGATCTGCGGGCTGCCGAGGCCGATCTCGCCGAGGATGCCGGCCGGCGCCGGAATCGGGCTCGGCAGCAATGCCAGGCTGGCGACGAAGAACGTCAGGTTCGGCACGCCGGCGCCGGCGTGCGGCGAGCCCGAGAGCAGGTCGATCGTCACGCCGGTGGCGGTCATCGGATCGGCGTCGCCGATCAGCCAGGCGGCGCGCGCCTCGCGCAGCTGCTGGTAGAACGCGCCGTAGTCGCCGGTTGCGATGTAGCCGCCGGCGAGCCCGTCGCCGTTGAGCCAGCCGGTGGTGTCGAACGTCAGCACGTGCGGCGTCAGCGCGTCGAGGTCGTCGGCGAAGTAGGTGTCGCTGTCACCGGTGACGAAGTCGACCTCGGCGAGCAGCAGACCCTCGACGTCGCCATCGGGGCCGACGATCGGCGTCGGCGAATGCGGCGAACGGCCGGGGATCACCGGGAAGGCGACCGGCACGGGGGCGCCGGCCTGCGGCGCCTGCGGGTTGGTGAGGTCGATCGGTGCCATCAGGATCGCGGGCAACGGTCCCTGCGTCGGGTGCTGGCCGGTGCCGCCGTAGAACAGCATCAGCTGGCCGTCGACGTAGCCGATCGACGGGTCGCCCCAGCCGTTGGTGCCCTGCACGCCGGCGATCGGCACCGGGGTTCCGAACGGCGTGCCGACGGCGCCGCGCGCGGTCAGGAACACGCCCTGGAAGTTCCACGAGACCGCGGCGAAGCGGTCGAACACCGCGAGCAGGCCCTGCGTCGGCTCGAGCTGCAGCAGGTACTCGTTGTCGGCGGTGTTGCACGCGGCCGCCTCGTTCGTCAGCGCGAGCGCCGGGGTGCCGCCGACGTTCGGGGACCACATCGCCAGGTGCAGGTCGGTGTCGCCGGCGAGGTTGGTCAGCGTCAGGCCGGCGGTCCACTCGCCGGCGGCGTTGTTGCTCAGCTTGCAGAACGCGGCGGTGTCGACCTCGGTACCGACAGCGGCGATCACCGGGTTGGCGACGTCGAACGTCGTGCTGCCCGTGTGCGGCGCGAGCAGCGCCGGGGCGACCTGGCCGAGCACGGACGCTGCCAGGCAGGAAAGGGACGCGAGGGTGGGGAGCAGACGGATAGGGCAAGGAGTCATTGCGTCCGGAGAGGCGTCGGGGAGGCGGCTCAGCGCACGAGGAATACATCCTTGAGACATCTGGCCGGGAAACGACCGGCTTCCGCCCGACCGGCGAGGTTTGTTGGCGGGCAGTGGTCGGGCTACAGTCGCGCGGCTCATGACCCAGACCTCCGCCAAGCCCGCGGCCCAGGACGGGCTCGCGTTCGAGCGCCCGCTGAAGGAGCTGCAGGCGCGCATCGACGAGCTGCGCAGCCTGAGCAAGGACTCGCACCTCGACCTCTCGGAGGAGATCACCGCGCTCGAGGAGCGCCTCGGCCGCCAGACCGCCGAAGTCTACGGCCAGCTCTCGCCGTGGGAGCGGGTCAACGTCGCGCGCCACAACGACCGGCCGCTGACCTCCGATTACGTCCAGCTGATGCTCGACGACTTCGTCGAGCTGCACGGCGACCGGGTCTACGGCGACGACCAGGCGATCATGACCGGGCTCGGCTGCATGGCCGGCCGCCGCTTCCTGCTCGTCGGTCACCGCAAGGGCAAGACCGTCAAGGACCGGCTGGCGTGCAACTTCGGCTGCGCCCACCCCGAGGGCTACCGCAAGGCGCTGCAGAAGATGCAGCTGGCCGTGAAGCTCGGCATCCCGATCGTGTCGTTCGTCAACACGCCGGGCGCCTACCCGGGCATCGGCGCGGAGGAGCGCGGCCAGGCCGCGGCGATCGCGCGCAACATCCTCGACATGTTCGAGCTGCCGGTGCCGATCGTCGTGCTCGTGATCGGCGAGGGTGGTTCGGGCGGTGCGCTCGGGATCGGTGTCGGCGACCGCGTCGGCATGCTCGAGAACAGCTACTACTCGGTGATCTCGCCCGAGGGCTGCGCGGCGATCCTGTGGAAGAGCGGCGAGAAGGCGCCCGAAGCAGCCGAGGCGCTCAAGCTCACCAGCGCCGACCTGCTGCGCCTCGGGCTCGTCGACAAGGTGCTCGACGAGCCGCTCGGCGGCGCCCATCGCGACCCGAAGGCGACCGCCGCGACGGTCAAGGCGCAGATCCTGGCGTGGCTCGACGAGCTGGGCGAATTGCCCAGGGACGAGCTGCTGGCGCAGCGCTATCGCAAGTTCCGCGCGATGGGCGACCCCGATCGGCGCTGAGGCGGATCCCCGAAGCGCGGATCCGCGACTCGCAGGGCCTTGGCGCGCTGCGTATGTTGGGCCGATGCGATCCCGTCCCCACGCCGAACGCCTGCGGCAGCTCCCGAGCGGCGCTCCGGATCTGCCGGGCGGCCTGCCGGCACCGGTCGCGGCGCTCGCGGCAGCCGGCGACGTCAGTGACGCCGAGCTCGTGCGGCGCACCCTCGCCGGCCAGGAGGACGCGTTCGCGGCGCTGGTCGCGCGCTACCAGAAGCGCGCGTTCTGGATCGCGTTCCACGTGCTCGGCCGCGTCGAGGACGCGCGCGATGTGGCGCAGGAAGCGTTCGTGCGGCTGTTCCGGTCGCTGCTGCGCTACGACTGGAGCCGCAGCTTCTACACCTGGTTCTACCGCATCGTGATGAATCTCGCGATCGACAGCCTGCGCAAGCAGCGCAGCGCCCGCGCCAAGAACCTCGACGATCACCTCGGCGCGCTGCCGGACGAGCGCGAGGTCGACGGGCCGACGGAGTTCGCGGCGCGCGAGCGCGGCGAGCAGGTCTGGTCGGTGCTCGATCGGCTGGATCCGAAGTTCCGCGCGGTGCTCGTGCTGCGCGACATCCACGGCCTGAGCTGCCGTGAGATCGCGCCGATCCTCGCGATCACCCACGCCACCGCGCGCTGGCGGTTGCATCGCGGACGGCTGCACTTCCGCGATCTGTGGGAACGTACCGTCGAACGCGACGGCGCACGGTCCGCCGAGGGCGAGCTGTGAGCGCGGGCTGTCGCACGTTCCGTTCGCAGCTGCCGTGGTTCGTCGGTGGCGATCTCGACCGCGTGCGGGCGGCCAGCGTCGCGCGGCACCTCGCCGACTGCTGCAGCTGTCGGCGCGATGCCGCGTCGCTGCAGCAGGCCGGCAAGGCGCTCGGTCGGCTGCGCGAGGTCGAGCCGGCGGGCGTCGACGACGCGATGTTCGCGGCGCTGCAGCGCGACACGCTGGCCGCGGTCGAACGCGAAGTCGTCGCCGACGGCGAGCGCCGGATCGGGCCGGCGTTGCTGGGACGTGTGTTGCTGGGACGTGTGCTTTTGGGGCGCGCGCTCTGGGCGGCGGCGGCGGTGCTCTTGTTCGGGGTCGGTTGGTGGAGCGTGCGCACGCCCGATGCGCCCTCGCTGCTCGATCGGCCGATGCCGCGCGCGATCCCGATTCGGGACACCGATGCCCGGGTCGTGCCGTACGCGGGGCCGCGCGCCGAGCTGCGCCCGCTCGGCTACCGCGGCGACCGGCCGGCGACCGGCGAGGATGCCGTCGAGGAGCCCGCCGACGAGGAGCTGCTCGAGGCGCAGCGCGGCGCGGGGATGATGCGGCGCTGGCAGCTGCGCACGCTGGAGCAGGAGCTCGACGGCCGCGAGCGCGGCGGGCGCCGGCCGCGCTGAGCGGCCGACGCCGCGGCCAGCATGGCCCGGCCGGGAGTGTCTGGCGCGCTTGCTCGTCGGGGGAGCATGAACTTCAGAGCCATCGGTTTCCTTTCGGGTGCTCTTCTGTGCGGGCTTGCCCCCGGAGCACCGTTGTTCGCTCAGAACGCCAGCCAGGCGCAGCCGCCGGAGCTACCGCCGTCGCAAGCCACGGCGCAGCGCTCGGTCGACGACTGGGTGCGCGATCTCGGCGCGGACAGCTACAAGCAACGGGTCGCGGCCGAGCGCGCGCTGCGGCAGCTCGGCGACTCGGCGCTCGACGCGCTGAAGTCCGCGGCCGCGTCGTCGACCGACCCCGAGGTGCAGTGGCGCAGCAAGCGCCTGGTGCGCCAGATCGAGAACGGCGACGACCGTTCGGGTCGGATCGAGGAGCGCCGGCCGGGGGATGCGTCGCCGGGTGCGCCCCGGCAGGGCGGGCAGCAGGACCCGCGGCAGCAGCCTCCTCAGGCGGGTCGGCCGTTCCCCGACGCGCGCGACCAGTTCGAGGACATGTTCCATCGGCTCGAGCGCGACTTCGGCGTCGACATCCCGCGTGGCCACTTCTTCCGCGACGACTTCTTCCAGGATCTCGACCAGCAGTTCCGCGACCTGCGCTCGATGCAGCAGCGCTTGCTGCAGGGGCAGATGCCGCAGGGGCAGGGCATGCCCGGACTGTCGCAGGGCATGAGCGTGCAGGTCGGCCCGGACGGCGTGCGGGTCGAGGTCGAGGAGCAGAACGAGAAGGGCGAGACCGAGAAGAAGGTCTACGAGGCCCCCGACATGCAGACGTTCCGCGAGAAGTACCCGGACGTGCTGAAGGATCGCGGGCTGATGCTCGGCGACGGCAACGGCAACTTCGGCTTCCGCGCGTTCGGGCCCGGCTTCTTCCGCGAGGAGGGCCTGCCCGATGCGTGGCGCACGTTCGGGCGCAGCAACCCGAACTACTTCGCGCCCGACGCCGGGAACGACCCTGCGATCGCGCCGGTGCCGATGACGACGCCGCCGCCGGCCGGCGAACGGCTCGGGGTCTACGTCCGCGACGCGGTGCCCGATGCCGTGCGCGACTACCTCGGCCTCGGTGCCGACCGGGGCCTGATGATCCAGTCGGTCCAGGACGGTTCGCTGGCGGCGCAGCTCGGCCTCCGGGCCGACGACATCCTCACCGGGATCGGCGGCACCACGATCGGCTCGCCGGCCGACGTGCGCCAGGCGCTCGGTGCGATCGCCGCCGGCGAGGACGTCGAGGCGACGTGGATCCGCAAGGGCCGCGAGCAGACCGCGACCGTCAGGAAGCCGGCGATCGCCGACGCGACGCCGGATGCCGGCGAGAAGGGCGCCGTGATCGAGCGGCTCGACAAGAAGGGCCGCATCGAGCGGCGCTGATGGCGCCGACGGAGCGGATCAGGCGCCCGACGACCTGAGTCGGAGCTGGCCGCAGGCGGCCGAGCGGTCGGCGCCGCGCTGGCGCCGCACCGTGACGTTGAGGCCGCCGCGGCGCAACGCCGCCGCGAACGCGTCGACGCGCGCGTTGACGGGGCGGCGCAGGCCGCGCTCGGCGAGGATCTCGTCGACCTCGTTCCACGGGATCAGGTTGACGGTGCACGGCAGCCGGGCGAGCGCTGCGACCAGCGCGGTCGCATCCTCGGGCCGGTCGTTCTCGCCCTCGAGCAGCACGATCTCGTAGGTCACCTCGCGGCCCTTCTGGCCGAAGTAGTCGTGCGCCGCTGCGACGATCTCCCGGACCGGGTGGGACGCGGTCGGCACCAGCCGGCGGCGCAGCGCGTCGTCGGCGGCGTGTAGCGAGACCGCGAGGTTGTAGGACGGGTCGGCGGCGGCGAAACGGGCCATCTGCCGCGGGTAGCCCGAGGTGCTGACCGTGATGCGGCGCGCGCCCATCGCGATGCCGTCGGGGTCGTGAATCCGCTGCAGCGCCGGCAGCAGGTTGTCGAGGTTGAGCATCGGCTCGCCCATGCCCATGACCACGAGGTTGGTGAGCCGGCGGTCGGTCGGCAGGCGCCCGCGCGCCAGCAGCACCTGTTCGGCGATCTCGCCGGCGCTGAGGTTGCGCCGCACGCCGCCGAGACCCGACGCGCAGAACACGCAGGCGACCGGGCACCCGACCTGGGTCGAGACGCAGAGCGTCGTGCGTTCGCCGTCGGGGATGATCACGCATTCGACCGCCTCGCCGTCGGCCAGGGCCAGCAGCAGCTTCTCGGTGCCGTCGGCCGCCAGCTCGGCCGTGCGGACGACCGCCGCCCGCAGCGCGAAGTCGGCGGCGAGCGCGTCGCGCAGGCGCTTCGGCACGTTGCGCAGATCGTCGAACCCGCTGGCGCCGTGTTTCCAGAGCCAGTGCGCGACCTGGCGCGCCTGGAACGGCTGGCCGCCGCGTTCGGCGACGGCGGCCGCGAGTTCCGCGTCCGAGAGCTCCGCCAGCGCGCGCAAGCCCGGTCCGCCGCTCAGGCGCTGTCGCGCTTCCGGCGCTCGGCCCGGTCGCCGCGCTGCGTGCGCGCGAGGCGCTCCTGCACGAACTCGGCGGTGATGACGATGTTCTCGCCCTTGCGTGAGCCGATCTCGAAGCGGAGGTCGAGCAGCACCTCCTCGAACATCGTGCGCAGCGAGCGCACGCCGGTCTCGCGCGTCATCGCGATGTCGGCGAGCGCGCCGAGCGCCTCGTCGGTGAACTCGAGCTGGACGCCGTCCATCTCGAACACCGACTTGAACTGCTTGACGAGCGCGTTCTTCGGC
>JAGQRB010000049.1 GCA_020425925.1 Planctomycetota bacterium
ACCGTGCCCGGTGACGATCCGCTTCACACCCGACGGCAGCGGCGGCTACGACGTCGCGCGCACCGTGCCGCAGTGGTTCGACGACAGCGCGCTCGGCACCGAGATCGCGGCCGGCGGCCTGCTGCCGGCGGACACGATGTCCCCGGCGCAGGCGCTCGGCTTCGCTTTCACGATGCCGGGCGGTGGCTCGACCACCGCGGTCCATGTCGACGACAACGGCCGCGTCGTCGCCGACCCGGCAGCGACCAGCAGCAGCTCGCCGATTCCGGGCACCATGCGCCTCGGCCCCGCGGTGATCGCGCCGTACTGGACCGATCTCGATTCGGCCGGCGGCTCGGTGCGATTCCACGCCGACCCGCAGGCCGGCTTCGCGACGATCACCTGGCGCGACGTGCCGCAGGCCGGCGCCGCCAACGCGCTGACGTTCCAGCTGCGACTCGAGAGCGACGGCTCGTTCGCGTTCACCTACCTCGACGCCCGCGACTGGCAGCAGCCGGCCGGCAACTACACCAACAACGTCGTGGTCGGCTGCAGCGGCGGCAACGGCGTCGCCGATCCGGGCGCGAGCGACTTCGCGGTCTACCCGATCGCATCGGGTGGCAGCTCGATGGTCTACCAGACCTGGACGGCCACCAATGCGCCGCAGCACGTCGACCTGCAGGCCCACCTGCACCTCACCCGTTTCGGCGTGATCGGCGGTGCGCTCGAGTTCGAACTCGGCGGCCTGACCTCGGTGAGCGCGGCGGCGTTCCTGGTGCTCGGGCTGCAGGATCCCGGCATCGAGTTCACCGCGCTGCTGACCGGGATCCCCGGGCTCACCGGCTGTGTCCAGCACGCCTCGCCGGATCTCGTCACGCTGATGCTCCTGAACGGCGGCACCGCAACCGGCTCGTTCGCGATTCCGGCGTCGCCGAGCCTGGTCGGCCTGCCGCTGCAGGCACAGACCGCCGCGGTCGCGCCGGGCGAGAGCCTGCTCGGCGTCGTTCTCAGCGACGCGCTGCGGGTCACGATCGGCGGCTGAGACAGCCCGCAGTCACTCTTCGGGCTCGCCGAGCGACTTGCGCCAGTCACCGCTCTGCAGCAGCTCGAGCTTCTCGGCGAGGCGCGGCAGCGCCCGCCGGTAGCGCTTTCGCACCGCGTCCTCGGACAGGCTCAGGATCGAGCCGATCGCGCCGAACGTCACACCGTCCCAGATCCGCAGCCGGATCACCTCGCGATCGACCGGTCCGAGCAGCTCGAGCGCGAGCCGCATCCAGGCGGCGCACTCGTTGCGCTCGGCCTGGGTCGGCGGCTCGGTGATCGGCCGGGCCGCGGCTCCGAGCTTCAGCACCGAGTCGTTCGGCAGCGCGCGTTGCTTGCGGATGTCGCGACGCTCGCGCTGCAGGTGGCGGCAGCGGTCGCGCAGGTTGTTCTCGACGATGCGGGCCAGCAGCGCCCGGAACGCATCGACGTCCTCGACTGCGAAGCGCGGTCCGTCGCGCAGCGCCTCGAGCATCGCCTCCTGCACGAAGTCCTGGGTCTCGCCGTCGCGGCGCAGCAGGTTCGACAACCGACGTCGCACCCGTTCCTCGATCCACGGCAGATGGTCGGCGAGCAGCCGCTGCAGCGCGGCACGGTCGCCGCGATGCACCAGTACCAGCTGATGGCTGATGGTCTCGCTCATCGTCGGTCGCTCCCCCGCCGCAGGGCAACGAAGTCGGCGCGCGCATGCAGCGGCTCGAAGCGTGGATCCGCGAGGCAGCGGCGGAGCTCGGCGGCGTCGACCACGGCCAGCCGCTCGAGCGCCGCGACCGCGGCGCGCTGGTGCGCTGCCTCTCCGCTCGCCGCGGCGGCCAGGACCGCCGCTACCGCCGAGATCCGCAGCGCCCCGGCATTGCGCGGCGCGTGCGCGACGGCATCGGTCGCGGCCGCCACCGCGGCCGCCGGCTCGCCGAGCCGTGCCAGCGCCATC
>JAGQRB010000489.1 GCA_020425925.1 Planctomycetota bacterium
ACGCTCGCCTACGATCTCGGCCGCGGCCGCGCGGTGATGTTCGGCGGCTTCGACGGCATCAGCCGCCTCGGCGACACCTGGGAATGGGACGGCGCCGGCTGGCAGCTGCGACTCGCCACCGGCGGACCGTCGGCGCGCTCGCGGCACGCGATGGCGCACGACTTCGGGCGCAGCGTCACGGTGCTGCACGGCGGCGTGCCCGACGGCACGGAAACCTGGGAGTGGGACGGCGCGGCCTGGACGCAGCACGGCTCGACCGGGCTGCCGAAGTTCGACCACACGCTGGTCTACGACGGGCGACTGGCGCGCACGACGCTGTTCGGCGGTCGCACTCCGGTCAACCCCGCGACCGTGCTCGCCGCGGTCGAGTCCTACAGCCATCCGGTGCCCGGGTCCTACCTGCCGTTCGGCAGCTCCTGCCCCGGCTCGACGAGCACCGCGCACCTGCAGGCACCGGCGCTGTCCCACGGTCCACTGGTCGGGCAGACCGAGGTGCTGCACGTCAGCGGCGCGACCCAGCGCGCGTTCTTCGTGTTCGGCTGGTCGAACGGCTGGCAGAACGGCGCACCGCTGCCGCTCGACCTCGCGGCCTACGGCATGCCGGGCTGCGCGCTGCGCGTCAGCACGGACCACACGACCAGCGCGTTCGCGCAGAACGGCGTGGTCTCGCTGTCCGTTTCGGTGGCCCCCGATCCATTCCTCATGGGAGTGCGATTCTTCGTGCAGGCATTCGCGCTCGATCTCGCGGCGAATCCGGGCGGCTTCACAGCCACGAACGGCCTCGCCGCCACCGTCGGCAGGAACTGAGGGGCAGCCATGAGGAACACCAAGAACGCGAGCCAGCGGCGCCACGCCGCTGGCCGGGAGCTCGCACGTATCGTCACGGGGATCGCGGCGCGGATCACGGTCCTGACCGGTGCGCTGGCGGCGCTCACGCCGCTGCCGTCGCAGGCCGCCAGTCCGGGCGCATGGTCGCAGAACCCCGTCGTCGGCACGCCGCCGCGACGCAGCGACCACGCCGCCGCCTACGACCTCGCGCGCCACCGCACGGTCGTGTTCGGCGGCTTCGATGCGACCTTCGCGCCGACCGCCGACACGTTCGAGTTCGACGGCGTGACCTGGTCCGCGGTGATGCCGCCGACCGCCCCCTCGGCGCGTGCGGCGCACGGCCTGGTCTACGACGCGATCCGGAACCGCATGCTGCTGTTCGGCGGCATCACCGGCTTCAACGGCAGCATGTACGGCGACACCTGGGAGTTCGACGGCGCGACCTGGATGCAGCGCGCAACGGCGAACTCACCGTCGCCTCGGATGAACCACGCGATGGCGTTCGACGTCGTGCACGGCGTCGCGCTGCTGCACGGCGGACGCAGCGACTCGACGACTCCGCTCGGCGACACCTGGAGCTGGGACGGCACGGACTGGACGCCCGTGACCGGACCGGGCCCGTCGCCCCGCTGGGGCCACGCGATGAGCGCCGACATGCTGCGCGGCTGCTGCGTGCTGTACGGCGGCTTCGACAGCATGTACACGGTCGGCGAGACCTGGGAGTGGGACGGCACCGCGTGGCAGCTGCGCGCGACCGCCCTGGACCCGGGTCCGCGCTCGGCCCACGCGATGGTCTTCGACGTGGCGCGGGCGGTCACCGTGCTCTACGGCGGTGCCTGCTCCTGCCCGGCGGCGTGGGCCTGGGACGGCGCGACCTGGTCGGCGGGCGCGGCGACGACCTGGCCACGGGCACGCCACACGCTGGTCTACGATGCGCAGCTGCAGCGCTCGACCGCCTACGGCGGCGCGGTTGCAATCTCGCCGTATGCGACGCTCGACGACATCGATCACTACGCCTTCGCGATCCCGGGCTCCTACACCGCACTCGGCCCGAGCTGTCCCGGCTCGACCGCGACGCCGCAGCTCACGGTCCCGAACTTCGCCGCCAGCGCGCCGGCCGTGGGTCACGTCGCGGTGCTGCAGGCCGCGCCCGTGCCGCTGCACGCATTCTTCGCGTTCGGCTGGTCGGACACCCACGATGGTGCCACGCCGCTGCCGCTCGACCTCGCGTCCATCGGCATGCCCGGATGCACGCTGCAGGTCAGCCGCGATGCGATCGCGAGCTCGCTGCCGACCAACGGCGTCGCGCTGCTGACGATGGCGATCCGCAACGATCCGTTCCTGCTCGGCCTGCGCTTCTACGTGCAGGCGTTCTCGCTCGATCCGAGCGCCAATGCCGGCGGCTTCGCAGCCACCAACCGGGTGCTCGCGATCGTCGGCAATTGACGCCGGCAGCCAGCGAGTCGGCACCGCGCTGTTGCCCTCACCGCGCGCCGCCGGTCCGATCCCGGCATGCGCTTCGCAACGCACCTCGAGGCCACGAGCGACGGCACGACGTTCGCGCTCGATTCCCTGCAGACCTGCCACGACGGTCAGCCGATCGCGGTGCGCTACGATCTGCGCGCCCTCGCCGCGAACGTCGAACGCGACGCGCTCCGACGACGCCCACCCGGGATGTGGCGCTACCGCGAGCTGCTGCCGCACGCCAGCGACGCCGAGGTCGTCTCGCTCGGCGAGAACGCGACCCCGCTGCTGCCGTGCCCGCGGCTGGGTGCACGACTCGGGCTGTCGCGGCTGCTGATCAAGGACGAGAGCACGCTGCCGACCGGGTCGTTCAAGGCCCGCGGCATGGCGATGGCGATCACGCGCGCGAAGGCGCTCGGCGTCACTCACGTCGCGACGCCGACCGCCGGCAACGCCGGCGGCGCACTCGCGGCCTACGCCGCGCGCGCCGGGCTGCGCTGCACGGTGTTGATGCCGGCCGACACCCCGCTCGTCAACCAGCGCGAGGTCCACTGGTACGGGGCGCGTGCGTTCGCGGTCGACGGCCTGATCCACGAATGCGGCGCGATCGTGCGCCAGGGCGCCGAACGC
Source organism: Planctomycetota bacterium (assembly GCA_020425925.1). GTDB lineage: Bacteria > Planctomycetota > UBA1135 > UBA1135 > UBA2386 > JAGQRA01. Next base: position 2,923 of record JAGQRB010000489.1, read on the forward strand.
GGGCTCTGGTTCGACATGAGCACGATGAAGGAGCCCTACCGCCTCGAGGGCAAGAAGACGATGGGCCTCGAGCTCGCCGACCAGCTCGGCTGGCGGCTGCCCGACGCGATCTTCTACCCGACCGGCGGCGGCACCGGCCTCGTCGGCATGCACAAGGCGTTCGCCGAGCTGCGAGAGCTCGGCTGGCTCGACCCGGCGGCGCCGCTGCCGCGGCTGTTCGCGTGCCAGGCGAGCGGCTGCGCGCCGGTGGTCACCGCCTTCGAGAACGGCAGCCCGACCGCCGAGTTGGTGCCCGACGCCACCACCGCCGCCGCCGGCCTGCGGGTGCCGAAGCCGTTCGCCGACCGCATGATCCTGACCGCGCTGCGCGAGAGCGGTGGTGCGGCGCTCGCCGCGCCCGAGGCCGAGCTCTCGGGCTGGGTCGGCCACGCGATGCGCGACGAGGGCATCGCGCTCTGCCCCGAGGCCGCGGCCTGCCTCGTCGGCGCGCGGCAGGCGCTGGCGCGCGGTCTGATCGCCGCCGGCGACGAGATCGTGGTGTTCAACACCGGCGCGGCGCAGAAATACGTCGAGTTCCTCGCCGCCGAGCTGCCGCGCCTCGACCGCGCCGCACCGGACTGGGTTCGCCTCGCGGGCGCCGACGACGGGCCGGCAACGAGGTAAGATACTGGCCGGTATCTTAATAGCGAACCGGCCTGCGCCCCCCTATCGTCTCGGGCCGCTTTCGCCATGTCGAGCGTCGATCGCAAGCGCATCACCCCCGGCCAGAAGCCCAGCTGGCTCAAGGTCCCGCTGCCGCAGGGCCAGACCACGGCCAGGCTGGCCCGCACCCTGCGAGAACGCGGGCTGCACACCGTCTGCGAGGAGGCCCGCTGCCCCAACATGGGCGAGTGCTGGGACGGCGGCACGGCGACGTTCATGGTGCTCGGCGACACCTGCACCCGCGGCTGCCGGTTCTGCGCGGTCAAGACCCACGCCCAGGGCAACCCGGTCGACCCCGACGAGCCGGCGAAGGTCGCCGACGCCGCGGCGGCCATGGGGCTGCGCTACGTCGTGCTGACGATGGTCGACCGCGACGACCTCGCCGACGGCGGCGCCGGCCACGTCGCGGCGACGATCCGCGCCCTGAAGCAGCAGAACCCCGAGCTGCTGGTCGAGGCCCTGGTCGGCGACATGAACGGCGGCGGCGGGCCGGACGCCCAGCGCGAGCGCATCGCGACGATCCTGGCCGCCGGCCCCGACGTCTACGCCCACAACGTCGAGACCGTGCTGCGGCTGACGCCGCGGGTCCGCGACCAGCGCTGCAGCTACGTCGGCTCGCTGGCGACCCTGCGCACCGCCAAACAGCTCCGCCCGGACGTCGTGACGAAGTCGTCGCTGATGCTCGGCCTCGGCGAGAGCGAGCGCGAGGTCGAACAGGCGATGGACGACCTGCGCGAGCACGCCGTCGACGTCGTGACGTTCGGCCAGTACCTGCGGCCGACGATCCGACACCTGCCCGTCAAGGAGCACGTCACCCCGGCGCGCTTCAAGGCGCTCGAACACCGCGCTCAGGGCAAGGGCTTCCTGTACGTGGCCTCCGGACCGCTGGTCCGCTCGAGCTACAAGGCCGCCGAGTACTACATCGCCGGCATGCTGCGGCAGCGACGCGCGCTCGCCGCCGCCGCGACCGCCACCCAGAACCCCTCCCCGGAGACCGCATGAGCCTCGAACTCGTCTCGATCCTCGACCCGTCCGGCAAGGCGCAGCGCGGCAAGGCGCCGAACCTGCCCGACGAGGAGCTGCGGAAGCTGTATCGCCTGATGGTGCAGACCCGCGTCATGGACGACCGCGGGCTCGCGCTGCAGCGTCAGGGCCGCATCGGCTTCTACCTGCAGTCGACCGGCCAGGAGGCCTCGCACATCGGCGCCGCCTATGCGCTCGCCGACAGCGACTGGCTGTTCCCGGCCTATCGCCAGCCCGGCATCCTGCTGCTGCGCGGCGTGCCGTTCGAGGACATCGTCGCCGAGTGGTACGGCAAGGCCGCCGACACCAGCAAGGGGCGCCAGATGCCGGTGCACTACTCGTTCCGGCGCGCCAACTTCGTGAGCATCTCGTCGCCGATCGGCACCCAGCTCAGCCAGGCCGCGGGCGCCGGCATGGCGGCCCGCATCCGCGGCGACGACACCGTCTTCATGACGTTCTGCGGCGATGGCGGCACCAGCAGCAACGACTTCCACTGCGGCCTGAACTTCGCGGCGGTCTACAAGGCGCCGGTGGTGTTCGTGGTCGAGAACAACGGCTACGCGATCTCGGTGCCGAGCGCGCACCAGACCGCGAGCGAATCGATGGCGATCAAGGCCGACGCCTACGGCATGCCCGGCGTCCGCGTCGACGGCAACGACGTGCTGGCGGTCTACCGCGTCTGCAAGGAGGCCGTCGACCGCGCCCGCAAGGGCGACGGCCCGACGCTGGTCGAGAGCGTGACGCACCGCATGGCGTCGCACAGCAGCTCGGACGACGCCGCGCGCTACCGCGACGCCGAGGAATACGAGGCCTGGAAGAAGAAGGACCCGATCCATCGCTTCCAGCAGCACCTCAAGCACAAGAAGCTCTGGGACGAGGCGTTCGAGAGCGAGTGCTGGGAGGGCGCGAAGGCCGCGCTCGGCGAGGCGATCAAGCAGGTCGAGGCCGGGCCCGACCCGGCCCCGGAGACGATGTTCGAGGACGTCTACATGAACCCGACGCGGCAGCTGCGCGAGCAGAAGGCCGAACTCGACGACCTGATCGCGAAGGGTGGCACCGGCGCCGAGGTCGGCCACTTCCCGCTATGAGCCAGGAGATCACGAACATGACCGCAACCGACGCCAAGGCGAAGAGCAAGGACACCGGCACCAAGGTGATGACGCTGATCGAGGCGATCACCGACGCGCTGCGCACCGAGATGAAGAACGACGACCGCGTCGTCGTGTTCGGCGAGGACGTCGGCAAGAAGGGCGGCGTGTTCGGCGCCACCGCCGGGCTGTTCGACGAGTTCGGCGAGCAGCGCTGCTTCGACACCCCGCTCAGCGAGTGCGGCATCATCGGCGCCGGCGTCGGCATGGCGGTCTACGGCCTGCGGCCGGTAGCCGAGATCCAGTTCCTCGACTTCATCTATCCCGCGTTCGACCAGATCGTCAGCGAAGCCGCCAAGATGCGCTATCGCAGCGGCGGCGAGTACACCTGCCCGATGGTGATCCGCTCGCCGTACGGCGGCGGCATCCGCGGCGGCCACTACCACAGCCAGTCGAGCGAGGCCTACTTCTGCCACACGCCGGGCCTCAAGGTCGTGATCCCGAGCACGCCGGCCGACGCCAAGGGGCTGCTGATCACCGCGATCCGCGACGAGGACCCTGTCATGTTCCTCGAGCCGAAGGCGATCTACCGCCACGCCAAGGGCGAGGTCCCGCTCGGCGAGCACACCGCGCCGATCGGCAAGGCCCGGATCGCGCGCGCCGGCACCGACGTGACGGTGCTGTGCTACGGCGCGATGGTGCCGGTCTGCGAGCAGGCCGCGAACGAGGCCGAGAAGAACGGCCGCAGCGTCGAGATCGTCGACCTGCGTTCGCTCGTGCCGCTCGACGAGGACGCGGTGCTCGAGTCGGTGAAGAAGACCGGCCGCTGCGTCGTGGTCTACGAGGCGCCGAAGACCTGCGGCTACGGCGCCGAGCTGTCGGCGATCATCGCCGAGAAGTGCATCGAGTATCTCGAAGGCCCGATCGTGCGCGTCGCGGGCTTCGACACCCCTTTCCCCTACACCCTCGAATCGCTCTACATGCCGGACAAGAACCGAGTCGTCGCCGGCATCGAGAAGACCTTCGTCTGGTAAGGCCGACCAACCAACGCAATCACCATGGCACTCAAGGAATTCAAGTTGCCCGACATCGGCGAGGGTATCGCCGAGGGCGAGATCGTCAGCTGGAAGGTCGCGGCCGGCCAGGCCGTGAAAGAGGAGGACGAGTTCGTCGAAGTCATGACCGACAAGGCGACCGTCACGATCACGGTGCCGTTCACCGGCAAGATCGCCGAGCTCAAGGCCAAGGAGGGCGACGTCGTCCCGGTCGGTTCGGTGATCGCCGTGATCGACGCCGGCGCCGCCGGCGGTGACGCGAAGGCCGCCGAGAAGCCGGCGGCCGAGAAGGCCGCTGCGCCGAAGGCCGAACAGCCGGCGGCGGCGAAGGCCGCACCCGCGGCGAGCCAGGCTCGCGCCGGCGGCGCGACGCAATCGGGCGGCGGCACGGCGACGCAGGCGCCGCCGCAGCCGAGCTCGCAGCAGGCCACGCAGTTCGTGCAGGCGAGCCCGGGCAAGGTGCTCGCCGCGCCGGCGACCCGACGCCGCGCCCGCGAGCTCGGCATCGACCTCGCACAGGTGCAGGCCAGCGGCCCGCGCGGCCGCGTCACCAACGACGACCTCGCCACGTTCACCAACGGCCATCCGGCGGCCGCGGCAGCCGGCGGCGGCGGCCCGCGCTTCGCCCCGATCGCGATCCCGGCCGATTCGCAGGGCCGCGAGGAGCGTGTGCCGTTCCGCGGCCTGCGCCGCAAGATCGCCGAGGCGATGACGCGGTCGAAGTTCACCGCGACGCACTTCACCTACGTCGACGACATCGACGTCACCGAGCTCGTCGAGATCCGTTCGCAGGCCAAGAAGGCGTTCGCCGAGCAGGGCGTCAACGTCACCTACCTGCCGTTCGTGATGAAGGCGATCGTCGCGGCGATGCGCGAGTTCCCGATGATGAACAGCTCGCTCGACGAGTCGACGAACGAGCTCGTGATCAAGAAGTACTACAACTTCGGCATCGCGACCGACACCGACAACGGCCTCATCGTCCCGGTCATCAAGGACGTCGACAAGAAGTCGATCGGCCAGCTCGCCGCCGACCTGCAGAACCTGGCGCAGCGCACCCGCGACGGCGCCGTCACGGTCGACGACCTCACCGGCGGCACGTTCACGATCACCAACGCCGGCAACATCGGCGGCCTGTTCGCGACGCCGGTCATCAACTTCCCCGAGGTCGCCATCCTCGGCGTGCACGCGATCAAGGACACGCCGGTGGTGCGCGACGGCGAGATCGTCGTCGGCAAGAAGATGTACCTGTCGGTCTCGATCGACCACCGCATCGTCGACGGCGCCACCGGCGCGCGCTGGATGAACGTGATCAAGGCCACGCTCGAACAGCCCTACCGCCTGCTGCTGGGCTGATGGCGGCGGCGCGCAAGGCGAAGGCCGACAAGGCGGCGCGGGCCCGTCCCGCGGCGCCCTCCTCGGCGGGCCTGGTCCGTGTGCTCGAGGACGACGGCACGGTCGCCAAGGGCAAGGACCCCGGTCTCGCCGACGACGTGCTGCTGTTCCTCTACGAGCAGATGGTGCAGGTGCGCGAGTTCGACCGCCGCATGCTGATGCTGCAGCGCCAGGGCCGCATCGGTTTCTACGGCCCGATCCTCGGCCAGGAGGCCGCCACCGTCGGTTCGATCGCGGCGCTCGAAGCGCGCGACTGGATCTTCCCGGCGCTGCGCGAGGGTGCAGCGGCGATGATGCGCGGCCTGTCGCTGACCGAGGCGATCAACCAGCTGATCGGCAACGGCGCGGATCGCTGCAAGGGCCGCCAGATGCCGTGCCACTACACCTACAAGGAAGGGCACTACTACGGCATGTCGTCGGTGATCGGCACCCAGATCAGCCACGCCGTCGGCGCCGCGATGGCGGCGCGCATCAAGGGCGACGACGTCGTCGTGCTCGGCTACATGGGCGACGGCGCGACCAGCGCCAACGACTTCCACGCCGGCATGAACTTCGCCGCGGTCCGACGCGCGCCGTGCGTGCTGTTCTGCCAGAACAACCAGTGGGCGATCTCGGTGCCGATCAGCAAGCAGAGCGCGTCGGAGACGATCGCGCAGAAGGGCAAGTCGTACGGTCTGCCCTACGTGCGCGTCGACGGCAACGACGTGCTCGCGGTCCACGCCGTGACCAAGGCGGCGGCGGAGCGTGCGCGCGCCGGCGACGGCCCGACCTTCATCGAGGCGGTGACCTACCGCCGGCTCGGCCACAGCTCGAGCGACGACCCGACGCGCTATCGCGACGAGGCCGAGGTCCGGGCGTGGGAGCAGAAGGACCCGGTCGACCGCTTCCGCAAGCACCTCATCAAGCGCAAGCTCTGGGACGACGACCGCGAGGCCGCGTTCAAGGAGGACATCGCCGCACGCGTGAACGACGCGATCGCCGCCGCCGAGGCCAACGGCCCGCCGGCCGACGAGTCGCTGGTCACCGACGTGTTTGCGCAGGTGACGCCGCAGCTGCGGGAGCAGCTGCGCGAGGTGCTCGCGCTCGAGGGGCGGCGGGTCAACGAGGGCGCGTTCCCGCTGTGACGGCGGAGCCCGCGGCGCGGGCCAGACGGTTTCGGGACAATCGCACGGCAGGCGAACACCGACCCGCCCGGAGCGACCGGGCTATCATCGCGACTCCCAACTCGAGGAGTAGCCATGCCGACCACCCCCCGGTCCCGCCGTCACCTCCCCGCCGCGCCCTTCGCGGCCCTCCTGCTCGCCGTGAGCCTGCCGTGCCAGACCGGCACGGTGCACACCGGCACCAGCCCCGGCAACGTACACCTGTCGAGCGGCTGGACCCGCAGCCTCGCGGCACAGCCCGACGGCACGCTGTGGTGCCTGCTGCGCGAGGATGACGGCTCGGGCACCGCCGCCGGCCGCACGCTGCGGCTGTTCGCCTCGAGCGATCAGGGCGCGAACTGGGCGCTGGTCACCGACACGCCGACGATCGGCGACGGCCGCGGCGCGCTCGCCGCCGGCCGCGAGTGCAACGTGCTGCACGTCTCGTGGTGCGCGGTCGACTCCGGCACCTACTACAACCTCTACCACCAGGCGTTCGATACCGCGACCGGCCAGTGGATCGGCACGCCCGACGTGCTGTTGACCGGCACCACCGCCGACGATCAGTACTACACCAACGACATCGCGGTCAGCGAGCTCGGCACGATCGGCATCGCGTTCAACACCCACCGCACGCCGGTGCTCAGCGGTTTCTCCGGCTGGTCAGGTGGCCTCTTCGTCAAGCGCGCGGCCGACGCGATGTTCCAGGGCCCCTACCGCTGCAACACCGACAGCTACGGCATGCTGGCGAGCATGCAGGCGGTCGGCGAGACGTTCCATCTCAGCTTCCGCACCAACACCGGGCTCTACGGCATTCGCTACCGCGCGTTCGACGCCGCGAACCTGCAGTTCACGACCAACGCCGACGTGCCGATCTACGGCAGCAACCAGAGCGCGATGCGCGCGACCAACAGCAGCACGATCGCGTCCGATCGCGACGGCAACCTCTACGTGCTCTACTCGGTCGGGTCGCCGAACCCGGCCGGCGGCGCGCTCGAGGTCGCGTTCGCCTCGGCCGCCAGCGGCTATTCGACCTGGGTCACGAGTCTGGTCGAGACCGACGCCGCGCTGACCGCGGGCAACGTCACCTACCAGCACTACACGCTGGCGCGGGCCGAGAACGGCGCCGTGCTGGTGGTCTTCGCGAAGGCGAGCGAGAGCTACCAGAACCTCTGGTTCCGCATCCTGAGCCCGGATCCGGTGACCGGCGGCGCGAGCGTCGTGCCCGATCCTGCGACCACCCCGGCGATCCCCCTGATCCAGACCACCGAAGCCGACAGCTTCCAGCGCGTCGACGGCCTGCGCGCCGAGGCGCTGCACTCCGGCGCGATGATCGCGTGGAGCGGCAACCCGTCGAGCCGGCCGAACGGCGGCGTCGACTTCCTGCTGCTGTCGACCGCGGCGCGCACGGTGTCGTGGGGTACCGGCTGCCAGGGCAGCCTGGCCGCGCGGCCGCGGCTGCAGAGCCAGACCCTGCCGCAGATCGGCCAGAGCTTCGACTTCGGGGTCACCGACGCCCCGGCGAGCGCGCCCGCGGTCGTGTTCGGCGGCCTCGGCTGCCTGCTGCCGCCGTTCGACCTCGGCACGCTCGGCATGACCGGCTGCGAGGTGTTCTTCACGCCGCTTTCGTCGAGTTTCCTGCTGACGGACCCGACCGGCGCCGGATCCCTCTCGATCGCGATCCCGAGCGGTATCGGCGGCGGCTTCGAGCTGCAGTTCGGTGGCCTCGTGCTCGCGCCGACCGCAAACCCGGGCGGAGCGGTCTCGACCAACGCCCTGTCGATCTGTGTGAATTGACGCGAACCAACGGATTCCGCGGACGTTCCGGGAATGGTTCACCGTCGGGTGCGTTGGCGGGAGTCTCGAAGTGACGTAGATTTCCGCCGGCGGAGAACGAGTCCTCGGAGAGAACCATCATGCAGCAGGCAACGTCCGTAGCCCTCCTCGCGGCGACCCTGGTCGCCGCGGTGCACCTCGACGCCCAACAGCTCGAGGGCCGCAAGTGGACCCACGAGAAGCTCGGGGTCGAGCTCACGATCCCGGAAGGCTACGAGGTGGTGCCGCTGCAGCCCGACGAGCAGTGGATCGTCGCGAAGTTCCTGTGCGACAAGACGTACATCGCCAAGGACGAGTGGAACACCGAGCACCGCCCGCTGATGCGCGTGGTCGCGTTCACCGAGAAGGCCAAGAGCGCGAGCGCCGCGGAGGTCCACGAGGAGAAGGACGGCACCACGTTCATCGGCATCGGCGCGGTGCCGTACCAGGGCTATCGCGACTACGTCAAGCGCCACCGCAGCGGGTTCTTCTTCTCGAAGGAGAAGGAGGACAAGGTCGCGGGTGAGGACTGCCTGGTCTGCGAGGTCGAGATCAACAAGCGCGAGCCGAAGCTGCACCTCTACAGCGTCGTGTTCCGCCGGCCGACGTTCGAGCTCGCGGTCGAGTTCGAGGTGCTCGAGGACCGGATCGACAAGCTCGAGCGCGACTGCCTGCGCGCGCTCGACAGCGTGCGCTTCGGCGAGCCTGCCGCCGCCGAGGCGGCGGTGACCGGCGTCGGCGGCCGCCGGACGTCGACGCGCCTGTGGACCGCGTTCCGCGGCGAGTGGCGCAAGCGCTCGCTCGAGGAGCGCTACGAGATCCGCAAGCAGATCGAGCGCGAGCACCACGAGGCGGTCCGCAAGAAGACGCCCGACGACTGGACGATCACCGAGAGCAAGCACTTCCTCGTGGTGTCGCACACCGACTCGAAGTTCACCGACATCATGACCGACGGCGCCGAGGTGTTCTGGTCGTGGTGCGAGGAGAACTTCGGCAAGCTCAGCGACGACTACGTGCGTCGACCGGTGATGCGGCTGTGCAAGGACCAGGACGAGTACCTGGCCTACCACTTCGCGTCCTCGGGTACGACCGGCTGGTCGCTGTTCGACGACACCTTCGAGGTCGGCTCGTACTACAGCACGTACGACGGCACCAGCGGCAGCAACGTGTCGCGCGTGTTCACCTCGATCCTGCGCTTCTACCTGCAGGAGAAGGACCCCTACATCATCGAGTACACGCCGTACTGGATCACCTGGGCGCTCGACGACTACTTCGACAACGCGGTGGTCAAGGGCAAGAAGATCGACTTCCGTGCCGAGGACTGGGCCCGCGACGGAGCGCGCGACATGCTGCGCGAGGACAAGCTGCCGAAGCTGCGCGAGCTGCTCGAGCTCGACGCCGACGGCTACAGCGCACTGCGCAAGAAGGACTACCGCGCCAACTACGCGGCGGCGCAGGCGCTGCGCTACGTGCTCGGCCCCGGCCAGCGCATCAAGCAGTTCAAGGACTTCCTCAACCGCTACTTCGAGGCGGCGATCCAGGTCGGCGAAGCCGACGACAAGAAGGTCGCGGCGGCGGATCCGAGCTCCGCGCAGACCGAGGAAGAGGAGGAGGCGCTCGCCAAGGCCGAGCAGGAGCGCAAGAAGGCGCGCAAGAAGGCGATGCAGGACAAGATCAACGCCACCGTGCTCGCCGGCCTCGGCGACAAGGACTGGCAGAAGCTCGAGAAGGCCTACGCCGAGTTCGTCAAGAAGGGCAAGTGACCATGGGCGCCCGACTCGCACTCGCGCTCGCGATCGCAGCGAGCATCACCGCGCAGGAGAGCCTGCAGCTGAAGGACGGCCGCTTCGTCGTCGACAAGCGGATCGAGGCCCATCCCGCCGGCGCCGTGATCCACTACGACAACGGCGACGTGATCGTGCCGCGCGACGCGATCCTGGCATGCACCGCCTTCGACGTCGATGCCAAGGAGGCCGCATATCCGCCCGAGGACCAGGCCAAGATCGAGCAGGGCCTGGTGCCGTTCGAGGGCCGGTGGATGAAGCCCGAACGCCGCGACGCGATCCTGCAGGAGCGCCGCGAGACCCGGCAGGCGCGCATCGAGGAGGCCAAGAAGCACCGCTTCTGGCGCAACCACTACGACCTCGAGACCAAGAACTTCCACTTCGAATACACGATCGACCCCGAGGTCATGCAGCGCTACGCCGACATGCTCGAGGTCTACTACAAGACCTTCACGAAGGAGTGGGGCATCAAGAAGCCGCGCGGCTTCGACCGGCTCAAGGTCTGCTTCTACCACGACGAGGACTACTTCCATCAGGTCGGCGGCGCGCCCAAGGGCGTGATCGGCTACTTCAAGTTCGTGCAGCCGATCGAGCTCAACTTCTTCTACGAGCGGCTCGACGAGGCACTGACCCAGGACGTGTTGTTCCACGAGGCCAACCACTTCCTGACCTATCTGATCGACCCCGAGTTCTTCTACCCGATCTGGGTCAACGAGTCGCTCGCCGAGTACTACGGCGCCAGCGAGTGGGACGAGGACAAGCAGGAGATGATCATCGGCGGGCTGCAGGAAGGGCGGCTCGCGGTGCTGCAGGACGCGATCCGGCGCGACGAGCTGCAGGACCTCGAAGAGCTCATGCGGCTGCCGCAAGGCCAGTTCAACGCAACGCACTACGCCTGGGGCTGGAGCTTCGTGCACTTCCTGATGTCGGACAAGAAGAGCGAGAAGGCCTTCAAGAAGTTCTTCCTCGCGCTCGCGCGCGACAGCAAGATCGATCGCGTGCAGCACTTCAGCCGCATCAAGACGGTCGAGCCCGATGTCGCGATCGACGTCTTCAAGCGCATCATGAAGGTCGACGACCTCGCCGCACTGCAGGCGGGCTGGCACACCTACGTGCGCGGGATGCGCGCCGCCAGTGCCGACGGCTACCGCAAGGCCGGCGACATGGCGCTCGCGCGCGGCCTGCCGCTGAAGGCGCAGCGCTACTACCGCACCGCGCTCGAGATGGGTGACACCAACTGCATGACCCATTTCGGCTACGGCCGCGCGCTCTATCAGAAGAGCAAACACGCCGAGGCCGCCGAGGAGTTCGAGAAGGCGATCGCGATCGATCCGCTGCAGGGCCGCTTCTGGATGTACTTGGCCGACGCCAAGAACCACCAGCACACGGCCCAGCCAGAGGTCGATCGCCTGCGCCGCCTCGCGCTCGAGATCGACCCCGACGACTACAGCCTGATGCTGCGCCTGATCGCCGGAGGCAAGGAAGAGGTCAAGTGACCGCCCGGCCGGACAGCGGCGTCCGGCGCGTGGGCATCGTGCCGGTCGCGCTCGCCGCACTCGCCACGGCACCCGTGAGCGCACAGGCCTGGCGGCCGCTGGTCGAAGACCTCGGCGATCCGACCCGCAGCGAGGCCGCGGAGCGTGAGCTGATCGCGCTCGGCCCGGGTGCGCTACCGGCGCTGCAGGCGGTGATCGAAGACGCCAACCTCGGCGACCAGCGCGAGCGCGCGCGTTTCGTGGCGGCGATGCGCGTGATCGATCTGCTCGGCAGCCAGGTCAGCGACGTGCAGAAGTCGCTCGGCGCGCCGTTCCTGGCACCGAACGGCGGCAACATCCGCCGCGGCAACATCGCCTATCCGCTGGTCGAGGTGCTGCAGGCGCTCGGCAGCACGACGCCCTACGCCGGCGACATCCAGTTCCACAACCTGTTCCACCTCTCGGTGGTCTGGTCGAACGGCAAGGACAAGGCGGCGACGATGCGGTTGATCTACCGCTATCAGATCCGCCACGACTGCAAGGTCGGGTCGGCCGCGCGCGCGCGCGAGGTCCTCGCCGCGGACCGGCTGTTCGAGCGTGAGGTCGCGGCCGAGTTCCTCGGTGTCGCCGGCCAACCGGAGGATGCCGCGCTGCTGCGTGATCGCCTGTTGCGGCGCACACCTGCCGCCGAGGGCACCGCGGCATTGAGGCACAACGGCTTCCCGGTGACGTGCGACGACGACTTCGCGTTCCGGGCCGCGCGCGCACTAACGCGGCTCGCTCCCGACGACAAGGTGAGCGCGATCGGCTACGCGCTGCTCGCGGTCCACCATCCGCATCGCTCGAGCCGGCTCGAGGCGCTGCAGCAGCTCGCGCGTTTCGGCCCCGCGATCGAGAATGCGATTCCGGAGCTCATGACCGTCGCACGCGGCGACGATGCCGAGCTCGCGGCCGAGGCGCTCAAGCTCGTCGGCATGGGCGGTCGCGCCGCCGGCGGCCAGCTCGCCGCGGTCGACGCGCTGACCGCGCACGCCGACCCGCGCGTGCAACGGCGGGCGGTCACGCTCGCGAAGATGCTGCGGGCGATGGGCCACGAGGCAGCCGAGATCGACCCGGCTGCCGATGCCGCGGCCGGCGCACGGCGCGAGCTCGCCGCGGCCGTCGCCGCGCTCGCCGACGGCGACGCCGACTCCGACGATGTCGCGGCCGCCGAGCGAGCGATCGCGGCCGAGCCC
>JAGQRB010000490.1 GCA_020425925.1 Planctomycetota bacterium
ACGGCCCGCGATCGGGATCGCATCCGCGCCGCGGTACTCGAGGGGCTCGGCTGGAAGCTCTGTCGGGTGTGGTCGACGGACTTCTGGCAGAACCCGGTCGGTGAGATCGACCGTCTCGAGGCGGCGATCGCCGCGGCGAAGGCCGAGTGGGAGGCGAGGGATGACGCGAGGCAGCGCGAGCAGGAAGGCGAGCGGTTGCGCAATGTGGCCGGCGGCGCCGATGCCGGCGCCGCGCTACCCGAGTCTGCGGCGGATCTCGATGCCGGTGCTGACGCAGGCGAAGGTGTCGCCGATTCTGGCGCCGAACCGATCGCCGCGCCCGCGCCCGATCCGCATGGCCCGCGACCTTACACCGCCGCCGTGTTGTCATCCGTCGGTGATGTTGGCGGGTTCCACGCCGTCGGTAACGCGCCGCTGCTGCGTGCCTGCGTCGAGCGGGTCCTGGCGCTCGAGGCGCCGATCGTGTTCGACCGCCTGGTCAAGATCGTCGCGCGCGCGTGGGGAGTGTCGCGCGTGACCGAGAGGGTGCGCGGGCGAATCCGCGAGGTGATGCCGCCGGCCGTGTTCGAGCATGAGGGCGCGTTGTTCGCGCGCGAGGTCGAGGTCGCGTCCTTCACCGGCTTCCGCGCGCCGCTCGCCGATGGCACCGGCGAACGCGATGCCGATGAGCTGCCGCGCATCGAAGTGGATCACGCGATGCGGTGGTTGCTGCAACAGCATCACGCGCTGTCTGCCGAGGACCTGGCACGCGAGGCCGCGCGCAGCTTCGGCATCACGCGATTGGGCGCGGTCGTTCGCGGCGTCATGGATGATGGCGTCGCACGACTCGTTGCCAGCGGTGATGCCGAACGCGATGGCGATGTCGTGCGTCTGCCAGCGCGCTGAGCTCGCATCGAACTGAGGTCGGGTCGAGGTGGCCTCAGTGGGGACTTGCCAGCTCTGCGACACGCTCTATAATGTGGTCAATCAGCAGCGAAGATGGTCAAAGCCGCTGCTGTGTTCCGTCCCAAGTCTTCTGATTGCGGAGATCGCCATGTCGGACATACCGCCGGATAGACGCGAGCCCGCTGCCGCCTGAGCCAGGCTCGGCCGCAGTGGGCACAAGAGAGTCGCGACAAGCCCGATGCCGCGATGTCTTTCAGCGAGCCCGCACACGATTCGATGAGTCGTCCTTTGACGGCTATGCGACCAGGCAATCCTGCAGGTGTGCGGGCTCGGTCATGTACGGTCGGTTTCGCTGGCTACCAGGGAATCGTGAAGGTGCGGTCGACGGCAGCGCGGTGGACGGTCAGCGACTCGCGCCAGACCTTCTCGCTGGCGGTGAACGTCAACGCGTAGGTCCCCGACTCGAGATAGCCCTCGAACTGTGGCGCGCGGCGGCTGCCGCCTTGTTGCCAGGGGGCGGGCAGAACGCGGGTAGCGCCGGTCACCGGATCCAGCCATTCGACCCGGAGTGACGCATCGACCGACTTGCCGGTCTGATCCACACCGCGAAGCACGGCGTAGCAACGGTAGTGGGCTCGGACCTCGCAGCGCGCGACCCGCCCCGCGACCACATCGACTTCGGCCGGCGAGTCGACGACGACGGGCTGGAAGCGGATGGTGGGTTCGCCGGCAGCGGTCACATCATCGCGGCCGAGCGCGATCCGGTAGTGGCCAGGAAGCAGCTCGTCGAAGCGAACGACGCGCGGCCGCGGCTTCTTGCGGAAGGCGTCGCCATTGCTCGGTTCGATGACGGCGGCACTCAGGTCGTGGAGGGCGCGGATCTCGAGGGCGGCCGAGATCTCGAGGGGATCGCCGGATTCGTCCACCAGGACCACGTCGAGTGCGCCGATCGGCTCGAGCAGCAGATCGCGCGTCACGTTCGGCGCGTTGGTCGGCAGTTCGACTTCCATCTGTGCCATCCGGAAGGCGCGGGCCGTGACCGCGACGGTGTGTCGGCCGGGCATGATCTCGTCGAAGCGCGCCGTGCCGGCGGCGTCGGTCGTCAGTTGCAGCTCCTCGGTCCAAGGTGGTGGCGGCCGCCATACGGCATCGGCGCCGGCGATCGGGGCGAGCGTGCGGGCGTCGAGCGCGCGCACGACGATGGTCTGCGAGCGCAGTTCGAGGTCGAGCCGCACCGCGGCGGCGTCGACGGTGCACTTCGCGGCGGCCGCGCACAGCCGGAAGCCATCGTCCATCGGCCACGACCTGTAGGAATGCTGGGCCCGGGTCACACCTTGTCCGATCTCGACGCTGACCTCGAAGTTGCCCGATCCGACGGCGAAGTCGTAGGAGCCGTCGATCGCGGTCCTCGTCTTCGTCGTACGGTCAGTGGCGAGGTCGCGGCACCGTACTTCGCGACCCGCGACCGGGATGCCATGCCGGGTGACGATGCCGTGGATCGCGGGGGTCGGCGCGATGGCGATGGCGCTGCGTTCGCCGATCGGCTCGGACTCGGCGCCCGCTGCGATCGGAACCGGGGGCGCGGTTCTCGGAGCAGCCGCGACCGGGGGCGCGGTCGGCGGTTCGCCATGATCACCCGAGCGCAGGCCGTAAGCGATCAGGATCCCCGCTGCCAGCAGCAGCAGCGCGATGAACGTGCGTGCGGTCATGCGCCGACGACCCGATCGACGAAGCCGGTCATCTCGAGTTCATCGCCGAGCGCCTGCAACGCCGCCGCATCGGCGCCGCGCCATTGCAGTTCGTCGAGCCCTTCGGCCAACGGCACATCGGTGCGCAGCGTCGCCAGCTCGCGGTAGAGCAGGGCATCGTCGAAGGCTCCGAACAGGTTGTCCGCCAGTCGCGCGGCGCCGCGCACGCCCGGCGGCCACGATTCGACCTCGCGCGGGATCGCATCGAGGTGGCCGAATCGCGTCAGCATCCGGGCCGCGGTGACCGCGCCCCATGCCGGGATCCCCGGGATGCCGTCGGCCGCGTCGCCGACGAGGGCGAGCCAGTCGGGGATCGAGGCGGGGGCCACGCCGAACTTCGCCACCACGGCCGCTTCGTCGAGCACCGTCTTCTTGCGGCGGTCGAGCATCACCACGTGTTCGCCGCGCACGCACTGGGCCATGTCCTTGTCGGCGGTGCAGAGCACGACCTGTTCGACGCGTTCGTCGGCCGCGAAGCGTGCCGCGGCCGTCGCCAGCGCATCGTCGGTCTCGAAGTCGATCATGCGCCAGGTCGTGATGCCGAGGCCGGTGGCGGCGCGCTCCGCCAGCGGGAACTGGTTCCACAGCTCGGGCTCGATGCCGTCGCCGGTCTTGTAGCCGGCGAACAGCTCGTTGCGGAACGACTCGATCACGGTGTCGAACGCGATCGCGACATGCGTCACTTCGGGTTCGCGCAGCAGGGCCCACAGGGTGCGCAGCAGCCCGCGCGTGGCGCCGACCTCGCGGCCGTCCCGCGTGCTGGCCGCCGGCGCCCCGAAGTGGTTGCGATACAGCTCGTAGGTGCCGTCGATGAGGTGGACCCGCATGAGCTGAGTATGGGCGTTCGGCGCGGTCGGCGCAGCTGCCACGATGCTGGCCGCGGCGGGGGCGATCGGCTGGATCAGGTCGTGATCGCGTCGGGATGACCGCGGCGGCACACTTGGCGCATGTCGATCCGGATCACCCCGGCGTTGCTTGTCGTCGCGTCGCTGTTGTCGTTCGCGGCGTTCGCAGGTTCCGTGCGCGGACAGGGCGATGTCCACCCAGCGCCACCCTCCGAGCCGCGGCCGAACATCCTCTGGCTCGTCGTCGAGGACATGAGCCCGTGGCTGCCGTGCTACGGTGACGCCACGGTGGCGACGCCGAACCTCGATCGGCTCGCCGCCGCCAGCGTCCGCTTCACCAATGCCTTCGCCACCTCGCCGGTGTGTGCTCCGGCGCGGTCCTCGCTGATCACCGGCGAGTTCGCGACCCGCATCGGCACGATGCAGA
>JAGQRB010000050.1 GCA_020425925.1 Planctomycetota bacterium
AGCCGCGGTGCCCGTGCCAGCGCGCCGGCGAAAAACCCGTCCCAGCCGTCGGCGCCGCGCTCGGACCCGCGCAGCACCGCACGCGGCACGATCAGGTTCATGCTGAACAGCTCGTCGTCGACCGTCGTTGCCGCGAAGAAGCCGCCGGGGAACAGGTGCACCTCGGCGAACGGCGCCGGCTCGACGCCGCGGAAGTGCGTGACCAGCGCAAAGCGATCGAGCCACGGGACGGTACGCTGCACGCCGAGCTCACGCGCGACCCGCGAATGCACTCCGTCGGCGCCGACGACCCAGCGCGCGCGACACTCGACCGGTTCGCCGCCACCATCGCGTAGGCGGGCTCCGACGACGACGCCGTCGCCCGTCCGGATCAGGCCCTCGAGCGAATGGCGCGGCAACCACTCGGCGCCGGCAGCGACGGCGGCGGAACGGAGCAGCTCGTCGAAACGCTCACGCCGGATGCCGAATCCGGCGAGTGCATCGGCCCCAGCGGTCGCCAGGCGCCTGAACCGGCCGGCTGCGCGGATCTCACCGCAGTTCAGGAACATGCCGCGCACGAGCCGGGGGCCGAGCGCCGCCAGCTCACCGCGCAGCCCGAGCTCATCGAGATAGGGCGCGCACTGCGGGCTCAGGAACTCACCGCACGGCTTCGGACGTGGGAACACCTTGCGGTCGGCGAGGCGAACCGCGAAGCCGGCGCGCGCCAGGCGGTGCGCCAACGAGCTGCCGGCCGGCCCGGCGCCGATCACCAGCACGTCACACTGCATCGGCGACTCCGGGTCGATCGGGGGCCGCGACCAGCAGCAGCGGCAACAGCACCAGGCAACCGAACGCCGCGACCGCGATCGTCGAGCACGCCAGCAGGGCGAACTCGACGGTCGAGGACAGCCGGCTCGTCGCCGCCGCCGAGAAGCCGACGATCAGCAGGAAGCTCGAGACCCAGACCGGCCGGCCGACCGCGGCGAGGCTCGCGACCGCGGCGCGCGCCGGCGACAGGCCGGACCGCGCGTGCCGGTAGCTGTGCAGCAGGTGCAGCGCGTTGTCGACGATCAGGCCGAGCATCGTGCAGCCGATCATCGCCGTCGCGACCGACACCGGGTGCTCGAGCCAGGCGATCGCGCCGTAGATCCACGCGCAGGCGACGACCATCGGCACGATGCCGACGATGCCGAGGCGAACCGAGCGCAGCCCGATACAGATGCCGACGCCGAGCAGGACGATCGCGAGCACGGTGCTACCCGCGAGCCCCGCCAGCAGGCGTTGCGAATCGCGCGCGATCTGCACCGCCGAGCCCACCGGCGCGGTGCCGTCGAGACCGAGCACGCTCGCCGCCCGTTCGATCCCGTCGAACAGCTGCTCGCGCTCGGCGCTGCCGCCGGGTGCGAGCAACACCGGGGCCGCGAGTGCGCCATCGGCGCCGCGCAGCAGCGGCCCGGCCGGCCCGACGATGCCGGGCAGCGTCTGCAGGCCGCCGAGGAACGGCAGCAGCCGGGTGAGATCGGTCGCCGGACTCTCCGGCGGCACCAGCACGTGAAAGACCTCGACGCCGCCGAGATGGGCCGCGAGCTCGTCGAACGCGACCAGGCACGGCTCGCGCGGCGGCAGCAGGTCGAGTGGATCGTTGTCGGCTGCAAGCCGGGGCAGACCGGCGAACGCGAGCACGGAGACCGCCACCGCCCCCGCACTGAGCGCGGTGCGCCGGGTGATCAGCCAGTGGAACCACCGACCGGCCGCATCGCCGGCGGTCGGGATCGCCAGCGGCCGCTGGACCGCGAGCCAGCGCGGCAGCAGCACGAAGAGCAGCGCGTGCAGCAGCGCGATGCCGAACGCGGCGCGGATGCCGAAGTCGACGACCGCGGGCGTTCGACTGGTCGCCATCGACAACAGCCCGACCATCGTCGTGCCGGTCGCCAGCAGCAGCGGCGCGCGCTGGCGCCGGCGGGCCCGGTCGGCGGCCGCGACCGGATCGAGGCCTTCGGCGAGGCCGGTTCGCCAGGACTCGACGAAGTGCACGCTCGACGCCACCCCGATCGTCAGCAGCACGGGATC
>JAGQRB010000491.1 GCA_020425925.1 Planctomycetota bacterium
GGGGTGGGGATCTCGGCGCTGGCGAGACCGCCGTCATTGATGTCGAACGCCTGCACGTTCGCCGACTGGCCGAACACCGGGCTGATCGACTGCCAGCCGCCGGCCTGGGTCCAGATCGCGGCGCTGCGCTGCGAGCCGTGCAGCCCGGTGCCGGCGAGCTCACCGGTGTCGCTGATCGCCCAACCCTGGAAGCCGGTCCAGCCCGACGGGAACGGCGGTAGCGGGCTGCCCTGCAGCGTGTCGATGTCGAACAGGCCACCCGAGATGCCGACGACGACGCCCGCGTCGTTGATCTGCTTCGGCGACGATGGCGCGCCGAGCGCACTGATGTTCTGCACGCCGCCCGGCGAGTTGAACCAGACCGTCGGCCCGCCCTGGAAGCCGGGCTGGATCGACACACCGACGATGTCGCCGCGGTTGTTGACGTCGTAGGCGACGCTGCTGGTGTGGCCCGGCAGCTGACCGAGGAACTCGATCGTGTAGCCGCCGACCCCGTCGGGTCGCCACGCCACCGCCTGGCCGAACTCGGGGAAGCCGCCGACCGCGGCCGAGCCGACGACGACGCCGTGATCGTTGATGCCCTGCGCCCACGCCGAGCTGTAGCCGGCCGGCAGCGGCAGGACCTCGTACGGGTGGTTCGGTCCGACGAGGAACGCCTGCACACCACCGACGATGGTCCAGCCGACGACCTCGCCGGCTTCGTTCATGTCGTTGATCAGGTGGCCGGGACCGAGCAGCTCGATGTCGTACTGCGGCGTCTGCGCACTCAGGCCCAGAGCGCCGAGCGTGCCGGCTGCGAAACGTGCGATGAGGTGGTTCACGTCAGATTCCTCCACCGAACGAGCGGCAAATGCCGGACCGGATACCGGATGGCGTGCGCGCGTTCGCGATGCGCACACCGCGCGGCGCGAAGTGTAGCGGACCGGGACAACCTCACTCGCGCCGACCGGCGAGCTCGCGCGCGAGCCCGGCAGAGAGCCGACGCCGTCCTACGTCTTCGGTCACGGTGGCCACACGACGCAGGGCGCGGCCGATCGCGGCCGTCACCTCGCGCGCCTCGGCACGGCGGGCCGCGCGCGCGATCCGCACGAAGCCGGTGCGCAGCAAGGCCCCGAAGGACACGATCGGCGCCAGCACGCGCGGCTCGCCGTCTTCGTCGCAACGCACATCGCTCGGGAACCGCCGCCCGGAGAGACGGGCAATGGCCTCACCGATCCGATCGACACAGTTGATCGCGGTGCGCGGATCGTTGATGCCTGGCGACAGCGCCCGCAGCGCGACCTCGACCAGCTGATCGAACGGGAACTCGAGATCCTGAACCGACGTCCGCTCGGTGCCGGTGATCAACGTGCCGGCGAGCTCGTCGACGGCAGCCGCAGGCGCGGGCTCACCGCGCCGGCCGACCGCGCGCATCACGGGCAGTCCGGCGACGAGGAACGCACCGGGCCGCACCAGCAGGTCGATCACGAGGTCGTGCTTCGCCGCGAGGTCCATGAGCAGCTCGGTGCGCACCACCCGCAGGTAGCCGCCGCGTTTCGCCGCGACGGTCGCGACACCCGGGACCGCGAGCGCCGCCCGGATCACATCGCGATCGGCCGGCCGATCCTCGCTCGGCTGCCCGATCGGCTCGGGGAACAGCGACTCGACCGTGCCGGCGAGTTCGTCGGCGACGCTCGCCACCACGCTCGAGACCTGGATGCCGGCGCCGACGTGGTGCACGAAGTAGGACACCACACCGACGCTCCCGACCGCCATCAGCACGGCGGCGGCGAGACTGATCTCGGGAACGAAACGCTGATCGTCCTGACCGCCGATCGCGACGAACACCACGAGGCTGTAGAGGAACGTGCCGAGCAGAGCGGCGAAGCAGAGCTGCGTCACGCGATCGCGCAGGAAGTTGCGCAGCAACCGTGGCCCGAACTGCGACGACGCCAGCGTCAGGCTGACGACCGTGATCGAGAACACGACGCCGATGACGGTCATCAGCGAGCCGACCAACGTCGACAGGATCGTCTGGGCGGTTTCGACGCCGACCCGGTCGATGCCGGGCAGCGCGCTCAGCGTCTTCTTGCCGGTCGCGGCATCGACGCGGAGCGAGATCCCGGCGAGCACCAGTGCGCCCACCATCGCGAGTGCAGGCACGAACCAGAGGCTCGTTCGAACCCGGTCGACGAGGTTCGAAACCAACGAGGGCAGCTTCAGCTTCACGCGAGCGCCCTTGTAGCGCATTCCGCACCGCGGTTAGCGTGGTGTTCCGAATGAAGCGGCAGGAACGCGCAGCACGGATCCAGGAGATCCTCGACCGCGAGTTCCCGGCGCCGGTGGTGCCACTCGCGCACGACGATCCATTCACGCTGCTGGTCGCGGTCGTGCTGTCGGCGCAGTGCACCGACGAGCGCGTCAACCAGGTCACGCCAGGCCTGTTCGCCGCCGCCGCGACGCCGGCGGCGATGGCGGCACTGCCGGTGCGTACGATCCAGGCGAAGATCAGGACGTGCGGACTCGCGCCGCAGAAGGCGAGGGCGATCGCCGGCCTGTCGCGCCGCATCGCGACCGAGTTCGACGGCGAAGTGCCGCGCGATCTCGCCGTGCTCGAGACACTGCCGGGCGTCGGCCACAAGACCGCGAGCGTCGTGATGGCCCAGGCCTTCGGTCAGCCGGCGTTTCCGGTCGACACCCACATCCACCGGCTGGCGTGGCGCTGGGGCCTGAGCTCGGGTCGCAACGTCGTGCAGACCGAGCGCGACCTCAAGCGCACCTTCCCGGCCGAGCGCTGGAACGAACTGCACCTGCAGATCATCTGGTTCGGGCGCACCTACTGCCCGGCGCTGCGGCACGAC
>JAGQRB010000492.1 GCA_020425925.1 Planctomycetota bacterium
CGGCGGCGGCGTGGTGCTCGAGTTCAGCGACGAGATCATCCCGGACTACCTGCCGCAGCCGCAGCCGAGCTACTTCCAGATCTGGCTCGCCGACGGCACCGTCGTCGAACGCTCGCGCTCGCTCGCCGGGGCCGACCTGCCGCGCCCGCCGACCGCCGCGGGCGACGATGCGTTCTGCGACCTCGAGCTGCCCGACGGCCGTCCCGGCCGAGCCGCCGTGCTGGAGTACGCGGTCACCGAAGGGCATCCGAACTACCGCGAGGATCGCGGCGGCGAAATCCGCCACCAGCGCGGCGCCGGCACGGTAGCCGCGGCGGCTATTCCGACCGCGGTCGCGGTCGTCGCGATCGGCCGCGCGCCGCTCGACGCCAGCCTCGCCAACCTGCGGCTGTCGGTGGCTCTGATCGCGCTCGGCCTCTCGCTCGCTTCGTCGATCGCGGTCACCCTGCTGGTCGGGCTCGGCCTGCGGCCGCTGGAGCAGCTCGGCGAGGAGGTCGGGCGACTCGCACCGGGTGCGCCGCCCGGGTCGCTGACGGCCGACGGGCTGCCGCGCGAGCTCGCGCCGATCGCGCACCGCATCGACGAACTGCTCGGCCGCGTGCGGGAGGCGCTCGAGCGCGAACGGCGGGTCGCGGCCAACATGGCGCACGAGCTCCGCACGCCGGTCAGCGAGCTCATGAGCCTGACCGAGGTCACGCTGCGATGGTCCGACGGCGAGACCGGTCTGCGCCGCACGGTCGCGACCGCGCGCGACATCGCGCGCCGCATGGCAACGCTGACCGAGATCGTGCTGCGCCTGGCGCGCCCCCGCGGCGAAGCGCTGCCGCTACAGCGCGAGCGCTTCGACCTCGGCGCCCTGGTGCGCGAGCTCGCCGCCGCCGGACCGGACGCCGCCGCGCCGATCGAGCTCGACGTGGCTGCGGACGTCGCCGTCACCTCCGACCCGGTCGCGGTGCGGATGATCCTCGCGAATCTGATCGACAACGCGCGCGAGCACGGCAGCGGCGGCCCGATCCGGTGCGCGGTCCGCGCGACACCGACCGGCGGCGCCGTGGTCCGGCTCGAGAACCCCGCGAGCCATCTCGATCCCACCGACGTGCAGCGCTTCGGGGAACGGTTCTGGCGCGCCGACGAGTCACGCACCGCCGGCGATCGACCGCATTTCGGGCTCGGGCTCGCGCTGGCGCACGAGCTCTGCGACGGGATCGGCGCCCGCCTGTCGCATCGGCTGGCGGACGGCCGGCTCGAAGCCACGCTCGAGCTGCCGGACGGCGACGTTCCGCCTGGTCGACGTATTGTCTAGCGATCGTTCCGCCTGGCGATCGTTCCGCCGAGCAGCCGACCGGCTAGCCGTCGTTGATGCGCTCGATGTCGGCGCCGATCGCGTGCAGCTTCTGCTCGATGCGCTCGTAGCCGCGGTCGATGTGGTACACCCGCCGCACGTCGGTGGCGCCGCGCGCGCTGAGGCCGGCGATCACGAGGCTCGCGGACGCGCGCAGGTCGCTGGCCATCACGGGCGCCCCGCGCAGCTCGTCGGTGCCTTCGACGATCGCGCTCGGCCCCTCACGCCGGATCCGGGCGCCGAGCCGCGTCAGCTCGGAGGCGTGGATGAAGCGCTCGGGGTAGATCTTCTCGGTGATCACGGAGACGCCGTCGGCGCGCGCCATCAGCGCCATGAACTGAGCCTGCAGGTCGGTCGGGAAACCCGGGTACGCCATCGTCGTGACGTCGACGGCCGACAGCCGCCCCGACGCCGTCGGGATGTTGCGGATGTAGTCGCGACCGACCTCGATGTCGGCACCGGCGGCGCGCATGCGATCGATCACGGCGAGCAGGTGCATCGGCTCGCAGCGCTGGACCGTGACGTCGCTGTTCATCATCACCGCGCCGCACAGGAACGTGCCGGCCTCGATGCGATCCGGGATCATGTCCCATTCGCAGCCGGTCAGCGTCTCGACTCCCTCGATCGTCAGCAGGTGGCTGCCGATGCCGGCGATCCGGGCACCGCAGGCGTTGAGGAACCGGCAGAGGTCCTCGATCTCGGGCTCCATCGCCGCCGACTCGAGGTAGGTCGTGCCGCTGGCGAGCGTCGCCGCCATCACGACGTTCGCGGTGCCTAGCACGGTCGAGCCCATGTTGCCACCGAGGAACACCACACCGCCGGTCGGGCGCGAGCTCAGCGTGACGTAGCCGTCCGCGAGGTCGACCTTGGCGCCGATGTCGCGCAGGCCCTTGAGGTGCAGGTCGACCGGTCGATGGCCGAAGACGCAGCCGCCCGGGTAGCTCACCCGCGCCACGCCGCGCCGCGCCCAGAGCGGGCCGAGCACGACGAAGCTCGCACGCATGGTGCGGACCAGGTCATAGGGCGCGGTGTAGAGCGTCTTGTCCTTGGCCTCGATCTCGAGCGCGCCGTCGGGTCGCCAGCTGTGGACGACGCCGAGCTTGCCGAGGATGCGCAGCAGGTTCTTGATGTCGGTGAGCTGCGGCATGTTGCGCAGCACGATCGGGCCGTCGACGAGCAGCGACGCTGCCAGGATCGGCAACGCGCCGTTCTTGCTGCCCGAGACAGCGACCGAGCCACCCAGCGGGCGACCACCTCGAATGCGGATCCGGTCCAAGAAACCCCTCCCAAACGATCAACGAGCCACACACCCCGAACACGGGACGAACCGCCGTCGCGAAGCCGCACTCTGCCCCACTCGTCGTCACCCTCGCTGTGGAACGTTCTCCACATCGGGTGCCGGAGTGGCTGACCGGCAGGGTCGCTTCACGCCGAACGGGCTCGTTCTACCGCGTGTGCGGCCCGACGCAAGAACGCAATCGAGGAACCGTCAGCGGCTCGCACGACGCGGCCGGAAGAACGTGCCGGCGAGCACGAGCAGCGTGCCGACCAGCGAAGCGACCGGCTGCACCCAGATCGCACCGATCGTCACCGTCGCCGCACCGAGCGTGAACGCGAGCGCGACGACACCGCCGAACGGCGCGCGGGTGGCACCGCGGGAGCGCAACGTCAGCAGCGCGACGCCGCACAGCATGAAGAACAGCCAGTCGACGTAGACCACGCCGTCGGTCACGAACCCGAGCGTGTCCTGGGTCGAGCTCGACGCCAGCCGCGCGATCGCCCAGTGTGCCAGCAGCAGCAGCAGCACGGCCCACAGCCCCTGTCCGAGCACGCCGAGCACCGGCGTGCCGAAGCGCGAGTGCAGCCGGCCGAACGCCGCCGGGAAGCACCGCTCCTGCGCCAGCGCGTAGAGCACGTAGGGCGGCGCCAGGCAGATCGTGTTGAGGATGCCCGCGGCCGAGACCACGACCATCGCGGCGAGCACGCGGCCGCCGTCGGCGCCGAGCGCGGCCTCGGCAGCGGCGGCACCGATCTCGCTGCTGGCGCGCGCGCCCTCGAAGCCGAGCAGGTCGAGGTAGGCGCTGTTGACCGTCATGTAGGTCACGACCACGACCGCGACCCCGCCGAGGATGCCGAGCGCGACGCTGCGGCGGTGGCGCGCCGCGCCCGCGACGAACGAACCCTGCTGCCAGCCGCCGGTCGCGAACAGCACCGGCAGCATCGCCGCCGCGAGCATCGCCGGCAGCGAGCGCCCGCTCGGCGCCGGCGGCGCGATCGCGGCACCGGAGCGCGGCTCGAACCAGGCCAGCGTGACGAGCCAGGCCAGCGCCAGCACCTTGAGCACGGTGAGCGCGTTCTGCACACGTTTGCCGGTGCGCAGGCCGACGACGTTGATCGCGGTGAAGCCGAGCACGACGGCCGCGGCCGCGAGCACGCGGGTGGTTTCCGACCACTCGGCCTCCGGCCAGAGCGCGAACCGCAGATGGTTCACCAGCAGCAACGCGACGATGCCGGCGGCGCCGGCCTGGATCACCAGCCAGTTGGCCCAGCCGTAGTAGAACGCGAGCCGCGGACCGAAGGCCTGCTGCAGGTAGCGGAACGTGCCGCCGTGGCCGGGAACGGCCAGGCTGAGCTCGGCGAACACGATCGCGCCGAGCACCGCGAGCGCACCGCCGAGGCCCCACGCCAGCAGCACCTGGCCAGGGGTGTCGACCGCGACCGCGACGCGCTGCGGCGTGAAGAAGATGCCGACGCCGATGATGCCGCCGACGACGACGCAGCCGATGTCGAACGCGGAGAGCTCGCGCGAGTTGTCGTTCACGAATCGCCGTGCCTCGGCTCGTAGTCGGTCAGGTGTTCGGCGAGGTCGACGATGCAGGCATCGAAGTCGAGCGCCGCGGTGAAACGCTGCACGCGTTCGCCGTGCGCGTCGAGCACGTACAGCCGACCGCGTTCGTCGATCGTCAGCGCGGTCGCGTCGCGGCAGTGGTCGGCGAACGCCGGCGGTATCTCGAGTTCGCGGCCCTCGGCGCTGAGTCGGCGCAGTCCGGCGCGATCGCCGCGATCGATCACCAGGATCGCGCCGTCGGCGCCGCGCGCGACCGCTACCGGCCGCGACAGCACGCCGTGTTCGGCACACGGCACCGCGGCGACGAACCGACCGTCGGGTCGGAAGCGCTGCACCCGGCCGGCGAGCGTATCGGCCACCAGCAGCCCGGCGCGGTCGGCCCAGACCGCCTGCGGCGCGCCGAAGCGTTCCTCGACGTCGCCGCTCGAGCGCAGCGGCGACAGCGCCCCGCCGTCCGGCGCGAAACGCTGCACACCGCACCGCCGCGGCCGATCGCCGCCGGCGACGACGATCGTGCGGCCGAGCAACGCGACCGCGAGCGGTCGCTCGAGCACGCCGGCGCGGTCGCGGCCGGCGTCACCGGTCGCGGGCGGACTGCTGCCGAAGTCGCCGAGGTGGCGACCGAACGCGCTGAAGTGGCGCACGCGATGGCTGTGCGGGTCGGCGACGAACAGGTGGAAGTGCTCGTCCATCGCGACTCCGGCGGCGTCGGAGTAGCCGCGTTCGCCGGCCGGCATCGACCAGGCCGAGACCCGCTGCCGGGCACCGAGGTCGAACAAGAAGACGTGCCCTTGCGCCGCGGACCAGGTCACGCAGAGTAGATTGCCTCGCACCGCGACACCGCCGGACATACGCCAGCATGGTAGCTCCGACCCACGTACGACCAAGATCGCCGTCCGCGTTCCGGCGCGCCCTGACCGTGGCGACCGCTGCGACGCTCGCCGCCTGCGGTGTCGTGCCGGATCCGTTCTACCCCGCGTTCGAGGACCACCACCTGAGCGCGAGCTACGTAGTGCCCGCCGCCGGCCGCATCCGCGTACCCGCCACCAGCCGCGACCTCGTCGTGCAGCAGCTCGAGCTGCTGCCGGCGCCGCGCGCCGAGGTCTTCGATCCGGACGGCACGCGTTGGGCGCTCTACGACGCCGGCACCCGGGTCGAGCTGCGCGGCCGCTTCCGCAGCTACACCGGCGACGGCCCGCCGCTCTCGCCATGCGCGCTGTTGCCCGGCGCCGCCGAGATCACCGTGCTCGGGACCGAGCGATGACGGCGAGCTGGTTGCTCGAAGACGTCGTGCTGGTGCCGATGGACGGCCCACGCGAGCGCCCGCTCGGCGAAGTGCGCCGGGGTGCGCTGCGGCTCACCGGCGACCGCATCGCGGCGGTCGGCGACCTCGAGCCGCTGGCCGGCGAACGGGTCGTGGCCGGGCGCGGCGCGACCGTGAC
>JAGQRB010000493.1 GCA_020425925.1 Planctomycetota bacterium
CTCGACGACCTCGGGTCGCCGGATGCGCTCCGCGTCCGGATCGCCGCTCCGCCGCAGCATGCGGGCCTCGTTGGCGAGGATCGCCATCAGCCACGGCAGCAACCGGCGCGCCGGATCGAACCGATCGGCGCGCTCGATCGCGCGCACGAAGGTCTGCTGCACGAGGTCCTCGGCCGCCGCCGCGTCGCGCGCGAATCGACGCGCGAACAGCAGCAGCTCCGCACCCGTCAGGTCGAACACCCGGGCCATCGCGCGCGGACTGTGGCTGCGGCGAAACTCGGCGTAGGCGGCCTCGGCCTGCTGTTCGGTGTGCTGGTCCATCTCGACTACGGGCAGCACCATGCTGCCCGAACACCAGGCTCTATGCGCGGACCCCGGTTTCGGCTTCAGCCGACTGCGAGGTTTGCGAACCCGATCGGCCGGGCGTAGCGTTGCGACCGGTTTCCCCCAGCCGAACGATCACCGCGGAGCGCGCCATGACCGGGACCAAGACCGACCTGCTCGGCAACGAGCTCACCGCCGACGAACGCGAGCTGCTCGAACTCTACGAGCGCACGGTGTCCCTGAGCCGGCGCGACGACCTGCCGCCGGTCGCGGCCGCGAACGTGAAGCAGGCGATGGTGCTGCTGTGGAACGCCTGCAACGACCTCGCGCTGCTGTGCGAGTCGCCCGACTGCGATTGATCGCCCGGCGCTCGCCGGTTCTGGCAGCGCCCAGGTAGACTCGTCGCGGAATGTGGAAGCGAAATAGGAACTCCCCCCCCCGGAAACCTCTCGAGGCGGTAGTCGCAGCGCCTGAGCTTGCGGGCGCGCGGGCGATCCCCGATCGCGAGCTCTACCAACCGACGTTCCAACCCTGGCATGACCCCGCGTTCCTGGCCGAGATCGAAGGCCTGCGCGACCTCGTGACTCCGGATCGGTTGTGGGTAGTCCGGTCGCTGCTGCAGCAGACCCGGCGACTTGGCGAGGTCTGGGAATGCGGCGTCTACAAGGGTGGGACCGCGCGGTTCCTTGTCGACACACTGGAACGCCTCGGAGACACGACGACGCTGGTCCGACTGTTCGACACGTTCGCCGGGATGCCCGAGTCGGACCCGGCGCGCGACCTGCATGGGCCCGGCGATTTCGCCGACACCTCCGCATCGGCGGTCGCGGAGCGCGTCGGTCGCCCCGAACGGGTGTGCATCCATGCCGGCTGGATTCCGACAACGTTCGCCGGTCTCGAATCGACGACGATCGGCTTTGCGCACGTCGACACCGACATCTACCGCTCGGTGCGCGATTGCGCCGAGTTCGTCTGGCCCAGGCTCGCGATCGGGGGCGCAGTCGTGTTCGACGACTACGGCTTTCCGACCTGTCCCGGCGCGCGCGAGGCGGTCGACGAGTTCTTCGTCGCCGAGGGCACGGCGGTGCCGCTCGCTCTCCACACCGGGCAGGCCGTCGTCTTCAAGGGACCCTGACGCCTCAACGCTCGCCGAGCAGCTTGCGCGCGTAGCTCGAGGACGTGATGCCGAGCGTGTTCGCGGGCAGGTCGAGCACGACCGCCTGCTCGTAGATCCCGATGCCGCGGAACATCACCGAGTTCGGCAGCGCCGAGTTCAGCTCGACTGACCCGCCGGCGTTGCCGAGATAGAGCGCGGTCGCCACCGGGTCGACGTGCACGTAGCAATCCGGCGCGCCGTTGAGTCCGAGATCGTACGGCAAC
This sequence comes from Planctomycetota bacterium, assembly GCA_020425925.1. Taxonomy (GTDB): domain Bacteria; phylum Planctomycetota; class UBA1135; order UBA1135; family UBA2386; genus JAGQRA01. The sequence goes on from JAGQRB010000493.1 coordinate 1,705, forward strand.
GGCAGCGAGCCGAGTGCGAGCTCGTCCGAGAGCCCTTCGATCAGGAAGAACGGCGCGAACGGCGGCAGGAACTTCACGCGCCGGCTGAACGTCGTACCGAGCACGGGGCGCTCGGTCGGCGTGTCGACCGCGAGCGTCGGGCGCAGCCCGTTGCTGCCGAGGCAGAGGCCGTTGACCTCCGCGATGTCGTAGCCCGCGAGCACGTAGGGCGACGCGCTGGCGCCGATCTCGAGCACGTAGCTGCCGGCCTGCGATACCGCGGTGCCGGGCGAACGCACCTCGAGGTACCAGGTCTCGTTGCGGGCGAAGTTCACCGTCGCGCGCGCGTGGCTGGTCGGGCTCAGCAGGTTGCCGACGGTCCACTGCGTCACCGGATCACCGTTGCCGTCGAGCAGTCGGATCGTCGAATCGAGCAGCGCGTTCGCGTTGCCCTGCATGGTCTGGAACTGAACGACGATCGGGGAGCTGATCGTGAACGGACCGAAGATGTCGCTCGGATCGGCGCCGCCGCTGCCGGTGATCGAGCCCGCGATGCCGCTGCCGAGTGCGACCGGATCCGCGGTCTGGATCGTGTCGTTCGGTTCGGACTCGACCGTCGGGCTCGCCCCCATCGGCATCGTCGTGACCCGCAGGCGGTAGTTGCCCTGCGCGACCGCGTTGCCGAGCCCGAGCGGGAACGAGCTGTGCCGGACGACGAGGTAGTAGGTGCCCGCCGGCCACGACCGCACCTCGCTGCTGCGGATCGCGGTCGGGCTGCTGTCGCCGGCGTTGCTGCCGAACGTCGACGTCGGGCCCAGCGCACCGCCGCCGGCGTCGTAGATCTCCCAGCGGTGATTGCTCACCCACGGCGTGCCGCCCTCGACGATCTCGAACCAGACGCCGGTGCGCGGCGCGGTCAGCGTCAGGCGATACCAGTCCTGATCGCCCGCGTTCGACAGGCTCGCATCGAGCACATCGCCGCCGGCGATCGCGTCGGCTTGCGCCAGCGCGTCGTTCGGCTCGCTCTCGCTGCCGGTGGCGGCGATCGTCGCGGTTGCGCCGAACTCGAGGTGGTAGTCGCCGGCGGTCGTCGGCCCCCAGCCGGTGACGCGGAGCCGGTAGGAGCCGGCCGCGAGATTCACCGACAGCATGCTGAACAGCCCGTCGGTGTCGTCGTTGACCGCCAGCAGGTTCGTGCCGCTGCCGTCGAACAGCTCGAACACGGTGTCGACGTCGATGGCGGCGTGGGAGTGGATCGCGACGTGCCCACCGGTGGTCGTGAACCCGAACCAATCCTGCTCACCGGCCGTGAGGTGCGCGTCGATCTGCACACCGAGCGCGACGATCTGGGCCTGCGCGCTGGTGCCGTTCGGCTCGGTCTCGGAGACGCGTTGCGCGGCCGCGGCGGCGACGAGCGTGGAGAGGACGAGGAGCGGATGGAGTCGCATGATGGTTCGGAGGGGCAATGTCGAAGTCTAGCGGTCTCGCAGCCGCGCGTAGAACCCGGCGTCGCGTGGCAAGCCGCGCTGCGCGAACGCCGCGACGACCGGCTGCCACGCGCGCGGCACGTAGAACGCCCAGCTGCCGCCGCGATGGGAGCGTCGGTTGTCGGCGGCCTTCGCACGACCGAATCGCTCGACGTCGCCGACCAGCTGTTCGACCTCGATCGGTCCGAAGTAGCACACCTGCAGCCGCCCCTCGGCATCGATCAGGAACGCGCCTGGCGTGGTGAGCTCGCCGCGTCCGAGCACCGCCGCGAGCACGGCGGCGAGCGCCTGACGCACGTCGGAGCTCGCGGGCCGCTGGCGCAGGATCGCGGCGGCGGCGACGTCCTCACCCAGCAACTCGCGGAAGCGCAGGGCGGCAACGGCCTGCTCGGAGCCGGCCTGCAGGCCGAGGTAGACGACGTCGAAGTCGGCCGCCGCGAGCAGCGCCGGCGCCGCCGCGAGCGCACCGATCGTCTGCGCGCAGACCTCGCAACCGGGCGACCACACACCGAGCAGCACCGGACGCTTCGGCGCGCCGCGAAACGCGAC
>JAGQRB010000494.1 GCA_020425925.1 Planctomycetota bacterium
AATCGGCGTGGCGTAGCGGCGCGTACTGCCACTTCGCACCCCAACGGCCCGGGTTGTTGACCAGGATCATCGCCGCGATCGACAGCCCGCGCAGCGCATCGAGCCCGAGCCAGCGGCCGGACGCCGGCCGGCCCTCGCCGGGCGGCGCGGCGGTCACGAGCCGAGCGCTTCCCGCACGCTGCCGGTGCAGTGGAACAGCAGCGTGCGCGCGGTCGCCGGGTCGACGCCCTTCTGCAGCGCGACGATCGCGGTCTTGACCTCGCCGTCGCACTCGCCGAGCGCGCGCTCCGCCTCCTCGCGACTCTTGCCGGTGGCCGAGCCGACGATCGTCACGCTGCGCGCGACGAGCTTCTCGTTGCTCGCCTGCAGATCGACCATCAGGTTGCCGTAGGTCTTGTTGAGCCGCACGAACGCGCCGGTGGTCAGCATGTTGAGCACCATCTTGGTCGCGGTGCCGGCCTTCAGCCGGGTGCTGCCGGTGATGATCTCGGGCCCGGTGACGACCTCGATCGCGATCTTCGCCGCCGACGACGCCGGGCTGCCGGCGTTGCAGGTCAGCGCGATCGTCACCGCGCCCTGCTTCTCGGCGTAGCGCAGCGCGCCCAGCACGTACGGCGTGCGGCCGCTCGAGGCGATGCCGACTACGACGTCCTTGGCGCGCAGATCGAGCTGCTCGAGATCGCTCGCCGCCAGCGCCGGATCGTCTTCGGCGCCCTCGACCGCGCGCAAGAACGCGTTCGGCCCGCCGGCGATCAGACCGCGCACCTGGCGCGGATCGGCCGAGAACGTCGGCGGGCACTCGGCGGCGTCGAGCACGCCGAGCCGGCCCGAGGTGCCGGCGCCGACATAGATCAGGCGGCCGCCCTTGCGCAGCTGGGTCGCGATCGCGTCGACCGCCTCGGCGATCTGCGGCAGCGCGACGGCGACCGCGTCGGCGACGCGACGGTCCTCGTCGTTCATCGCCCGCACCAGATCGAGCGTCGACATCGCGTCGAGCTCTTCGGTGCGCGGGTTGCGCGACTCGGTCGTCAGAGCGCTGAGGTCGAGGTGCGTCATCGCGTTTGTCGGCCGGCAGTCTAGACCGCCAGCCGCGAACTGTGCACGGAAAGTCGGAGCCGGCCACGCCGCCGAGTATCCTCGCCCACCTGCCCCCCCGGATCCCACGGCCATGCTCCGCCCAACTCTGCTCGCTCTCCTCGCCCCCGCCGTCCCGCTCGCGGCCCAGACGCCACCGTGCCTCGCCGCCAACGACGCGACCTCCGTCGCCAGCGGCGCGATCACCTCGTACGGCTTCGCCGGTGAGAACTCGTTCGCCTGGCAGGTCACGCCGGCCGCCGGCCTCGTGGTGCAGGCCGCGCGCGTGTTCACCGCCAACACGACGCTGACCGGTGACCGCTTCATGGCGCTCGAGCTCCGCGACGACCAGGGCGGCGCGCCCGGTGCGCGGCTCGGCGGCGGCGCCTGGCAGATCAGCAACGCGCGGCCGGCGGCGTGGCAGGGCTGCAACCTCGACCAGCTCGTCGTGCTGCAACCGAACGTGCCGGTCTGGCTGGTCTGGATCGAGCCGGGCTTCAGCCAGCCGATGACCGAGCCCGGCGGGCTCACGACGCTGCCCTACCAGACCCGCAGCGGCACCGGCTCTTGGACCGCGCAGACCCCGAACGCGCCGAAGTTCCGGCTCTACTGCAGCCAGCTCGACGACGTCGGCTCGGTCCCCCACGGCCTCGGCTGCCCGCTCTCGACCGGCTGGTTTCCTACCGCGTTCACCAACGAGGCGCCGCAGCTCGGCAACACCGACTTCTTCTTCGAGACCAGCGGCAACCCGGCCGGCGCCGCTGTCTTCGCGGTGCTCGGCTGGGATCCGAACTTCACCTCGACGGCGGTGACCGGGCTGCCGCCGAGCTGTCTGCAGCACACCGATGCGCTCGCCGCGGTGCTGCTGGCGGCCGGCACCGGCAACACCCGAGGGCCGACGTTCGCCGGTCATGCCGCGCTCGCATTCCCGATTCCGAACGATCCGAGTCTGAGCGGGGTGTTCTTCGCGATGCAGGCCGCGGCCTTCGACGCCGGCGCGGCCTCGCCGCTGCCGTTCGGCACCAGCAACGCCCACCGCATCACGCTGTACTGAAGATCTCGCGGCCCGCAGTCGGTATAGCTGGGCGCGCGCGATGACCATCGGCAGCCTCGACCTCACCATCCTGATCGCCTACGTGATCGCGACGATCGCGTTCGGCCTGTGGATCAGCCGCGGTCAGAAGAGCGCGTCCGACTACCTGCTCGGCGGCCGCAACCTGCCGTGGTGGGCACTGCTGATCTCGATCGTCGCGACCGAGACCAGCACCGCGACCTTCCTCAGCGTGCCCGGGATCGCCTACCACCGCGGCGACCTGCGCTTCCTGCAGCTGCCGCTCGGCTACATCGTCGGCCGCGTGATCGCGAGCGGCGTGCTGCTGCCGCTCTATTTCAAGGGCGAGCTGTTCACCGCCTACGACGTGCTGCGGGTGCGCAGCGGCCCGGCGGTGCGCACGATCGCGAGCGCGCTGTTCCTGATCACGCGCACGCTCGCGGACGGCCTGCGGCTCTACCTCGCCGCGGTCGTGCTGCAGATCATGCTCGGCTGCGCGCTGTGGCAGGCGGTCGCGTTCGTCGGCGGCGCGACCGTGCTCTACACCGTGCTCGGCGGCATCAAGGCGGTGGTCTGGACCGACGTGATCCAGTTCGCGGTCTACATGCTCGGCGCGATCGCCGCGCTGGTGGTGCTGCACGGCGACCTCGACGGCGGCATCGGCAGCGCGCTGCAGGGCGTCGACACCGCGGCGTTCTTCGACTTCGGCTGGGACTTCGGCAGCGCCTACACGTTCTGGGCCGGCCTGATCGGCGGCGCCGTGCTGTCGATCGGCAGCCACGGTGTCGACCAACTGATCGTGCAGCGCTACCTGTCGGCTCGCAACCTCCGCGAGGCCCAACGCGCGCTGCTGTGGAGCGGCCCGGTCGTGCTGGCGCAGTTCGCGATCTTCCTGGTGCTCGGTCTCGGCCTGGCCGCGTTCTACGCCCACCGCGAGTTCGCCTCGAACGACGCGGTGTTCGCCGACTTCATCGTCAAGCACCTGCCGACACCGCTGGTCGGCATCGTGCTCGGCTCGGTGTTCTCGGCCGCGATGTCGACGCTGTCGAGCTCGCTGTCGGCGTCGGCGTCGGCGCTGGTGAACGACTTCGTGCTGCCGATCACCGGCCACCGGAAGGACGAACCGTTCGCGCTGCGCGCGGCGCGCGCCGCGACCGTACTGTTCGCGGTCGCGCAGGTCGCGGTCGGCGTCAGCGGTCTCGGTGGCCGCGGCGCCGTCGTCAACCAGGTGCTCGGCATCGCGACGATCACGACCGGCGTGATCCTCGGCCTGTTCGTGCTCGCGCTGCTGCGACGCCGCTCGCGCGCCGCATCGCTCGTCGGCCTCTGCGCCGGTATCGTCGCGATCGTCGTCGTCAGCTTCGGCCTGCCGGCCGGCGCGATCGCGTGGCCCTGGCACGGCGTCCTGAGCGCCGGCACCACCGTGCTGGTCGGCGGCATCGCGACCGTCTTCTTCGCCCCGCAACCGTCATGAGAACCCTTCCGCTCGCCCTGCTGCTCCCGGCCTTCGCGTCGTCCGCCATCGCCCAGGTCAAGACCGGCATCGACGTGCTCGCCGCCGACGGCTGCGCCCGCCTGCACGGCCGCAAGATCGGCCTGATCACCAACCACACCGGTCGCACCGCCGACGGCCGCCGCACCGTCGACGTGCTCGCCGCCGCCGCGGACGTCGAGCTGGTGGCGCTGTTCTCGCCCGAGCACGGCTGGGACGGTGTGCTCGACGAGAAGGTCGCCGACAGCCGCGACGCGGCGATCGGCCTTCTGGTGCATTCGCTCTACGGCGAGACCCGCAAGCCGACCGAGGCGATGCTCGCGGGCGTCGACACCCTGGTGTTCGACATCCAGGACATCGGCTGCCGCTTCTACACCTACGTCGCGACGATGCGGAACTGCCTCGAGGCCGCCGGTGAACACGATCTGCGCTTCGTGGTGCTCGACCGGCCGAACCCGATCGGCGGGCTCGCGACCGCCGGCCCGGTGCTCGAGAAGGAACGGCAGAACTTCGTCGGCGCGCACCGGGTCCCCCTACGTCACGGCATGACCGCCGGCGAGCTCGCGCGCATGATGGCCGGCGAGGACGCCATCCGCGTCGAGCTCGAGATCGTCGCCTGCGAGGGCTGGCAGCGCGCCGACCTCTGGGACCGCACCGGGCTCTGCTGGATCGACCCGTCGCCGAACATGCGCAGCCTCACCGAGGCGCTGCTCTACCCCGGCATCGGTCTGGTCGAGACCACCAACGTCTCGGTCGGCCGCGGCACCGACACGCCGTTCGAGGTGCTCGGCGCGCCGTGGATCGACGGCCGGCAGCTGGCCGCGGACCTCCGCGGGCGCGGCCTGCCGGGCGTCACCTTCGTGCCGATCCGCTTCACGCCGGACTCGAGCAAACACGCCGGCGTCGAGTGCGGCGGCGTCAACTTCGTGATCACCGACTGGCGCACGTTCGAACCGGTGCGGCTCGGCATGCACGTGATGAGCGCGCTGCACCGGCTGTTCGCCGCCGATTGGCAGACGAAGAGCCTCGACCGGCTGCTGCTGCACGAGGCCAGCATGCAGGCGATCCTGGCCGACACCGAGCCCGACGCGATCGTCGCGAGCTGGGAGAAGGAGCTCGACCTGTTCCGGATCCGCCGGCGCCACTTCCTGCTCTACGACTGAGCCGATGAAGACGACGGTCCGCATCGGACTCGAGGTCGCCTGCGACGAACCGCCGCCGCGGCTGCGCGAGGCGCGCGCGGTCGGGCTGCTCTGCAACCAGGCCTCGGTCGACGCGCAGTTCACGCACGCCGCCGACCGGCTGCATCGCCTGCTCGGGCCGCGGCTCGCGGCGCTCTTCGGGCCACAGCACGGGCTGTGGTCGACCGAGCAGGACAACATGGTCGAGACCGCGCACGCGCGCCACCCGCGGCTCGGCATCCCGGTCCACAGCCTCTACTCCGAGACCCGCACACCGACGCCGGCGATGCTCGCCGGCCTCGACCTGTTCGTCGTCGACCTGCAGGACGTCGGCACCCGGGTCTACACCTACGTCTGGACGGTGGTGAACTGCCTGCGCGCGTGCGCCGCGCGCGGCATCCCGGTGCTGGTGCTCGAACGCCCCAACCCGCTCGGCGGCGAGATCACCGAAGGCGCGCCGCTCGACCTCGCGTTCCGGAGCTTCGTCGGCGGCGCCGCGATCCCGATGCGCCACGGCCTGACGATCGGTGAGCTCGCAGAGTTCTGCAACCGTGAGTTCGGCATCGGCGCCGAGCTCGAGTCCGTGCCGCTGCAGGGCCACGACCGCGCGATGCTCTGGCCCGAGACCGGCCGCACCTGGGTGCCGCCGTCGCCGAACCTGCCGCGCTTCGAAGGCGCGCTGGTCTACCCGGGTCAGGTGTTGCTCGAAGGCACGAACCTCAGCGAGGGCCGCGGCACGACGACGCCGTTCGAACAGTTCGGAGCACCCTGGCTCGATCCCCATGCGCTGCTCGACGCGGCCGCCGAACGCGCGCTCGAACCCGCATTCCGGGGCGTGACGCTGCGTCCGGTGCACTTCGAACCGACGTTCCAGAAGCACGCCGGCAGGGCCTGTGGCGGCCTGTTCCTGCACGTCACCGACGCGGCGACGTTCCGGTCGCTGCGAACCACGACCACGCTGTTGCGCCTGATCCGCACGCTGTGGCCCGACGAGTTCGCATGGCTGCCACCGCCCTACGAGTACGAGACCGTGAAGCTGCCGATCGACATCCTGAGCGGCAGCACGCGGCTGCGCGCCTACGTCGACGGTGGCGCGAGTTCGGACGCGCCGGAGCCCTTCCTGGCCGATTGATTCCCCGAACTGCCGGCCGGTAAGCTGCCGGCGATGACCGGGCCCAAGTCGAAGCCGCCGCGCCGGGAGAGCCACCGCGAAGCCGCGCTCTTCGGCTCGGAGATCGGCGGCGCGCGTTTCGAGCTCGCGCGCGCCGAAGCGCCGGGCGAGAGTCCGTTCGTGGTGCTGCACTCGGGTCGGTTCTCGCAGGTGCTGCGCGCGCGCCTGGTGTCCGATCGCATCGGGATCACCGAGGATTTCGCGGTCAAGATCCTGCGGCAGGACTACGCCGCGTGGGAGGCCGACAACCAGCTCACCAACATCGACGTCGAGGCGATGTGGGATCGCGAGGCGGCGGATCTGCAGGCAGCGGCGTCGCCGCACCTGATCCGCATGCTCGACATGCCCGACGAGGTCCGCCGCAGCCGCCCGGTCGTGCTCTGTCAGGAGGTCGGCAGCTACTTCCATCCACCCTGCCCGGAGACCGGCGCACCGCTCACGGTCTGCCGCGACGACGAGCTGCTCGCGGCCCACGGCCTGCCCGAGTACTCGCGCAGCCTGGTGCGCTATCTGCACTCGCCGGCAGCAGCTCCGGAAGATGGCGGCGCGAGGATCTTCTACCGGTTGCCCGGCACGGTGCGGGAGACGCCGCGCGGCAACGTCGAGGTCCGCATCGGCAAGCAGCTGTTCCGTGACTACGGCCCGGCGCTGCGGCAGGGCAAGCTGCCCGATGCGGTGCTGCCGTGTCAGGGCTGCGAGCACCGCGCCGAGTGTTTTCCGGCCGACGCCGGCCCGAACGACGCGATCCCGGCCGAGACCCGACTGGTACCGGTGTCGTACTACGACTTCCGCGTCCTTCCGCTCGAGCTCCTGGACGTCTCGTTCGACGACTACGCCGACTGGCTCGGCGGCGCACCGTGGTCCGAACTCGGTCGGCGTCGCGCCGCCGCGGCGAGGACCCCGACCCACTCCCGACTCGACGCGCTGCACGAGGCGAGTCCGCCGCCGCCCGAGTGGTTGTTCGGCGACGATCCGGCGCGGCTGTGGGCCGAGGTGCTGAAGCTGAAGCTGACCGCCTTCGCCGAACTCGGACGCGGACTGCAGGCAGTGCACGAGCGCACCGGGCATCCGCACCTCGGTGTCGCGCCGCAGAACGCGATGGCGAGTCTCGCGGTCGGTGGCTCGGCGACACCGCCGCGCTGGAACGCGACGGTGCGCGTGATCGACCTCGGCGCCGCCAACGGTCGCGCCGCGCCGGCGATGCCGGGCATCCCGGTCCCGCCGCCGTTGCTCGAACCCGCCGGCGAGCTGCGCGGCACGCCCTACGACTCGCGCCACCTCAGTCGGAGCAACGGCTTGGTCGCCCGCCTCAACGTCCGGGTCGAGCAGCGCAGCGAAGTCGACGGTGCCCGCCGCGCCACCCTCGGCATCGATCTCGACCGCGACGTCCGCGGCTTCCGGCCGGGCGACGTGCTGCGCATCGCCCCGACCGGCGGCTCGGCGCCGTTCTGGGCCGAGCTGTCGGAGGTCGCCCCGGGCCACGTCGTCGCGTTCGCCGATTTCCCGGTCGAGCACGACGTCCCCGAACTCACCAAGGGCCGCGTCGTCGAGGCCACCTGCACGTTCCGCAAGGTCTTCGGCTCGGGCGCCGACCTGTTCGGGCTCGGCATGGTGCTGTTTCGGCTGCTGCTGGTGAACGATCGCGCCGACATCCACCGCGTGCACGCCGCCGTCGAGCAGTGCCTCCGCAAGATCGAGATCGCGCCGCGCCTCGACGCCGCGCGTTTCGCCGAGCTCGTGCTCGGCAAGCTGCGCGAGCATGCCGAGCTGTTCGACCGCCGCGCCGTGCTCTACCGCCAGGAACACCGCACGGCCGAGGTCGGCGGGCTCGACGATTCGCTGTGGCGCGACCTGCTGGTCTTCGCGTTCCGACTGGTGACCTTCGTCCCGGGCGTGAGCTTCGTCGACAGCCATCAGGAGACCCACCCCCACCGGCCAGGCACGCTGATGACGACGTTGCTCGCCGAGTTCGAGGGCTTCCGGCAGCGCGTCGACGCCGAGCTGTTCGGCGGCGATCGCGCGGTCCAGCTGCTCGCCGCCTGCCAGCGCGCGCGGCTCCGGGCCGAGAGCATGCTGCTCGAGAACCTCGAGCACGGACGGGGTGACGGCGCAGCCGACGCCGCCGGCGGCAGCCCCCCGGCGGCGACCGACCACGGCTTCGAAGGCGAGTCGCCGACGGCGCCGCCGTTCGCGGGAGCGAGCACCGGCCTGCACCTGCGCATCACCCGCGAGGGCGAGCCGCCGATCGAACGCACCTTCCTGCAGGGCCAGATCACGATCGGACGCAAGGACGGCAACACGCTCGTGCTCAAGCACGATCACGTCTCGGGGCACCACGCGATCCTCGAGCGCGTCAACGACGACTACGTGGTCATCGACCGCGGCAGCACCAACGGCACGTTCCTGAACTACGACCAGCGGGTCGACGGCTCGCTGCTGGTGCGTTCGGGCGACTCGATCGTGATCGGCCCGTTCGTGCTCGAGGTCAGCTTCCACGACGCCGGCGGCGGGACCATCGCCGCGATCGCGCATGCGCCGCGCCGCCGCCTGATCGACGACCTGCTGCAGTGCTACGCCGAGAACCTGCGCGAGCCGGTGGCGCGCCGCGACGAACGTCTCGACGCCTGTCTCGCGGAGGCACTGCGCAACGCCGCGCCGTCCGATCGGCTGAAGCAGCTCGAGGCGGTCGCCGAGCGCCTCGAGCCGCTCGTCCCGGGTCGGGGCGGGACCGGCGCGGCGGCGCCCGCCGGCGCCGATCCGGTGTTGACCGCGGCGGCCCAGCTCGAGCTCAAGAACCTCGCCCAGTACCTCGGCCTCGCGGACCAGATCGGCACTCCGGAGGGCATCGGACACTTCGCACGCAACGTCCGCCACTTCCTCGAGACCACGCTCGACTACGTGCTGCGGACGCAGAAGGTCGGCCGCGCCGCCAACAAGGAGCTCGAGGTCGATCTGACCGCGATGTTCCGGCGCGAGAAGAGCGCGGTCGACGAGGCCAGCTCGGTCGCGGAGCTCGCGCCGCTGCTGTTGTCCGGCGAGGCCACCGCCAACCTCAAGCGTGTGCTCGACGACTTCACCACGATGCAGATGGGGCTCGTCAAAGGCAGCCACAAGGCCGTCAGGTCGGTGATGGACCGCCTCGAGCCCGAACGCCTGCAGCGCGAGGCCGAACAGGAATCGTCGGTCGGCGGCGGGTTCTTCGGGATCTTCTCCAGAACCGGCAACGACGTCGGCGAGAGTCCGTTGTGGAAGAGGTTCTGCGCGGTGTACGCCGAGCTGAGTCGACGCTGCGAGCAGGACACGTTGGGCTGTCTGCGCGACGGCATCCGGCAGGCCCATCGCGAGGGTCAGGCGCCCGCGGCGAACGAAGGCCAAGAATGACGAACCGAAGCGATCCCCAGCGAAGCGAGGACGAATCAAACGTGATCCAGCACCACCCCCGACGCATCCTGCTCGCCCTCGGCCTGCTGGCGGGCCTCTGCGCCTGCGCGGCGCCACAGCTGCACTACCGAATCGACGGCAAGCTCAACGTCAACGCCACGAACGACGCCTCGACGCTGCCGCTGCTCCCGTTCCTGGTGAAACGCGAAGGCGAGCGCGCGTTCGAAGACGCGACCTACGGGGAGTTGGCGACCGATGGCAACGAGGAAGCGAGCCGGAAGCCCCTCGCGAAGAAGGTGCTGGACGGCAACTCGCCGCCGATCGGGTCGATCAAGCTGCCGTCCGACCTCGAGGGCTTCGAGTTCGTCGGCGTGGTCGGCACCTTCAACACGGACGCCGGGAACTGGCGCTTGTTGGTGCCGATCGACGAACTCAAGCGCAAGCGGGTGCGGATCCACGGACACTCGCTCGAGTTGGAGAACCGGAAGTAGATCGCCTGCGCGCGCCGCGCAACGTGCACTGCCCGCGGGCAGCGGGCGGGGCGAACGCAGACAAGCATGAGGGCAGGCGGAGACGAAGCATGACGACGAGCCAACGCGTGCTGTGGGAAGAGGGCATGTTCCTCGGTCCGCAGCACTTCCAGCAGTGGGAGCGCTTTCTGCTCCGGCAGCTCCACGGCCGCGCTGCGGCAACCGCACCGCACGGCTACGGCTGGACCGAGCTCGCGGTCCACGAGGCCGCGCTGCAGGGCAGCAACCCGTCGTTCGGCATCACCAAGCTGAGCGGCGTGTTGCAGGACGGCACCGTGGTCGACGTCCCCGGCATCGACCGCGCGCCGCCGGCACGCGATCTCGAGAAGGTCTTCGGCCCGCGCCAGCCCCACCTGATCGCCTACGTCGGCGCACCCACCGCCCGGATCGGCGCGATGGTGACGCGCGACGACTCCGCGACGCCCGGACGCTACCGCCGGCGACTCGCCACGATCGTCGACGAGGACAAGGGCGTGCTCGAGCGCGACGTCGCGCTCGGCGAGCTCGAGCTGCGAATCGTGTTCGAGAACGAAGCCACCGACGACCTGACGCTGCTCCCGGTCGCCCGGCTGACGCGCGGCGCCGGCGCCGCGATAACACTCGACGACGAGTTCGTCCCGCCGGTGCTCTGGACCGGGGCTTCGCGGGCGATCGCGACCTGCATCGAGCGGCTGCTGAGCTACGCGACGTCGAAGACCGAGGTCCTCGCTCGCAAACACGGCCAGCGCCTCGGCGGTCGCGCGCAGTTCACGGCCATCGACGCCTCGGGCTTCTGGCTGCTGAAGACCCTCAACACCCACCTGCCGTTGCTCGCCCACCACAACCAGGAACGGCGCCAGCACCCCGAGCGGCTCTACCGCGACCTCGCGACCCTGATCGGAGCGCTGTCGACGTTCGCGAAGATCAACCCGACCGACTCCGAGGGCATTCCGCCATACGACCACGAGCACCCGGGCGCGGTGTTCCAGCGGCTCGAACAGCTGGTCTTCGAGTACTCGCGCGAGTCCGCGACCGAGACCTGCGAGTCGGTGCCGTTGCACGAGAAGGGCCCGCCCGGCGAGTACGCCGGCCAGGTGCTCGACGTCTCGCTGCTCGAGAACGCCGACTTCTACGTCGCCGTCCGCTCGGACGCGTCGGCCGACGTCGTGATCCGGGAGTTCCCGTTCGCCGCGAAGCTCGGCTCGCCGGATGGTGTCTCGCACGCGCGGTCGCGGGCGATCCGCGGCGTCAAGATGACGCATGTCGCGACCCCGCCGGCGGACATCCCACAACCGGGCGGCTTCCACTACTTCGTAGTCGACACCGCCGACGATCAATGGACGCCGGTGCGCGAGGCCCACGCCGTCGAACTCTACGTGCCCCCGAAGTTCCCCGACGTCACGGTCGAGCTGTTCGCCGTCAGGAGGAAGGTATGACTTCGCCGACCGTTCCGCCCCAGACCCGCACGCTGCCGGTGCTCGCGGCCGACTTCTTCACGTTCGTACTCGAGCTGCAGAACGGCGAGGCCGACACCGGCCGCGGTCTGTGGCAAGACGCGTCGGCCCGGCTGCGGTCCTTCCTGCACGAGGCCCAGGCGCAGGGCCAGCGGCACGATCTGACCGAGCACTGCGGCTTCGTTCTCGCCGCGCTGATGGACGAGGTGGTGCGCACCGGGCGCTGGCAGGCCGCGGAGGAGTGGGACGAGCAGCAGCCGCTCGCCGACAAGCTGTTCCGCGAGGTCAACGCCGGCGAGGCGTTCTACAACCGGCTCGACCGCGTCCTGGCCGGCGAGCTCGACCGCGCCGGCGCCGATGCCGTCGAGGTGTTCGCGACGGCGCTCTGCCTCGGCTTCCGCGGCGGTCGCGGAGGCGACAACGAAGACGCGATCCGCCGCCTGTTCCGAGGCGTCACCGGCCCCGACGACGAGGACGCGATCCGCGATCTCGTCACCAAGCTCCGCGACCGCATCGTCGCTGCCCGCGGCGACGATGACCGGTTGTCGCCGCACCCGGTCGCGCCGCCGACCGTGCGCTCGCAGATGAAGCGGATCCCGCACTGGTGGTACGCGGCCGGCGCCGTCGCGCTGACGGCGTTGATCGCGATCATCCTGGAACTGCTGCAGGCCAGCTACTGGACGCAAGCGGCAGAGGCCCTGCCCAAGTGAGTGCGCAAGCGATGAACTGGTTCCGGACTCCTCTCGGCCGCACGCTCACGGGCGCCGGCCTCGTTGCGCTGCTCATCGGCACGATCCTGCTCGCGGGGCCGTCGGTCGGCCTGACCCGCGCATGGTCGAACCTGATCGCGTTGTGCACGCTGATCGTCGCCACCGGCCTGTTCCTGTTGTCGCAGTTCCGGGCCGCCCGGGCCGCCGGTCAGCTCGAAGCGGCGCTGCGGGCACAGGGCGCCGCCGGTCGCGGAGGATCGAGCCGGCCGGGCGAGCCGAGCAACGAGGAGCTGCGCAAGTCGTTCGAGGAGTCGCTCAACCTGTTGCGGCAGTCGGCGCTCGGTCGCGGCGCGATCTACAAGATGCCCTGGTTCGTCATCATCGGACCGCCGGGCTCGGGCAAGACCACGCTGCTGCGCGAATCCGACCTCAAGTTCCCCTACATGACCAAGGGTCGGGCCGCGATCCGCGGCCTGCACGGCACCAAGAACTGCGACTGGTGGTTCTCCGACAAGGCCGTCCTGCTCGACACCGCCGGCCGCTGGATGTCGGAGGTCGACGACCGCGACGAATGGCGCGAGTTCCTCGACTTGCTACGCAAGTTCCGCAAGCGCCAGCCGATCAACGGTGCGATCGTCGCGGTCAGCCTCGACGGCGTCGCGTTCAGCAGCACCGCCGAGTTCCACAAGCTCGCCGATGACGTCCGCAATCGCATCGACGAGCTCACCCGCAACCTGCAGTCGATCTTCCCGGTCTACCTGGTCTTCACCAAGTGCGACGGCCTGCTCGGCTTCGTCGAGTCGTTCAGCGGCCTGTCGCGGGAGCAGCGCAAGCAGATCTGGGGATTCACGTTCCCGACCGAGCAGCCCGAGGGGTTCGACTTCGCAACCGCGTTCATGCAGGAGTTCGACACGCTGCACGGCGGTCTCGGGCGGCGACGCCTGCCGCAGCTGATGGCCGAAGCGATGCGCCGGCGCCGGCGGCTGGTGTTCCGACTGCCGCAGGAGTTCGGCAACGTGCGCGAGCGGCTGCGCCAGTTCATCGAGCTGATCCAGACCGACAACCCCTACCAGGAGGCCTCCGCGATCCGCGGCTGCTACTTCACGTCCGGCACGCAGGAGCGCTCGGCGCTCGGCAACCTGCTGGCCGAGATGGCGCAGAAGTCCGGCATGGCGGCCGAGGAGCTCGAGATCCCGCCCGCCGAACGCAAGTGTTACTTCGTCGACGACGTCTTCGAGCGCGTGATCTTCGCCGAGAGCGAGCTCGCGACGCCGACCCGCGCGGCGGTGCAGCGACGGCGCGTGCTGAAGTGGTCGACCTACGGTCTCGCCGCGGTCGCGATGATCGGGCTGCTGTGGGCCAGTGTCGCCCGCTATTCCCGTGTCGCAGATCTCACGAACCAGATCCAGAGCATCGTGACGCAAGCGGCCGACGATCAGGCACCGTTCGACGCCCGCATCGAAACCCTCGAGCGGATCAAGGAGCTGCGCGGTCTCGCGGACAAGCGACCGCTGGTGCAGACCAAGCTGGAGGATCTGCTGCTGAAATCCGCCGGACGCTGGCTGATGCAGCCCGCCACCGAGGAGATCGTGCGCGAACTGGGCGACCGCGTGGACGCAACCGCGCCTCCACCGGAGACGGGGCTCTGGGCGCGGGCGAAACAGCTGGCCGACCGGCGCAGTGCGACCCAGAGGGGCAAGGAGGCGGCGCAGCAGAGCCTCAACGGCGAGGATGCGAGCTGGCAGGCGGATACGCTGGGAGCCTTCGCGAAGGCGGCGGCCGGCGAACCGGAGGAGCAGCGCAAGGCCGCGGCGAAGCTACTCGAGGACCTGCTGTCCCAGTTCCCGAAGGACAAGCGGCTGTGGGGCTCGCGCTCGCAGCGCTGGCACGAGGTCGAGCAACGCTTCGACGAGAAGCTCGAGCAGCTGAGGCGGCTCGAGGAGAGCCTGATCAGAGACATCGGCGATGACGGGGGCCAGATGTTCGCCCCCGCCCCGTCGAAGGTCGGGCCGAACCAGCTGCACGCCAAGCAGTTCGATACGGCGGCGACGGCGATGTTGCCGAGCACCGCAGTCCTCGGCACCAACCTCGATCTCGGCGACGGCGCGACCGAGGTTGCGACCCTCGACACCTTGAAGTCGGCGATGGAGCTGAACCGCAGGAGGCTGGCCGAGCACGCGATCGCGCCCGATCTGGCTGGCTCCCGCACCGCGGTTGCCGAACGCGCGTGTGAGACCTTCATGAGCCGGCGCCGGGTCGAGGTCGAGCTGGAGTGGAACAAGTTCCTCACCGGGCTGACGATCGACCACACTGGCGTGCGCGAAGGAACAGGCGAAGCGCTGGCGGGTCGCTTCGACCCGATGCGCGAGGAGCTCAAGACCCTCTGCCGGACATACCTCGCCGCGCTCGAGTACGCAGCCACCCTGACGAACTCATCGCCTCCGCAGAACGGGCTGATCGAGGCGGTCAAGCAGCCGCTCGGCGCGATGTTGGACGAACTCCAGACTGCCGTCCAGGGTTTCAAGGACGTCAAGGACGACTTGCGACGACTGCTCGCGGCGCTGAAGACCCTGTCGGTGGCGGCCGAGACGCAGAAGGCCATCGCTCGGCAGCGTTGGGCGGACGAGCTGCTGCCGACTCAGACCGAGATGCTCCACACCCTCAGGGAGACGGAGGATCACGTCGTCGACCTCATCGTCGGCGAAGCGCTCGAACTCGCTCGCAAGCGCCTGCTGAGCCACTACTCGCTGCTCCGCACCAGGCACGGGTTGCTGACCACCAAGTTCCCGTTTCGGACCGGCAAGACCGAGGTGGCGGTCGGCGATTTCTTCGACTTCCTCAACGATCTCCAGACCCTGGTCGACGCCACCGACCTGCTGCCGAAGCTGTTCGAGCAATGGACGCCGGCGACCGAGTGCCCCGTGCCGACACTCGAACCCGGGATGCCGTTGACCGTGCTGATCGGGAACGCTGGTCGACTCTGCAGACAGTTCGACCTCGAGAATCGCCGGCTGCGACTGCTGCTCTGGCTGACCGGCACGAACTTCGACCGCGCGCTGACGCTCGAGCGACCGGCCGACGAGAAGCCGCGCGAGCTGTGTGCGTTCCGGAGCCGGGAGACCGGCGACCGCAGGGTCGCGACCAATGCCGAGCTCGGGGTGAACGACGTCGGCCATCTGCAACTCAGCGTCGACTCGTCGCCACCGCTGACTGTCGCCGATCTGCAGCCTCCGGTCGAAGACGTCGCATGCGACGACCACGGCCTGCCCCCCAGCTTCTGGGGCCTGTTCCGGCTCTGCCTCAAACAGTCGAGCGTGAACGCCCTCGACGACAAGTTTCGTCCGACGAACGTGAATGCCGGCTACAAGCTCTTCAAGCTCACACTGCGCAATTCGAATCACGTCGAGATCGTCGAGCTGCTGATCGGCGATCGCCAGGCCGAGGAGAGCCAGCTGTTCGGCGACCTCGAGGCCTTCCAGCTGACCTTCCCCCTCAACCCCTGGCGCTGATGCAACCGCTCGGCGTGATGTTCTTCGGCAAGATCCCGAGCGCCGGCGACTACGTGCGCCACGCGCTCGATACGCCGACGCGCCGCAGCCTGTTCGACTGGTTCGTCGATGGCTGGAACCGCAGCGTCACGCTCGCCAGCGAGAAGGACATCGACTCTCCGACCCGCCTGCTGATCGCCGACCCCGCCGCCGAACGGGCCGTCGCGCTGCTGCTGCATCCGAGCCGCGACAAGGTCGGCCGGCGGTTTCCGCTGGTGATCGGTGCCGAGATGGCGCTCGCCGGCGCGACGATCGGCGAGGCGGTGTGGCTCGCGGAAGGCTGGCTGCAGCGCGCCGAGTCGATCGCCCAGACCGCCTCGCGCGGCCTCGACTGTGACACCGTGCGCGCCCACGTCGACGGCCTGCGCGGCATCGCCGAGCAGCCCCGCCTGGCGACGCTGCACGACTGGCGCGACGCCAACCCGGTCGCGAGCCTGCCGCTCGACGCCGAAGCGACGCCGACGCGCTGGTTGCGCGGGCTGGCGTTCGCGCGCTCGACGATCGACATGCCGGAGTACGTCGTGCGCGGTGAGAGTGCCGCGTCGATCGACGCGCTGGCCGCGACGATCGACCTCGGCGACCGGCTCGGTCGCCAGCCGGTGCGCGCGGTCGGCTATCGGATCGAGCCGGGGTGCGCGGCCAAGTGGCAGCTGCTCTGCGACCAGCTCGCGCCGCGCTACCTGCGACCGATGGTCTGGCACGACGCCGCCAGCGAGTCGGCCTGGGATCTCACCCGCGAGCTCGACAAGGTGCCCGAGACGTTCGTGTCGCCGGTCGTCGACGACGTCGCGGCGACGACGACGGTGCAGCAGGTGCTGGAGGCTGCCGACGATGGCCACCGCTGATAGTCCCGATACGCCCCACGACCGACCGGCCGACGACGAGCTGCCGCCGGACACCGCGTTCATCGTGCGCGGCGCGCAGGCCGACGATCGCAACGCCTGGGTGCTGCTGTCGGCGAAGGTGGCGTTCTTCCTGCGCACCCGCTTCGGCAACGTCTCGCTGCCGGCGGAGATCGAGTTCGACGACTTCGCCAGCGAGGTGATGGTCCGCCTGCTGGCCGAGATCGGCCGTTTCCAGGACCGCGGCAAGGGCTCGTTCTGGGGCTGGGTCTACGCGCTGGCGCAGAACAAGCTCAACGATCTCTGGCGCGCCCACCAGCGCTACGACCGGGTGCGACCGCTCGCGGGCGGCGGCGGCGACACCGACAGCGACCTCGGGCCGCGCTCGCTCGACGACCTCAGCGATCCGAACCAGGTCTCGGTCACCGAGTCGTGCGAGGTGCGCGAGCTCGAGGGCATCGAGCACGACTGTGTCCAGCGCCTGCCCGCCGGCATGGCACAGATCTATCTGCTGCGGCGCCAGCAGGACCTGCCGTTCCACGAGATCTCGCCGCTCGTCGGCGGCGTCAAGGAGGTCACGCTGCGCAGCTACTTCAAGCGCGCGCGCGACTTCGTGAAGGGTTGCATCCGCGACAAGATCGACCGCCTCGGCCGCACGTTCGGCGACTGGCTCGAGTAGCCGATCAGCTCTCCTCGTCCGGCGTCGGCAGGCCGAGGGTCTTTCGGATCGTGCCCATCGTCGAGTCGCTCTCGACCAGATCGGCCGCGACCTCCTCGAACGACATGTTGAGCCAGCGAACGCAGCGTTCGACCAGGAACGACACCGGACTGTGGGGCTCGGTGCGACGCAGGAACACCGCGACCTTGCGCAGCGTCGCCATCGCGTCGTCGCGGGTCCGGATCTCGCCGGGTGCGCCGCCACCCGCCGCCGGCGAAGTGCTGCCCGGACCGCCGCCGCCCTGGTTGCCGACGGCTGCGGGATCCCCGCCGCCGCCGCCCGATTCCAGGCCGCGGCCGATCCCGACGATCCTCTCGAGCAGCTCGCGCAGATCGGCGAAGCTCGGCGAATCGTCGGCGAGACAGGTCCGGCTGGCCTGCTCGAGGCCGCCGAGCTCGTCGAGGCAACGCTGCGCCGCCGCGATCTCGCCGGTGAGCCGCGCCCCGCTCGCCGCCACCGACTTCGCCCACTGCTCCGGCGTGACGTAGCCCTCGGCGAGCATCTTCTCGTAGGTCGGCAGATCGACGCGCTGCTTCTCCTGCATGCGCTGCGCGGCCTCGTAGTCGAGCAGCGAGCGCCCGTCGTCGGTGAGCTCGACCGATCGCACCGTAGTCAGGAACTCGTGTGCGCCGGCGAGCCAGCCGAGCCACTTCGCCCGCACCGGGGCGACGATCTCGACGGTGCCGTTCTCGCGCTCGAGACCGGGCTGCAGATGCGGCCAGAAACCCTCGAGCAGCGCCTTCACCAGCGCCAGGCCGTCGGCGAGCCCGGCGAGCCCGCGCGTCGCGGCCCATGCCTCGGTGAGGTAGGCGGCGAGTTCGAGGTCCTTCGTCGAGGTCGCGAGCGCCTCCGAGCAGACCTCCGCGACCGCCTGGAAGTCGGCCTCCTTCGGTTCGACCCCCTGCGCCACCGTCGCCGGATCGTCGCGCCGCCGCAGCTCGCGAAGCCGCGCGAACAGGGTCGTCGTGGAATCGCGGCGGAGGTCGGCCCCGCCCGGCGCGTCGGGCTGGATCGCCGCGAGCAGTTTGGTCAGATCGGTCATGGAGCGGGTCTGCGTGCTGCCGGAATCGCGAGGCTGCAAATCCTACGGCACGGATGCTATCTTGCTGCCGAGAAAGTCGTTCGCAACTCGCGAGGAAGCCATGTCCGAAAGCACGCAGAAGAAGAAGGGGCGGGTCCGCGCCCCCCGCGTCCACATCGAATACGAGGTCGAGAAGGGCGGCGCGATGGTGATGAAGGAGCTGCCGTTCGTCTCGGGCGTGATGGCGGATCTCGCCGGCCACGCGACGCGCGATACCAAGCTGAAGGAGCGCAAGTTCGTCGACATCGACCGCGACAACTTCGACTCCGTCATGAAGGGCATCGCGCCGGCGCTGAAGCTCGAGGGCGTCACCAACAAGCTGTCCTCCGAGGGTGGCGAGATGCCGGCCGTGAACCTGCAGTTCGGCAAGCTCGACGACTTCTCTCCGGTCAACGTCGCCCGCCAGGTCGAGCCGCTCGCCGAGCTGCTGAACCTGCGGCAACAGCTCGTCGACCTCAAGAACCGGGTCGACAACAACGACCGGCTCGGCGAGTTGCTCGACGAGGTGCTCACCAACGACGACCTGCGCCAGAAGCTGAAGGCCAAGCTCGACGCGGGCGGCGACGGCGGCGGCGACGGCGGCGGCGAACCGGGCTAGCCCCGCACGACCGCAGACCCACCAGACCAGGAACAACCGAAAGCAGCAGGTCCCCACGATGGCAGCATCCAGGAAGGAGAAGCAAGCCCCGGCGCAGCAGCTCGCGGCCGATCCCGATTCGTTCTTCGACGCGGTGATCGACCAGGGCATCCGCCCCGCCGACGACAGCGCGCGCAAGCGCGGCACCACGCTCGTCCAGACCTTCGTCGACAAGCTGATGGCGGGCATGACCGCACGCAAGGGCACGACGAAGACGCTCAACGAGGAGATCGCCAACATCGATCGCATGTTGACCGAGCAGCTCAACGAGATCATGCACCACCCCGAGTTCCAGCGACTCGAGGCGGCGTGGCGCGGGCTCAAGCAGTTCGTCAGCAGCACCGAGACCGGCGAGGAGCAGAAGATCAAGGTGCTCGACTGCAGCAAGCGCGAGCTGCTGCGCGATTTCCAGGCCGCGTCCGAGTTCACCGAGAGCGCGCTGTGGCAGAAGGTCTACCAGGGCGGCTACGGTCAGGCCGGCGGCGATCCGTTCAGCATGCTGGTCGGCGACTTCGAGTTCGACAAGGGCTCGATGGACGTCGAACTGCTGCGGCAGATCTCGGGCGTCGCGGCCGGCGCGCACGCGCCGTTCATCGCCGCCGCGAACTCGAAGATGTTCGGCATGGACAGCTTCACGGAGATGCCGAATCCGCGCGACCTGAAGAAGATCTTCGACAAGTCCAACCCGGAGAACACCGAGTGGATCTCGTTCCGCAACTCCGAGGACTCGCGCTATGTCGCGCTCTGCGTGCCGCACGTGCTGGCGCGCCAGCCCTACGGCCCGGACAACCAGGTCGACGAGTTCGATTTCCGCGAGGAGGTCGATGGTGAGACCCACGACCGCTACCTCTGGGCCAACGCCGGCTACTCGTTCGCGAGCCGGGTCACCGACGCGTTCGCCAAGTACCACTGGACGGTCGCGATCCGCGGTTTCGAGGGTGGCGGCCTGGTCGAGAACCTGCCGATCCACAAGTTCAAGACCCGTGAGGGCGACGTCGGCGCGAAGTGCCCGACCGAGGTGCTGATCCCGGACGACCGCGAGAAGGAGCTCTCGGACCTCGGGTTCGTGCCGCTGATCAACTACCAGAACACCAACCACGCGGTGTTCTTCGGCGCCAGCTCGACGCAGCTGCCGAAGAAGTACGACGACCCCGACGCGACGGCGAACGCGTTCCTGTCGGCGCAGCTCCCGTACCTGTTCTCGACCAGCCGCATCGCCCACTACCTCAAGGTCATCTGCCGCGACAAGGTCGGCTCGTTCGCGTCACGCGACGACATCGAGACCTTCCTGAACCGGTGGATCAGCAACTACGTGCTGCTGAGCGACAACGCGACCCAGGAGCAGAAGGCCAAACTGCCGCTGCGCGAGGCGCGGGTCGACGTCGTCGAGGACCGCGCGCGGCCCGGGTTCTACAGCGCGATCGCCTACCTGCGGCCGCACTTCCAACTCGAGGGCCTGAACGTCTCGCTGCGGCTGGTCGCCACGCTGCCGACCAAGAAGGCCTGACGCCCGACCGCCCGGCGCGGCGGCCGGCTATCCGGGCGCCCCGCAGCCCCGGCGATCGGCCCGCCGCCGGCCGGAGCGCCCCCGGCTACGGCCGTTCCGGGGCCTCCCGGCGCCCCGACAGAAAGCTGCAACGCAATCGCGCCAGGGGCCGTTGATACGACCAGACAGACGCTCCGACCAACCACGGAACGCAAAACGAAACCGAGGAAACAGCGATGGGATCCACAATCTTTCTGAAGATCGCCGGTGTCAAATCCGAGAGCACCGACAAGAACCACAAGGACGAGATCGAAGTCCTGAGCTTCAGCCATGGCGTCTCGCAGCCGATCCAGGCGGTCGCGAGCACCGCGGGCGGCGGCACCTCCGGGCGCTGCAACCACACCGACATGACGGTCGTGAAGTCGCTCGACATGGCGACCCCGGAACTCAACCAGCTCTGCTGCACCGGCAAGCACATCGACGAGGTCTCGATCACGCTGCGCCGGGCCGACGGCGACAAGAGCATCCCGTACATGGTCTACAAGATGACCGACGTGGTGATCTCGAGCGTCAGCGTCGGCGGCAGCTCCGATCAGGTGCCGGTCGAGACCGTGACGTTCAACTACGCCAAGATCGAGTGGGAGTACGCCAAGCAGGCGCGCGCCAAGGGTGGCGAGTCCGGCAAGACGAACGGCAGCTGGGACCTCGCGGCCAACGCGGTCAGCTGAGCGCGATCGGCGCGTCGGAGCGCCGATCCCGACCGACCGCGCGGGCGGCACCGCCGCCCGCGCCGCGCCGCAGGGCGCCGACGGCGCGTGAAAATCCGCCGCGTTTCGGCTCGCTCGCGCGCGAATCCGAGCGATGATCCGGACCAGAGATGGACGCTTTCGAACTGTTGAAGACCGGGGACCTCGCGAGCGCGATCGAGGCCACGATCGGCGCGGTCCGCGCTCATCCGACCGATGTCGGGCATCGCTACAACCTCGCCGCGATGCTCGTGATGCAGGGCGACCTCGACCGCGCCGACACCCACCTCGACGCGATCTCGACGCTCGACCCGAAGCTCGCGGTCGCGGCCGCGGTGTTCCGCGCCTGCCTCGAGGCCGAGGAAGAACGCCGCCGCGTGTTCGCCGGCACCGCGAAGCCGGGCATGCCGCCGGCAGGCGCCGAAGCGATCGAGCGTCGCGTCGAGTTGCACGAGCGACTGCGGGCCGGCGATGACGCCAACGCGGCGATGGCCGCCTGCGCCGGCGACGCAGCGGGCCAGGGCGAGCTCGACGGTGCGACGTTCCGGAGCCTCGCGGACCAGGACGAGACGCTCGGCGGCGTGCTCGAGGTCTACGCCAGCGGGCGCTATCTCTGGCTGCCGCTGAACGGGTTCCGCAGCCTCGACTTCGCGGCGCCGAAAGGCCTGCTCGACCTGGTCTGGGCGAGCTGCGAGTTCGAGGACCGCGACGGCCGCCGCGCGACGGTGCACGTTCCGGTGCTCTACGCCGACACCGCGGCACACGCGGATCCGCTGGTGCGCGTCGGCCGGGTGACGGCCTGGACCGACTGTGATGGCATCGCCTTCCGCGGCCACGGCCCGCGTCTACTGCAGGTCGACGACCGCGAGGTGCCGCTGCTCGACGTGCGTTCGATCCGTTTCGAGTAGTCCCGACATGGCGAGCGGCCAACCACGTCAGGTCCTGCGTCCGTCCGTGCTGGAGCGCCTGATCGGCAGCCAGGACGAGGCCCGGGCAAACGAGGACCTGCGGATCGGCGTGCGCGAGCTCCGCCGCGAGGTGCTGCGCGACCTGCAGTTCCTGCTCAACACCCGCGGCGGGGTGTCGGCGGCCGCGAACAGCTTCAAGCACGTCCGCGACTCGATCGTCAACTACGGCGTCCCCGACCTCTCGAAGATGACGATCGGCAGCGACGAGGACAAGCGTCGGCTGCGGGCGGTGATCGCCGATGTGATCGGCCGCTTCGAGCCGAGGATCGACAAGAAGACGATCGCGGTCGAGCTCATCGCCGATGGCGAAGAAGACGACGAGGAAGACGAGATCGGCAGCATCCGTTTCCGGGTTCGTGCAGTGCTCGACGTCAAACCGATCCGCGAGACCTTCACGTTCCACACCGAGATCGAGACCGAGACCGGCTCGATCCTCGTACCGGAGGCCGCGGAATGACCGACGACCTGCTGTTCGGCTACTTCGAGCGCGAACTCGACTTCGTCCACAACCTCGCCGACGAGTTCGCCCAGCGCTACCCCGACCGCGCCGGCCAGCTGTTGTTCCACAGGAACCGCAGCGACGACCCGCACGTCGAGCGGCTGATCCAGGCGTTCGCGTTCATCGCCGCCCGCATCCAGCTGCGCCTCGACGACGACTATCCGGAGCTCGCCGACGCGCTGCTGCAGCTGCTGTACCCGCACGCGATCACGCCGTTGCCGGCGGTCACCACGGCGCAGTTCAAGCCGCATCCGCAGCAGGGTCGCGCCCGCCAGGGCATCCGCATCCCGCGCCACACCGCGATCAAGACCAAGAAGCTCGGCGACATCGAGTGCCGCTTCCGGACGGCCTACCCGCTGGTGCTCTGGCCGCTGGTGCTCGAGGCTGCCGAGCAGGTGCCGCTGACCGGGCGCGACCTCGAGCTCGTGCCGGAGGCCAAGGTCGGCCTACGCCTCGCGTTCCGGACCGCATCCAACGAGCCGCTGTCGGAGTACGCGCTCGACGAGCTGCGGCTGTTCCTCGACGGCGACTCGACGATCGTGCACGCGCTCTACGAGGCGATCTTCGCGGCGACGAACGGCATCATCCTGCGCTCGCCGGGCCGCGACCGCCGCCTGCCGATGGACCGCCTGCGCGCGGTCGGCTTCGACACCGACGAGGGGCTGTTCGACGAGCCGAGCTCGGCGCGACTGGGCTACCGACTGCTGCAGGAGTACTTCACGTTCCAGGAGAAGTTCCTCTACGTCGACATCGCGGGGCTCGAGCCGCTGCAGAAGGAGGCGGGCAGCACGTTCGAGATCGTGCTGGCGCTGCCGCAGGCCAACGAGCGGCTCGCGGGCGCCGACCTCACCCGCTACTTCAAGCTCGGCTGCACGCCGATCGTGAACGCGTTCGAAGCGCCGCCGTTCGCGGTCCGCAAGGACGGCCGACAGATCGAGTACCGGATCGAGCCCGACCATCGCCGCCCGCTCGACCACGAGATCCTCGCGGTCCGGACGGTGTCCTCGACCCGGCCCGGCGTCGCCGGCCAGCAGGACTATCGCCCGTTCTTCGGCCTGCAGCACGGCGATGCGCGCGGAGCCAGGCTGAGCTTCTTCCACACCCGCCGCGCCCAGTCGACACGACCCGACGACTGGGGCACGGACGTGTTCCTGAGCCTCGTCGACGAGGACTACCGCCCGCTACCGCTCGACGCCGGCGACGTGCTGCACGTCACCGCGCTGTGTTCGAACCGCAGCCGGCCGGAGCAGATCCTGTTCGGCAATCCCGACGGCGACTTCGTGATCGAGGGCTTCCCCGCCGTGCTCGGCATCGTCGGCCTGCGCAAGGCGACGTCGCCGCTGCGACCGAACCTGCGCGGCCCGGCGCGCTGGCAGCTGGTGTCGCTGCTGTCCTTGAACCACCTGGCATTGGTCAGCGAAGACGACGCCGAGGCCGAGGCGGCGCGGGTCGCATTCACCGAGCTGCTGCGATTGCACGAACAGAGCGGCAG
>JAGQRB010000495.1 GCA_020425925.1 Planctomycetota bacterium
CGTCCGGGTCTGATGAACCTCGGCTTGTCAGCGCGGGTCCGCCGGCGATGGTTCCAGCGGCGGCGCGGCCCGCGCCGCTTCGCCTCGCCGATGCCGCGCTACTATCGCGAACTGCTCGATGTCCTCGGCGTGCCCGGCGATGCTCTGCACCCCCGGCTCGCCGTCACGGCCGAAGCCGAGCAGTGGCTCGACGATCATCTGCGCGAACTCGGGATCGCCGATGAGCCGCTCGTGCTGCTGACCGTCGGCGCCAACTACGGTGCCAGCAAGCTCTGGATGCCCGAGCGTTTCGCCGCGGTGGCGCGCCACTTCCAGGAGCGTCACGGCATGCGCGCCCTGATCCTCGTCGGTCCGCAGGAGGTCGAGCTCGGTGAGCGCATCGCGGCCGCCGGCGGGGCGCTGGCGATGACGCGACCGGTGCTCGAACTCGACAAGCTGAACGCGCTGGTCCGGCGCAGCGCGCTGATGATCACCGGCGATACCGGGCCGCGCCATCTCGCCGTCGCCTTCGATCGCCCGGTCGTCTGCCTGATGGGGCCCAACGACCCGAACTACACCGACTACTGCATGGAGCACACGATCCTGCTGCGCAAGGAGCTCGAGTGCTCGCCGTGCCAGCTCAAGGTGTGTCCGCTCGACCACCACCGCTGCATGCGCGACATCACCGTCGACGAGGTCACCGCGGCCGGCGAGCGGCTGCTGCAGCGCCACGGCATCGGCCTGGCCACGGAGTGAGTCGATGTCGACCCCCGGCGAGCCACCGTTCCGCGTGCTGTTGCCCGAGCGGCAGATCGTGCGGCGCATTCGCGAACTCGCGCGCGCGTTGCAGGACGGAATGGGCTCGGAGCCGCCGTGCCTGGTCGCCGTGATCGAGGGCGCGCGGCCGCTGGCGGCGATGCTGCAGCGCCTGCTGCCCGGCTCGTTGCCGCTGCACGAAGTCGCGGCTTCGTCGTACCGGGGCACCGCGAGTTCGGGTCAGGTGTCCGTGGTCGAGCGCGCCGAGCTGCCGTGTCGCGGCCGCGACGTCGTGTTGATCGAGGACATCGTCGACACCGGTCGGACGGTGGCGGCGCTGCGGGCCCACTTCGGCGCGAAGGGAGCTCGCCATTGTCGCGTCGTCACCCTGCTCGACAAGCCCGACCGGCGCTGCACCGAGGTCGCGATCGACCACGTCGGCTTCACGATCCCCGACGAGTTCGTCATCGGCTTCGGCATGGACATCGACGGCCGCTACCGCGCGCTGCCCGACATCGTCATCTACGATGCCGAGGTCGAACGCGCGTTCGCGGGCCGGTCGCGTTCCGATCCTGCAGGCGGGTAGCGCTACCTGGTGCCGCAGCCGAGTTCGGCGAGCAGCCGCGGACACGGGAACACGTCCTCGATGATCCACAGGGCGTAGCGGATGTCGACGATGACGTTGCGCGAACGCGCCGGGTGCCAGCCGAAGTCACCGGCCACGGCCTCGAAGACGCGGTCGAAGTTGAGTCCGATCAGCCGGCCGCTGCCGTCCATGACCGGTGACCCGGAATTGCCGCCCGTGGTATCGCCGTTGGCGAGGAAGCAGACCGGGACATCGCCGAGCCGCGGGTCGACCCAACGACTCCGAGCCCGGTTCTCGGCCGCCTGCAGCAGCGCGGTGGGGGCGTCGAAGGGATCCTTGCCGGTGTGCTTGGCGACGATGCCGGCCACGGTCGTGTGCGGCGTGTAGCGGACCCCGTCGCGCGGCACGTAGCCGGCCACTTCGGCGATCGAGACGCGCAGCGTGCTGTTGGCGTCGGGGTAGAACGACCGGCCACGGAACGCCTCCTGCGCCGCGATCCAGCGGCGACCGACGTCGAGCATCCGGCCCTCGCGTTCGCGGATGCGGTTGGTCCTGGCGCTGCGCTCGACGGCCAACGTGCGCGCGATCACGATCAGCGGGTCGTCGCTGGCGGCGACGCCGTCAGCGCCGGCCGTGAACAGCTCCTGCCGCGCCGCCGTGTCGTGCATCCTGGTCGCCGCGAAAACGGCGGCAGCCGGCCCGTCACC
>JAGQRB010000496.1 GCA_020425925.1 Planctomycetota bacterium
ATCCCGGCCGGCCCCGCGCTGCTCGGCGCGCACCTGTTCGTCACCGGCGTCGCCGGCGCGAGCCTGCCGCTGCAGACCGCGCCGCCGGTCGGCGGCCTGGTCTGGTAAACCATCACGCCATGCGGATCCACCTCGGCGTGCTGTTCACCACCGCGACGGTCGTCGCACAGACCGTGCACACGGTCGGACCCGGTGGTTTCGCCCAGATCGCCGACGCGATCGCCGCCGCCGCACCCGACGACGTGATCGAGGTGCAGGCCGGCTACTACACGCCGTTCGTGCTCGACAAGGCGCTGACCATCCGCGCCGCACCGGGCGCGCGCGTCAGCGTGCTGCCGAGCGGCGCCGATTCGGTCCGGATCATGCCGCCGGCCGGGACGGTCGCGGCGCTCGCGCGCATCGAGTTCCTCAACCCGTGGCGCTTCTTCCTCGGCTACGGCGTGCGCGTCGAACGCGGCACGGCGTGGTTCGAGGACTGCGTGTTCGAGTCGCCCTACACCTACCAGGCCGCCGCGCTGACCGTCGACCACAGCGCCGCGGTACTGCGCGGCTGCGTGATCGCCGGCTTCGGTGTCGGAGTCAGCACCGCGGGCACGGAGAACCCGGGCCTGCTCGCCGAGGTCGCGACCGTGCTGGCGACCGACTGCATCTTCGCCGGCAGCAACACGACGTTCGATTCGTACGGCGGCGGCGGTCCGGGCATCGCCGCGACGACGTCGGACGTGCACCTGGTGCGCTGCGAGGTCTACGGCGGTGACCAGCTGCACGTCTGGGGCAACCCAGCCGCTGCCGGCATCCGATCGACCAACAGCAACCTCTGGCTCGCCGACTGCGATGTCGAGGGCGGCGCCAGCTACCAGACCGGCGGCGTCGGCGTGGTGCAAGGCTGGCCCGTACCGGTGCGGACGGCGCGCACCACGATCGCCGGCGGCCCGGGCCTGAACGGCGGCACGACCGGCGCGGCGGTCCAGGGCGCGGTGCTCGCCGCGCCGCTGCTCGGACTCGACGCCGATCCGACGCCGCTCGTGCGCGGCGGCACGTTCGCGCTCGCGTTCCGCACCGAACCGAACTGGCCGGTCGCGGTCGTGCTCGCACCCGACGTCGGGCCGACCACGCTGCCCGAGCTCGCCGAGCCCGCGGGCGTGCCGCCGGCCACGACCAGCCTGCTCGCGCTGCTCGTCGCCGACAGCAGCGGCGCGGCGCCGTTCCAGACGGCGATCCCGGCCGGCCCCGCGCTGCTCGGCGCGCACCTGTTCGTCACCGGGGTCGCCGGCGCCAGCCTGCCGCTGCAGACCGCGCCGCCGGTCGGCGGCCTGGTCTGGTAGCGGGAGCGTGCGATCCGCGCCGAGGCCGCCGGCGTCAGTGGCTGTGACCGTGCTGCGGGTCGTCGATGTGCGCCAGCATGTGCTGCGCCGCGGCCTCGAACGTGCTGCCCTCGCGCTCGGCCGCCAGCGCCGTCAGCAGCGGCACGGCCTCGGCGTCGCGATCGGCGTAGTGCAACGCCTTGCCGAGGTAGAGCAGCGCGAGCTGGCGGTCCTCGCCGAGATCGCCCTGCCGCACCGCGGCGGCCAACAGCTGCGCCGACTCGACGTAGCGCCGCTCCTTGTACAGCACGTAGCCCTCGGTGACCCGCGACGCCGCCGTCGGGCGCACGTGCAGCAGCCAGCGCCGCGCGGCGGCGACGTTGCCGTCGAGCGCGTAGAGCCGGGCGAGGCGATGGCGGGCGTCGTCGAGGCCGGCGAACGCGGCGGCGAGCAGCGGGTCCTCGCACTTCACGCGGCAGCCGAGACGCAGCAGGATGGTGCCGAGCCGGAGCCGATCGGCCGCGGTAGCGCCGGGCGCGGCGACGGCGGCACGCGCGGCCGCGAGCTCGGGGCGCGCGTCGCGGCAGAGATCGAGGAACGCGGCGAGCTCCGGGGGATCCTGCGGCCCGGGCCGCGCGGCGTAGACCTCGCCGCCGCCGTCGAGCACCGCGACGCCCATGCCCTCGCCACCCCCGATCCACTCGCCGTAGAGGTTCTTGCGCGCGAAGCCGTCGGCGACGACGGCCGCGAAACCGCCGCGCGCGAGCGCGTCGAGCACCGTCGGCTCGGACAACCGCGCCTTCATGCGGTCGCTGGCGTCGCGACCGTCGAGCGCGAAGAACACCACCAGGTCGTCACCGCCGCGGCGCGCCTGCTGCAGGGCGACGATCACGTCGTCCTGCCAACGCGGCGCCGCACAACCCGCGGCGAGCGCGAGCAGGACGGCGTGCCGCGCTCTCACCGGCGCCCGCTCCAGCGCAGCATCTGATCGGCGATGTCGCGGCAGTGGACCACCTCGACGTTCTGAACCGCACCGCCGGAGTCCTGCACCAGCCGCAGCTCGGGCTGCACGAAGCCGGTCACCGACGGCAGCCCGAGACGTTCGATGCGCCCGAGCACCTCGCGGTGCAGCGTCGGGTCGACCTTGACGCCGTAGGTCTCGACCAGCGCCTTGCCGCCGGCGAAGTCGCCCTCGGCCTTGACCCGCATGATCTCGGCCAGCAGCTCGCCGCACTTGCTGCGGAAGCGCTCGACCGAGTCGACGACGTAGTAGGTCTTGCCGCCGCGCTGCTCGACGTGCACGCCGCCGTCGTTCTGCAGCAGCCAGTGCACGATCAGCTGGCGATTGCGCATGTGGTCCTCCTCGATGCGGCCGCCGGGCGGCACACGGCGGAGCTGCACCAGCGCGTTCCTGGCATAGGCCTCGTACTTCGCGAGCACGGCGTCGTCGTTCGGCACCAGACCCATCTCCTTCAGCTTCGGGTCCGCGATCCAGTAGAGCCCGACGAGGTCGGCGCGGCCCTCCTCGAGCGTGCTGTAGAACAGGCCGAGTCGCTGCGCCGGGTTGGTGATCTCGGGCAGCACCTGGCCCGACGCGTGACCGACGACCTCGTGCAGGTTGGTGTGCAGGTCGTCCATCGCGGCGGCGTAGCGCTGGCCGCGTTCGATCTCCTCCGGGCCGAACGCGAACTCCTCGAGGCTGCCGGCGGCGCGCACCGAGTCGTAGGCCTCGACGACGTTGGCGAGGTTGACCGACTTGCTGCCGTACTCCTGGCGCACGTCGGCCTCGTTCGGCAGGTTGATGCCGATCGGCGTGATCGGGCCGCTGTCGCCGGTCTCGGTGACGACGTTGATCGCGCGCGCCGAGATGCCCTTGACGTCCGCCTTCTTGAAGCGCTCGTCCCACGGCATCCGCGCCTCGAACCACGACGCCTCCCGCGCCAGCTCGGCGATCGCGCGGGTCTTCTTCTCGTTGCGGTAGCTGATCACGGCCTCCCAGGAGCCCTTGATGCCGCGCGCGTCGAGGTAGACCTCGACGAAGCCGAGGATGAAATCGATGCGGCTGTCCTTGTCGGCGACCCAGGCGATGTTGAATGCGCGCCAGTCCTCGAGCCGCCCGGTCTGGTTGTAGCGGATCAGCTTCTGCAGCGCGTCGCGGGTCGGCGGCGGCGCGAACGCGAGCGCGGCGCGCAGGTGTTCGTTGACCGCGCCGAGTTCCTCGGCATAGCGGCCGGGCGGGAAGTCGCGGCCGTCGCCGGCGCGGTAGACCTCCTCGATCAGCTCGTCGGCGCGCTTCACCAGCCGCGAGTTGAGCCCGTGCTGCTCGGCGAAGCCCTCGAGATCGGCGCTCGTGACGTTGACGTAGAGGTTGTTGCAGCTCGCGGCGATCGGGTCGTTGCCGCCTTCG
>JAGQRB010000497.1 GCA_020425925.1 Planctomycetota bacterium
TAGGGCGGCTGCAGGCCGCGGTAGAAATCCGACGTGCCGCGCGCGCCGGTCTCGGGGGCGGCGTCGAGGTTGTTGAAGAACGCGTAGAGCCCGTAGAAGTCGCGCTGCGTGATCGGATCGTACTTGTGGTCGTGGCAGACCGCGCAGTGCACCGTGAGGCCGAGGAACGCGGTGCCGAACGCGGTCACGCGATCGATGACGTTGCGCGCCAGACTCTCCTCGGGCAGTGCGGTGCCGCGGTCGATGATCAGGTGCAGCCGATGGAACCCGGAGGCGACGAGGTCGTCGGTGGTGGCGTCGGGCAACAGGTCGCCGGCGATCTGCGCGGTCGCGAAGCGGTCGTACGGCAGGTTCTGGTCGAACGAGCGGATCACCCAGTCGCGGTACGGCGAGAGCTCGCGATAGTGGTCGTGGTGCACGCCGTTGGTGTCGGCGAAGCGCACGAGGTCGAGCCAGTAGTGCGCCATCTGCTCGCCGTAGTGCGGCGACTTCAGCAGGCGGTCGACGAGTCGCTCCCAGGCGCCCGGCGCGTCGTCGGCCAGGAACGCGCTGATCTCGGCGCGCGTCGGCGGCAGGCCGGTGAGATCGAACGTCACCCGTCGGATCAATGTGCGGCGGTCGGCGCGCGGGCGCGGCGTGAGTTCCGCGGCAACGAGCCGCGCGCGCACGAACCGGTCGATCGCGTTCGTGCTCCAGCGGGCGTCGGCGACGGCGGGCACGGCCGGCGCGGCCGGCGTGACGAACGCCCAGTGCTCCGCCGCCGAGGACGGTTCGACCTGGGCTGCCGCGCGCTGGGCGCAGAGCAGCGCGGCGCAGCAGAAGAGCGGAAGAGTGCGGCTCGCGACGATCACCCGCGGAGTGTACGAGGGGAGCTCCGGCGTGTGCGGCACAAACCGCGACGTCGTCCGTGTGCGCTCCGATCCTGCACTGCAGTAGGATCGTGCCATGTCGACACTCCACGCCGTCGGGCCGTTGCTCGCATTGCTCTCGTGCTGCGGCCTCGCGGTCGCGCAGAGCTGGTCCACGTTCGCCGGCGCATCGCCACCCGGTGGCTTTCGGGCCGGGCTCGCGTTCGACTCGTCCCGTGGGCGCGTCGTCGTGTTCGGCGGTGCGATCAGCGAGTTCCTCGCCACCGACGAGACCTGGGAGTTCGACGGCAATGCCTGGACGCGGCTCTTTCCCACGAACTCGCCGTCGCCGCGCACGGCCCACTCGATGGCCTACGATGCCTGGCGCCACCGGCTGGTGATGTGGGGTGGGACCGACTTCACGTTCCCGACCGTGTTCCGGAACGACACCTGGGAGTTCGACGGCACCACCTGGACGCAGGTCGTCACCGCGAACCGGCCGGCGCCGCGGTTCGGCGCCGGCATGGCTTTCGACGTGCGGCGGCGGCGCATGGTGCTGTTCGGCGGTTTCGCGAGCGGCACGACGTTCGGCGACACCTGGGAGTACGACGGCGTCGATTGGCTGCAACGCATGCCCGCGACCCTCCCGGCCGCGCGCAGCGACCTGACGATGTTCTACGACACCGTGCGCAACGTCGTCGGCATGTGGGGGGGGGCGATCTCGGGGCCGACGATCTCCAACGACTACTGGGAGTGGGACGGCACCGACTGGTCGCTGATGCCGACGCTCAATCCTCCCCCCGGGCGGCCGTATCAGAAGACGGTCTTCGATTCCGAGCGCGGCGTGCTCCTGGTGTTGAACGGTCAGACCTGGGAGTACGACGGCCGCCTGGGGACGTGGACGAACGTGCAGGCGCCGCTGCCCTTTCTGTACAACCCATTGGGTACCGTGCCGGCTTTCGATGTCGAGCGTGGTCGGCCGGTGGTGACCACCCAAACCAGCTTCTTCCAGCAGTTCCTCACGGCGGAGTTCGTCCCGCCATCGACTCCGACCTGGGCGCAGTACGGCTACGGCTGTGCCGGCAGCGCCGGCGAACCGGTACTCTCGGCGCCGCTCGGGGCCTCGCCGGCACTCGGCAGCACCCTGCCGCTCGGGATCGCGCCGCTGCCGCCGAACCCGGGGCTGGCGGTGTTCGAGTTCGGGTTCGGCCTGGGGTCGTTCCAGGGCGCCCCGCTGCCGCTCGAGATCGCGTCGCTCGGTTCGGGGTGCGAACTCTGGATCGAGCCGGCGGGCGTCGCGTTCGCGGTGCTGCACGGCGGCGGCAGCGCGAGCCTCGCGCTCCAGATCCCGGCGCTGCCGGCGTTCGCCGGGCAACGCTTCGTGGTGCAGGCCGCCATCCTCGACCCGCAGGCCGGCAACGGGATCGGCGTCGTCACCAACGCCGGGATCGCGCGCACGTGGTGAGCCGGCGGCGGGCGACGTCGTTCGCGTTCGCTACCGTGCTGCTGCTCGCTGCCGCGGCGTGTTCGCTCACTGCGCCGCCGGTCGACGACGTGCAGGCGCTGGCCGAGTTCCGCGCCGCCCCCGAGGATCGCGCCGCGGCGATGCGCGCGACCCACGCGTTGTTCCAGACCGCCGATCTGACGGTGCAGGAAGCGCTCGTCGGGGCCGCGAACGAGCTCGATCACCCGGCGACACCGGCCGCGATCCTCGCCGCCGAGGCCGAGCTTCCGGCCGCGGTCCGCGATCGCGTCCTCGGCCTCGCGACTGCGGGTGCGGAGGCTGCCGAGGCGGTGTTGGCTGCGCCGGGACCTTCGGAAACGACCACACGCGTCGACGCCGAGGTGCACCTCGCGTTGCATCTGACGTTCGTCGCGTGGGCGAACGGTCCGATGCGTTCGCTGATGGCGGGCTACGGCACGCGCATCCTGGCCGCGATGGACCGGGCGCTGGCGCTCGACCCGCTCTGGGACAACGGCGCACCGTTGCGATTGAAGGGTCGTTTCCTCGCGCAGGCGCCGTGGCCGGTCGGCGATCGCGACGCCGCGCTCGAGTTGCTGCAGCGCGCGGTCGCGCACGCGCCCCTGCCGATCCACCACCTGTTCCTCGGCGATCTGTTGTTTCAGCGCGGCGACACCGCGGCGGCGACCGAGCAGTGGCGCGCGGTGCTGACGAGTTCGCCCGATGCCACGACCGCCGCGGCGGCACCGTGGCACCGCCGGATGGCGGAGCACCGACTGAGCGTCGGCGGCCGCTGATTCACCGGCATCCGGATCGAGGCGCGCCGCGCCGTGCGCACCACACCGCCAGCAGCAGCAACGCGATGTCCCACACCGTGACGACGTAGACGCTGTTGAGCCATTCGTCGGCGGCGTCGCCGATCGGCTCACGGCCCGGCAAGGCGTAGAGCGCGAACCGGTCGATCAGGTCGCGGCCCGGCAACGCGCAGAGCGCGAACCAGCCGAGCAGCACGAACCAGCGGCGGTCCTGCGCCAGCAGGAACAGTACCGGCAGCAAGGCGACGTGGTGCGCCTTCCAGCTCAGCGGGCTGAGCAGCAGCGACAGCACCAGCGCGCCCGCGAACAGCCACATCCGCGCCGCGGGATCACCGCGGCGGCGGTGGCAGGCGACGAGCAGCACCGCCAGCAGGGCGAGTGCGAGCCCGCGCGCGAGCGCGCCGACGGCCGCGACGCCCAGTCCGAGGCCGGGCGGCGCGATGCCCCACTCGACCCTCGCCGCGAACCCGGGCGGCACGCTGCCGAACCAGCGCGCGACCGCGAAGCGCAGCGACTGGTTCATCCATTCGAACGGCGGGAACTCGAGTGCCGGGTCGGCCCACGGATCGCGCTGGGTCGCGATCGACCAGCTGCCTTCGATCCAGCGCAGCCAAGGGCCGACGTCGAAGCGTTGCAGCAAGAGCGTGAGCCCGGCCGCCGCGACGCCGGCGACGACCGCCCACAGCACCGTCCGGCGGTGTCCGAGCAGCAGCAAGACCGGCAGCAGCCAGAGCTGCGTCGGTTTGGTCGCGAGCGAGAAGCCGAGCAGGGCACCCGCGAGGCCGGCGCGGCCGCCCTCGGCCGCGACGAACGCGAGCAGGCAGAACGCGACGTTGATCAGGTTGCCGCCGCCGCCGTGGGTGTCGCGCAGGATGAAGCGGGCGCCGAGCACGAACGTGATCAGCCAGAGCCGATGCCACCAGGCCGAGCCCGCCTCCGCTGGCGCGCGGCCCGCGGTCAGGCGCCGCAGCGACCAACCGATCCCCGCCAGCGCCGCGATCTGCGCCAGCGCCCAGCAGAACCGCGCCGCGCGCGTTCCGAGCAGCGCGTCGACCGCCGCGAACGGCGCGGTCAGCAGCCCGTACGACGGTGGGTAGGGCGCGTGCAGCGGCCGCACGGGCGCGTCGGGATCCGATCGCCAGGGCCCGTAGACGTCGTCACCGGCGAGCAACCGCCGGCCGAACTCGAGGTGGTCGAGG
This sequence comes from Planctomycetota bacterium, assembly GCA_020425925.1. Classification (GTDB taxonomy): domain Bacteria; phylum Planctomycetota; class UBA1135; order UBA1135; family UBA2386; genus JAGQRA01. The sequence continues at coordinate 4,325 of JAGQRB010000497.1, forward strand.
ATCACACCGCGCGTTGCATCCCGGCTGGTCGCGCGCGCCACCAGCGCGATCGCGAGCACCGTCCAGAGCAGCGGCCAGAGCCACCGCCCGAGCGCTGCACCGCCGGCTCCTGACCGCGTCATGCCGACACGCTATCGCACGCGCCGCGGCGCACCATGCCCGGAACGCGGTCGCCCGGTGGACGATTCCCCGCGGTTGCCCGTGGCCAGGTCCCGCGCCGCCGCGGGGCCAGCGGCCCTGAGATGCCGTCGGCGTTCCCCGCGTTGCGGCGCCGTATTGGTCTGAGAGCGGTCGCCCGGTGGGCGACCGCTTTCAGAACCGCAGCGTCTCGATCGTCGTAGTCGTTGCGGTGGCGTTCTGCCCGCCGAACAGCACGAGCGTGCCGTCGGCCATCAGCCCCGCGGCGTGCCCCGAGCGCGGCGCGGTCAGGGGCGGCAGCGTCGACCAGCCGTTCGTGCTCGGGTCGAACAGCTCGACGCCGGCGATCGGCACCGGGGTGGTGAACGTGCCCTGGGCGCCGCCGCAGACCGCGACGCGGCCGTCGGCGAGCACGGTCGCCGAGTGCAGGCCGCGCGCCGTCGCCATGTTGACGACGGTCCACGAGGTGCCGTTGAAGCGCTCGGCACCGTTGATCGGCGCGGCGTTGGCGGCGCCCGCGAGGCTCGGCACATCGATGCCGCCGGTCAGCAGCACGTCGCCGTTGGCGAGCGTCACCTGGTTGTACTGATGGCCGGCGCGGCCCTGGTTCATGTTCGGCCCGTTGGCCCAGCTGCCGGTCGACGGGTTCCAGCGCTGCACCTTGTTGGTCGACGAGGCCGCGAACGGGATCGGGCCGAGGAACGAGACCTCGACGCCGCCGCTCACCATCACCTGATTGTTCGACAGCAGCGTGAGTGCGGGGCCGAGACGGCGGCCGCCGATCGCGGCAGTGCCGCTCCAGGTGCCGCTCGCGGGATCGTAGATCTCGGTGCTGTTCAACGTGCCGCCGATCGCGCTCAGCAGATCGGCCAGCGTCGAGGTGCCGCCGGTGACCATGACGCGCCCGTCGGCGAGCCGGCAGGCCGCGTGCAGGATGCGCGGCGTGCCCATCGCGCCGGTCGCGCTGTAGGAGTTCGTCGCCGGATCGTAGAGCTCGCAGCTCGACAGCACGGTGCCGAGCGCGTCGGCGCCGCCGATCAGCAGCACGCGGCCGTCGTTCAGCGGCACCGCGAGGTGCAGCGCGCGTGAGTTGGTCATGTTCGGGCCGCTGCTGACGCTCATCGTGCGGAAGTCCCAGACCTCGGTCGAGGCCAGCCCGACCGCGGCGGTCAGCGACCCGGCGCCGCCGCCGGCGACGACGAAGTCCGACCCGGCCGCGTTGTTGTCGCGATCGAAGAAGCCGGCGCTGAACGCGCGCGCGGCGGTGAGCGCGTCGTGCGCGAGCAGGCCAGTGCCGGCGATCGAGGTCTGCGTGACGACGTCGTTGCTGATGTCGCCGACGATCGTCGGCGTGCCGAGGAAGGTCGCGACTTGCCAGTGCAGCACGAGGTCGGCCAGCGAGGCGGTGTTCGGCAGACTCAGCGAGTAGTTGCCCGAGCCGCTCGGACCGGTCGCCGTGAAGATCCAGGCGCCCGAGAGCTCGGTGCCGACCTGCACCGAGCGCGTGTCGTTGGGGTCGAAGCTCGACAGCGCGGTCGGGCCGGCCGTGACCGAGACCAGGATCAGACCGAGCGTGTTCGTCGGTGCGCCGGCGTAGGCGAGATCGAGGCTCTGGCCGAGGGTGCCGGGGCTGGTCTTGTCGAAGTCGAAATCGTTCTGTGCCGGGACGAGAACGGCGGAGAGGGCCGAGGCAGCGACCGCAAGGAAGCGTTGGTGCATGGGTGGTTCGGGGGAGGTGTGGCTGCGCTAGCGTATCCGAGTTTGACGGCACGCGTGGACTCAAGCCGCGTCCGGCTTGTCCGAGAATGAGAACGAACTAGGGCCTTTCCCTGAGTGTTCGCGGCCGCCGCGGCCGTGGCAGGGGGCTTGCCGAAGCGGATTCGTCGAGGGGGCGGACAGTGAGCGAAGACGCGGTGCGCCGAACGGATGCGGTCGCCGGCCTCGGTCGGTTCCTCGGCCGTCAGCCCGAGCAGCAGCCGGGCAACCGGTCGCGGCACGACGGCGAGCTCGAGGCGGCGGCCGGCGAGGCGCGTTCGGGTCACGACGAGGTCTGCGTCCGGTGGGGCACCGTGCCGGCGCTGCGGCTGCTGCGCGAGCGGGTGCTCGCGACCACCCGCCGCCAGCTCGCGGTCGGTACCATCGCCGTGCCGGTGTTCGCCGAAGTGGTCGAGTGCGAGGCGATCGAGTCGTTCGTGTCGCGCCTGCTGTCGGATCAGAATCAGCTCGCGGCGCGCACCTCGCCGGTCGGCAGTCGGGCGGTGCGGCGCGTGCTCAACGCCGCGTTCGAGGCCGGTCACGCCGAGACTGCCGAGCTGCTCGCCGACGCGCCGGGCGACGGCGGGGCGGCGATCGCCGCGGTGGCGGTCGAGTTCCGCCGCCGCGTCGCCGAACTCGATTCCTGACCGGGGCCTGGCTAACGTGCCGGGGATGAAGTGTCCCTGCACCAGCGGCGCCGACTACGCGGAATGCTGCGAGCCGATCGTCGAACAGCAGCAGCAGGCGGTCACCGCCGAGCAGCTGATGCGCTCGCGCTACAGCGCCTACGCGCTCGGCAAGATCGATTGGATCATGGCGAGCCAGTCGCCCGACGGCCGCAAGTTCGTCGATCGCAAGTCGACCGAGGAATGGTCGAAGCGCTCCGAATGGCACCGCATGGAGGTGCTCAACGTCGAGCAGGGCAGCGCCGACGACACCGAGGGCTTCGTCGAGTTCAAGGCCTACTACACGCTCGGCGGCGAGGACGTCACGCATCACGAGATCGCGAGCTTCCGCAAGGAGGACGGCACCTGGTTCTTCGTCGACGGCATCGAGGTCAAGCCGCGGCCGTTCCGCCGCGTCGACCGCAAGATCGGGCCGAACGAGCCGTGCACGTGCGGTTCGGGCAAGAAGTACAAGAAGTGCTGCGGACGCCCTGGCGTGACCGCCTGAGTCGCGGCATCGTGCCGGCCATGCGAAACCCGCTCCGCACTCTCGTCCTCGCGCTGCCACTGTCGATCCTCGCTGCCTGTGGCGGCGGCGCCAACGTCGCCGGCACCTACGCGCTCGATGTCGAGGCGATGCTCGGGCAGATTCCTGCGATGCAGCAGATGCCGGCCGAGGCGAAAGCGAAGGCCGTCGGGATGATGCAGGGCCAACTCGTGCTCAACGCGGACCACACCGCACGCTTCGTGATGAAGGCGCCGATGAAGTCCTCCGACGACAGCGGCAAGTGGGAGCTCGCCGGCGACAAGCTGACGTTGACCAAGGACCACCCCGGCGAGGGCGAGGGCCCGATGACCGGTACCCTGAAGGACGGTGTCGTGACTATCACCGACGAGGAAGGCGGAATGAAGGTCACGATGACGTTCCGCAAGCAGGCGAAGTAGCGCTGCGGGCGTTCTTCCCGGGCTGATGGGGTGACAGCTCGCATGCCGCCGCGCATGATCGCGGACCACATGCGCCGTCTGCTGTCGTCCTTCTCGCTCCTCCTGCTGCTCGCCGCCTGCGGCAGCGACCATCCGCTCGCCGGCTCGTGGAACGAGCAGCTGCCCGACGACAAGAAGGGCCTCAGCGTCGAGTTCAGCACGAAGAGCGACGAGTGTCTGGTGCACACGGCGCCCGAGGGCCCGGACGGTCACCACGAGCACGTGCACGGCACCTACGAGTTCGACGCCGCGACCGGCGCGCTGACGGTGCGGGCTGCGCTGCGCGGCAAGTCGGAGCAGGCCTGGACCGGCAAGCTCGCGAACGGCGCCGTCGAGCTCCGCGCCGGTGAAGATCGCGTCGCGCTGAAGCGGGGCGGCTCGGCGCACGCGCACTGAGGTCCCGCTTCGTCCCGCCATCGCGACTCGCGCCGCGATTCGCTCGACAGCAGCGGACCGTCGGCGAGCCGCGGTGGGGCCCCTCGCAATTGTCCCGGCAAGGTCTATTGTCGGGTCAGTCCAGCCGGTTCGCACATGCCCGATTCGCCTCATTCCTCGACGGTCACCGACGGCATCCGGATCCACGCGGCGGCGCAGTACCTGCCGCAGGAGTCGGAGCCCGAGAACCGCCGCTACGTGTACGCCTACAAGATCACGATGACCAACGTCGGCGCGACCGGGAGCTCCGCCGGCGGCCGCGGCGGCACCGCACGCCTGCTGTCCCGGCACTGGACGATCGTCGACAGCGAGGGCGTGCGCGAAGAAGTGCGCGGCCGCGGTGTGGTCGGCGAGTATCCCAAGCTCGCGGTCGGCGAGAGCTACAGCTACGTGAGCTACTGCCCGCTGGCGACGAGCTGGGGCACGATGGAAGGCAGCTACACCTTCGAGCGCGACGACGGCTCGCGCTTCCAGGTCGCGATCGGCAGGTTCTTCCTGGTGCCGTCGGCCCCCGAGCTGCAGCTCGAAACGCAGTCGAGCTGACGTAAGCTCGGGATCGTGCCCAACACGATCTCGCTCGGGGAACCGGTCCTCGCCCTCAACACGCTGGTGGAGCTCGCGCGCGGCGGTGCGACGCTGAAGCTGCCGCGGAGCGTGCGCGCCGCGATCAAGCGTTCGCGGCAGGAGGTCGAGACCGCGGTGGCCGGCGGTGCGACGATCTACGGCATCAACACCGGCTTCGGCAAGCTCGCCGGTGTGCGCATCGCCGATGACCAGCTCGCCCAGCTGCAGCAGAACCTGCTGCTGAGCCATGCGACCGGCGTCGGCGAACCGCTGTCGGTGGCGCAGAGCCGGCTCGCGTTGGCGCTGCGCATCCACAACCTCGCGCTCGGCTGCTCCGGCGTGCGACTCGAGTTGCTCGAGCAGGCGATCGCGCTGTACGACCACGACCTGATCCCGGTGATCCCGTCACAGGGTTCGGTCGGGGCCTCGGGCGACCTCGCGCCGCTGAGCCACATGGCGCTGCCGCTGATCGGCCGCGGCCAGGTGCACGACGGCGGCAAGGTGATCTCGGGCCAGGCGGCGCTGAAGAAGCTCGGTCGGGCGCCGCTGCGGCTGGTCGAGAAGGAGGGCCTGGCGCTGATCAACGGCACCCAGATCATGACCGCGATCGGCTGCCTCGCGGTGCACGGCGCGATCGTCGCCGCCAAGACCGCCGACGTCGCCTGCGCGATGACCGTCGAGGCGCTGCGCGGCAGCGAGCGGCCGTTCCTCGCCGCCGTGCACGAGGTGCGGCCGCATACCGGCCAGATTGCGACCGCCGCGAACCTGCGTCAGCTGCTCGCCGGCAGCGCGATCATTCCGAGCCACAAGGGCTGCGCCAAGGTGCAGGACGCCTACTCGCTGCGCTGTGCGCCGCAGGTGCACGGCGCCAGCAAGGACGGCATCCGCTACGCGCTCGAGGTGCTCGTCACCGAGGCCAACTCGGTGACCGACAACCCGCTGGTCTTCGCCGGCGGCGAGGTGATCTCGGCCGGCAACTTCCACGGTCAGCCAGTGAGCCAGGCGCTCGACTTCCTGACGATCGCGGTCTCGACGCTCGCGAACATCAGCTAGCGCCGCATCGCGCACATGGTCAACCCCGACACCTCCGGGCTGCCGCCGTTCCTGGCGCGCAA
>JAGQRB010000498.1 GCA_020425925.1 Planctomycetota bacterium
CAGCTGCGCGATTCCCCCGGCACACCCGACGAGGTGCTCGAACTCGCCCGCCGGGCAATCGCCGGCGGCGGTCTCGATCTCGCCGGCAGCGCGAGCGGGTGGTCGGCCGGACGCCGGCGCGAGCGGCTCACCGAAGCGTGCGGCGCAGTGCAGGACGCCGCCGCCAGCGGCCGGCTGACGGCCGCCGAAGTCGCCGCGGTCGCAGCCGTCTGGCAGCGCGACGGTGCCATCGGCGAGGGCGACGAATGGAACGCCTTGCGACAGCGCATCGCCGAACTCGGTCGCAGCCGCTAGCGACCGCGCCAGCAGAAAGTCGGAAGCGCTCGTGACGAACCGGGCGGCGACGACGTCTGGTTCGGCGGCTTCCCCGCCGCGACCGGAACCGTCCATGCACCATCTCGCCCAGCTGCTCCTTCCCGGCCTCGCCGCCGCACTCTCGGCGCAGAGCGCGCTGATCTACGACAACGGCCCGCTCGTCAGCGTACCCGGGCTGAGCGTCGCCGAGTTCGCTGCGCTCGGCCACACCACGCTGGGCTGGTCGGCGCGCCGCAACAACCCGCCGGACATCGCCTGCCTCGACGAGTTCGCCGTGCCGACGGCGATGGTCGTCGAGGAGATCGAGTACTACACCTACCAGACCGGTGCTGGCACCGGGCCGTCGACGATCACCGGGGCGTTCCTGGCGATCTACGACGTCGATCCACGCCTCGGCGGCCAGCCGATCGGCAACGGCCCGCAGCCGACGTTCGATCTCTTCAGCACGCCGAACAACCCGGTGCTCAACAGCTGGAGCGGCGTGTTCCGGGTCTACGACAACAACCTCGGGGCAACCGACCGCGCGATCATGCAGGTGCGCGTCAAGCTCGAGGACACCGCCGGCACACCGACGCCGCTGACGCTCGGTCCGGGAACCTACTGGCTGCAATTGCAGTCGACCGGCAGTCTGCCGTCGGGTCCGTTCGTGCCGGCGGTGGTCTGCACCGGCCAGCGCGTCACCGGCAACGCGTTCAACGCGATCGGCATGCCGCCGACCTACGTCGCGATCACCAACTCCGGCGACCGGCAGGGTGTGCCGTTCAAGCTGTTCGGCAGCAGCGCGGGCAGCTCGGGCACGATCGCGCAGGTTGCCAACGGCTGCGGCGCGTCGGGCCTCACCGTCTGCGGCGCGCCGGTCATCGGCGGTTTCGTACGCACGACGTTGTCGCCGTCGAGCGCGACCGGACTGTCGGTGATCGGCTACGACCTGGTCGCCACGCCGACGCCGTTCTGCGGCTGCACCGCGATCCACGCGTTCCCGATCGCGGTCTGGCTGACGACCGCGCACGCGATCCAGATCCCGCTCGACGCCGCGTTCGCCGGGCTGCCGATCGCGATCCAGGGCGCGGAGTTCCTCGGTACCGGCGGTGGCTGCCCCAACCCGCCGGTCAACCTGACCGACGCGTTCGTCGCGACCCTGGGTTCGTGACACGCCCTCGGCGCGCGGTCACCGTCACTTCGCCGCGCGCGCCCGGAAGGCCGTCGCCACCTGCTGGATCGCGAACCCCTCGTTGGCGGCGTAGGTCCCGGGCAGGCCGTTGAGCTTGCGAACGCGATCGAAACCCGCGTGGTGGATCCCGATCAGCTGCCACTGGCGGTTGAACACCGGACTGCCCGAGTTGCCGCCCTCGGTCGGCGTGCGGTAGTGCAGCCGAACGCCGTCGTGGTCGAGCAGCAGGCTGTCGAGCAGCGAGATCGCCAGCGAGCCGCCGCTCGGATGACCGATCACGAACACCCGATTGTGCTCGTCCGCGGCCGGCAGGTACCGACTCAGCGGCAGCGCCTCGCCGTCCACCGCGGGCTTCAACCGCAGGATGGTCGCGTCGAGCACATCGGGCGGCGACGACCAGACCACCTCGACCTCGTGCTCGATCGGCGGCGCCGCGGGATCGGCTGCACGGCCGCGGGCCTCGAACACCGCGGTCGCTTCCTCCGGCTTCAGCGCAGCGCGTGGATTGACGTCCGGCGTGGAGACGACGTGCGCGTTGGTGAGCAGGAAGAGCTCGTCGCCGAGGCTCTCGTCGAGATCCCCGGCCCGCACCAGGAAGCCGGTGCCCTCGCCGCGCTCCTCGCCGGCAAAGCCGAGCCGCGCGATCGATTGGCAGCGCGTTCGCAGGTTCTCGAGCCAGTTGAGACCGACGAACGCGTCCTTGCCGAATACCTTCTCGAGGCTGGCCTCGAACTCGGCGCGCCGGGCGGCGTCGCCACCGTGGAGCGGGTCCGCGACCCAATCGCGCGTGCCGATCGTCAGCTCACGGCCTTCCCTCACACCGATGCGGCCGCGCAGCAGCGGCAGCAGCTGCGCCCCCGGATCCGTCGCGGCGTCGAGCTGCCAGACTTCTTCGAGCTGCCGCAGCGTGCCGGCGAGCGCGAATGCATCCGTGCCCGGGTCGGTGACGTAGCGGCCCATCCACGTCACTGCATCGGCGGTTCGATCCAGCGCGAGACACGCCTCCGCGGCGCTGGCGTAGTCCCAGTAGGAGGACTGCTGGTCCGCCCACCGACCGGCGATGGCGGTGAGGATCTTCGCGGCCAGCTCGGACGCCGCCGGCACGCCGAGCAGCTGCACGCCATCCCGACCGCCGCGCTCGAGCAGGGCGACCGCGTTGACCCCGTGCCAGAACTGCCCCGGGTTGCCGACGTAGACGTCGAGGTAGGCACGGACGGCGCGCTCGAGGTGGGTCCTGGCCTGCGCCGTAAAGCGGTCGCAACGCAGGTAGCGTTCCTTGTGGGCGCGCCCGAGCAGGCCGCGCGCCTCGTCACGTTCGGAGCCGGCGGCGTTCCGTGCCAGGTCCGTGAGGATCTCGATCGCCGCGGTGTAACGGCCCGATTCGATCAGGGCCTGACCGTACTGCTTGACGACGTGGGCGCCGACGTTGCCGCGCTGCACGAACGCGTCGGCGAGCTCGGCCATCAGCTCGAAGTAGCGGAAGCCGCGCAGGCGTTTCAGGATCCGCTCGATCTCCACGCCCGTCGCATCGAAGGCGTCGTCGGTCCGACCGAGGTGGGCGATCAACCCGGCGACGAGTTGCTGAACGCCGTCGTGGTCGGCGTCGTCCGTCGCCGCGAACAGCCGTTCGCGAAACGCGACCGGGTCGCGAACCACGGTCGGCTCGAGCGTCACCCGACGCGCCCCACCATCTCGCGCAGCGCCCGGCGCAGCAGCGGCCCCTGGAAGTACTTGGCGCTGTCGTGGCGCCACCGGCCCCAGTTCTGCTCGTTCACATCCTCGATGACGCGCTGGCCGTCGCGCTCGTAGTCGTTGGCGATGCGGGGATCGAAGCCGCAGACCGGATCGAGGCGATCGTAGACGTTGACCCAGCGGTCGCGGATCTTCGCCGGGTAGGCGTTCCGGCGGTTCTCCCAACCGGGCAGACCGGCCTGGACCTCGTCGAGTCCGAGCGGACTGCCGAGCGTCAACAGCCCGTCGATCTCCGGACACTCCGGCACGCTGCGCAGGCAGTCGTAGGCGATCACGGTCCCCATGCTGTGGGCGACGACGACGTGCTTCTCGCTGCCCGCCCGGGCGGCGCCGGCCTCGATCTGCGCGACGAAGCGCTTGCGAAGCTCGTCGCGCACGGCGTAGGTCTCGCCGCTGCGCGGCGAGTGCGAGACGTTGTAGATGTAGTGGTGCAGGTCGCGCAGCTTGGCCTTCATCACGCGCTTCTTGATGAACGGCGGCAGCGGCACCCATTCGAGGAACTGCTCGTTGCTCGCGGGCTCGGGGCCGGTTTCGTCCACCGCAGGCGCGGCCGCCGTGGCATCGGCGCCCTCGGGCACGTCGACCTGCAGCTTGGCGGCGAGCCGTTCGACGAACTCGCGCTCGCCACCGACGAGGCCGGCCCGCCACGACAGGTCGACACCGACCACCTGCGACAGCTCGTCGCCGGCACTCTCGAACGAGCCGCTCGGCTCGGGCGCCTCGTAGAGCACGTCGGCCCAGTAGGACATCGTCGAGGTGACCCCCTCGCTGCCGAGGTCGAACACCGGCGAGCGGCCTTCGCGGGCGAGTGCGCGTCGCCAGCCGGCGAGCAGGTCATCGGCGGGTGGTTTGTTCAACAAACCGTGAATGAACGTGATGTGCGCCACGAGTTCTGCCTCCTTCTGTTGCCGATCCGGCGCGGACGGTGCGGATGCAGCATACCCGAAGACCGGCGCCTCGCGAAGCGCCGGATCAGTTGCCGACCGTCATGGCGAGCCCCTTCGCAACCAGCGCCGGACTCACCCGCGCGAACGCGGACCCGATCCGTCGGCGCCACGCCCGAGCCGCGCCCGCGCTGCCGCTGGCGACGCCGCGCTGTCGCCGAGCTCCGACACCTCGATCACCAGCAGCTCCCCCACGGCCTCCACGATCGCCAGCGTCGTCGAATCGGCGAGGAAACGCGCGACGGTCGGAAGCGAGTCGTGCACGTGCAGCGTCGCGACCGGCGCGCCGTCGGCGGCATCCCACACCCGCGTGGTGTGGTCGACGCCGGTCGTCACCAGCCAGCGACCGTTCGGGCTGAACGCAACCGAAGTGACCAGGGCCGTTGCACCACGCAGGCCGGTGCCCAGGCTGCGTGGGACACGCCCGAGCGCCTGCGCGAGGCGGCCGATCGGGTTGCGCGCACGAACCGGCGGCAGGCGCTCGGCCGGCGGCGCGCTGCCGTGGCCGACGAGATCGGCCAGCAGCCCACCGCTGCGGGCGTCCCACATGCGGACGATGCCGGTCGCGCCGACCGTCACGAGCCGTTCGCCGTTCGGATCGAACTCGAGCCGAGTCACGTCACCGACGCTGGCGTGCAGCACCGTCGGCGCCGCGGCCGCTTCCGACACCACGAACAACCGCGGCGCGCGGCCGGACTCCCAGACCGCCAGCCGGCCGCCGTCGGGGCTGAAGCGCATCGCGGCGGCATCACCAGTCGCCACCGCGATGGTCGCGAGCACCTCGCCCGCGGGCAGACCGCGGATCTCGATCTGCTGCCGCGACCGCACCGCGACGCGCGCCGACGTCGGGTCGATCGCGAGTTCACGGGCGGGCGGCTGGTCGGTCAGCGCCAGGATCGACGCGCACCGCTCGAGGTCCCACAGGCGCAGCCAGCCGAAACGCAACCCCACGTCGCCATAGGTGGCGGCCCAATGGCCGTCCGGCGACACGCAGCCGCGGTCGGTGCTGCCGACCCGCTGGCCCTCGACGCGGAGGCGACCCGGCTCGCGGCCCTCCCGGCGCACCACCGGTGCGCCCAAGACCCCGCCGAAACGCAGGGCGAGGGTGACGCTGCCGTCCTCCGAGACCCCGAGGTGCGGCCCGCCGCCGCAGACGGTGCGGCTGGTCGAGTGCCGAGGATCGTGTTCTTCGATCCGGCCGCGGCGACTCGCGGTTCGAACCCGGCCCTCGCCGGCGAGCAGGATCTGCTCGGGGAGTTCGCCGCGCAGCCGGTGCCGCGAACGCACCCGTCGGCTGGGCGTCGCCGCGATCAGCACGGCGCCGCCGTCGGGCGACGGCACCAGCAGCCGCTGCGAATCCGCCGCGAACGCGAAGCAGGCCGGCGCACCCGGCGTCGGCCCGGCGAACGTCGCGACAACGGCCAACGTCGAGGTATTCCACAGTCGGGCCCGACCATCGCGCCCCAGGCTCAGCAACCAGCGCCGGTCGGCACTGCCGCGAATCGTCACGACGTCGCTCTGCAACTGGATCGCGCCGGCGCCGCCGGCGAGAACCAGGTTGCCATGCGCATCGACCCGGAACCTACGGGCCGATCCGGGCTGCGGGATCGCGTCCTGGACCAACGGCTTGAACCAGGACCGCAGCACCCGCTCGCTGCCCACCCAGGTGTCGCCATCACAGGTCGAGACCTTCCCCGCCATGCTGAGCTCGAGCGCGGGGCCGCGCGGCCGGTCGGCCGGCAGGCGCCGACCCGCGGCCGTGGTCGATGGATCCCAGATCAGCACGTCACCGTTGGTCTCTCGGGTCACGAGCAAGCCCGCGGCGGAGAACATCGCAGCGACGACCGGATCGCCGTGCGGCAGGACGCGCTTCGGGCTGCGCTCGTCGGCCAGCGCCCAGAGGTAGACGCCGCGATCCTCACCGGCGGCGACGACCATGCCGAGCGGGTCGCTCAGCGCGGCCGTCACCAACGGGAACCCGTGGCGGTAGCGCGACTCGACCTCGCACGTTGCGGTGTTCCAGACCACGGCAAGCCCGTCCCGACCGCTGCTGACCAGGCGCTCGCCACCGATCGACCATCGCACGTCCGCGACCGCGTCGTCGTGCTCGCGGCGATCGAACAGCAGCGCCCTGCCGTCGCCGTCCCAGACCCGCAGCGCACCGTCGTCACCGCCGACGGCCACGCGCGTGCCGTCCGGCGAGAACCTCGCACAGCTGGCGCGCCCTGCACCGACGGCGAGCGTCGCGAGCAGTGGCGACTCGGCCAGGATGTGACGCAGGTCGACGAGCGCGCGCGGCGATCCGGTCGCATCGACGCTCTCGAGACCGAGCTCGACGGCGCGGTGGGCATCGTTGCGGAGCTCGTTCCTTGCCCGCACGCCGAGCTCGAACGCGATCGCGTCCGATGCCGCTGCGCCGTTGCCGCCGGCGCGCACATGCCACGCCACGCTGCGCTCGGCGAACGCGACCTCCTCCGCGTGCATCGCGGCCCGTTCGGCGGCGAGCCAGTGCCGGGTGTCCTCGAGCATGCCGGACGGCAACAGGTCGTCGTCCTCGCGCGACTTCTCCCACAGTCCGCGGCGCGTGTTGACCCGCGCCAGCCAGCGGAAGAACGGTTCGGCATCGTCGATCCATGCCACCAGCCGGTCCCAGGTCCGCAGCAGGCTCTCGTGCGCGATCTCCAGGCGGTCCTCGGTGCGCACCAGCAGGCGCCGTCGCACGAAGTGCTGCTCGAGCGCGCCCCCGACCGCGGCCGACAGCCGATTCACCTCGAGCGGACGCCTGACCCGCTGCCCGTCCTCGTTCGGGCGCACCATCGACAGGAATGCGTCGCGCAGCTCGCGCTCGCCGGCCTCGGCGCCAGCGCGCGCGAACGCGGCCTCGGCGGCCTTGCGGACCGCACCAGCGATGCGGCCGATCGCGTCGTAGTCGGCGAGCGCGAGGCGCCCGGTCGCGTGGGCACGATCGTCCCAGAGCTCGCGCAGCGTGAACGCCAGCAGCGGCAGTGCATCGTTCGAGCCGGTCTCCTCCGCGAGCGTGCGCGCGATCCCCGGCTCGACCAGGAGCCCGGCCAGCTCCGCCGGCTGCTCGACGACACTCTCGAGGTCTGCCAGCGTCATCGCCGGCACGGTGTAGGTCTCGAGTTCGAACTCGCAGGTGACCGCATCGGCCTGGAATGCCTTCAGGAAATCCGAGCGCAGCGTGCAGACGGCGAGGCACGAATCGTCGGTGCCATCGAGCAACTCGGCGAGGAACTGCAGGAAACCGCGCGCCCGATCGCCGCCGGCGGGGTCGAGAAGTTCTTCGAACTGGTCGATCGCGAGCAACAGGGTGGCCGCGCCGACACCGCTCGCCTGACGCAAAGGTCCGAGCGCTTCGCGGACGCCGCGAGCATCGAGCCGGTCGACGGCGGCCACGAACGCCGCGGCGGTGTCGGCGGCGCAGCCGAGCTCGGCGACCAGCGCACGCGCGGTGGCCGCCAGCGTCTCGCGCGCCGAGTGCAGCGGTCGCAGCGGTCCGAGCACGAGCCAGCGCCGGTCGCGGCGCAGGTGCGGCAGCACACCGGCACGTAGCAACGAGGATTTGCCACTTCCCGACGCTCCGAGCACGGCGGTCAGACGCGCGGTGCCGAAGTGCTGCATCTGGCGCAGTCGCGCCAGCAGGTCGCGAACAGCGCGATCGCGGCCGAAGAACAGCGGCGCATCGGCGGCCTCGAACGCGCAGAGGCCGGGGTAAGGACTGCCGTCGCCGCTCCACGTGAACGTGTCGGCGGGGTCCAGTCCGGCCTGCTCGAACCCGCGCCAGAGCCCATCGAGCCCGGCATCGAACCGCCCGTCGGTCAGATCGCCGACCTGTCGATCGCGCAGGAAGTCGGGTAGCTCGCAGTCCTCGAGCCGGACCAGGAACACCGGCTTGCCGAGCGCGCGGGCGTGGGTGATCTCGGCGATGCACCAGGCGCGCTCGAAGTAGGCGGCGCTGCACAGCGCCACCAGCGCACGGCAGCGCCGCAGGTGGTGATACAGCGTCTTCTCCCATTCCTCGCCGACCCGGATGCCGTCATCAGGGTGAACGGCGAGGAAAGTCGCGTAGCCGCGCTGGACGAGCGAATCTCTGAGCCGGAGCGCCGCCGCGCTGTCACCGCTGTGATGGCTGAGGAAGATCTCGTTGACCGACCGACGGCTCGGCATCAGCCAGCCGCCACTACAGATGCAACGCGTGCACGCCCGGCAGCGCCTTGCCCTCGAGCAGCTCGAGGCTGGCGCCGCCGCCGGTCGAGACGTGCGACAGCTGGCCGGTGATGCCGAGCTTCTCGGCCGCCGCGACCGAGTCGCCGCCGCCGACGACGGTGAACGCACCGCTGTTCGTCGCCTGCGCGACCGCCTGCGCGACCGCCTCGGTGCCGCGGCAGAACGCGTCCATCTCGAACACCCCCATCGGGCCGTTCCAGACCACGGTCCTCGCACCCTGCAGCGCGGCGACGTAGCGCGCGATCGTCTTCGGTCCGATGTCGAGCCCCATCAGGCCGTCGGGGATGTCGTCCTCGTGCACGCTGGTCGGCGCGTCGGCCGCGAACTCGGGCGCGCAGACGTGATCCGACGGCAGCAGCAACGTCTTGCCCGCCTCGCGTGCGAGACCGACGATGCGGCCGGCGGCGTCGACGAGGTCGGTCTCGACCAGCGACTTGCCGGTCGAGAGCCCGCCCTCGCGCAGGAAGGTGTAGGCCATCGCGCCGCCGATGATCAGCGTGTCGACCTTCGGCAGCAGGTGCTCGATCACCGGCAGCTTGTCGCTGACCTTGGCGCCGCCGAGGATCGCGACGAACGGTCGCTCGGGCCGGTGCAGCACGCGTTCGAACGCCTCGAGCTCGCGCTGCAGCAACAGGCCCGCGGCGCACGGCAGGAACGCAGTCGGCCCGACCACCGAGCTGTGTGCCCGATGCGAGGTACCGAACGCATCGTTGACGAAGACATCGCCGTGCTCGGACAGCGCCTTGCGGAAGGCGTCGATCGCGTTGCTGTCGGCGGCGACCTTGCTGGTCGTGCCGTCGTCGTGCTTGACCTTGCGCGCGCCCTCCTCCTCGAGGTGGAAGCGCACGTTCTCGAGCAGCACGACGGCGCCGGGCTGGAGGGTGTCCTTCGCGGTCGCGCTGCGCGCCGCCGGACCGACGCAGTCGTCGACGAACGTCACCGATCGCCCGAGCAGGCGCTCGAGCTCGGCGGCGACCGGCCGCAACGAGTACTTCGCGACCCGCTCGCCGTTCGGCCGGCCGAGGTGCGACATCAGCACCACCGCCCCGCCCTGCTCGAGCGCGTAGCGGATCGTCGGCAGCGCGGCCTCGATCCGCTGGTTGTTGGTGATCGCGCGGGCGCCGTCCAGCGGCACGTTGAAGTCGACGCGCATCAGCACGCGATTGCCGTCGAGGTCGAGGTCGGCGAGCCGACGGAACGTGCTCATCAGACCGCCTCGGCGAGCTTGCGGGTCAGCTCGACGATGCGGTTGCTGTAGCCCCACTCGTTGTCGTACCAGCTGACCAGCTTGAAGAAGTTCTTGTTGAGCTCGATCGAGCTGCCGGCGTCGAAGATCGACGACGCCGCGCAGTGCACGAAGTCCGACGACACGACCTCGTCGTCGGTGTACTCGAGGATGCCCTTCAGATAGGTCTCCGAGGCCTGCTTCATCGCGGCCTTGATCTCGTCGAGCGAGGTGTCCTTGGCGGTCTTGAAGGTCAGGTCGACGACCGAGACGGTCGGCGTCGGCACGCGGAACGACATGCCGGTGAGCTTGCCCTTGACCTCGGGAATTACGAGACCGACCGCCTTCGCGGCACCGGTGCTCGACGGGATGATGTTCTGCGCCGCGGTGCGTCCGCCCTTCCAGTCCTTCTTCGACGGGCCGTCGACGGTCTTCTGGGTCGCGGTGTAGGCGTGCACCGTCGTCATCAGGCCCTCGGTGAGGCCGAAGCCTTCCTTCAGCAGCACGTGCACGATCGGCGCGAGGCAGTTCGTGGTGCACGACGCATTCGAGACCACCTCGACACCCTTGACGTCGAGCGTGTCGTCGTTGACGCCGAGCACGACGGTCTTGACGTCGCCCTTCGCCGGCGCCGAGATCACGACCTTCTTGGCGCCCGCCGTGATGTGGCCGCGGGCCTTGTCGGCGTCGTTGAAGATGCCGGTCGACTCGATCACGACCTGCACCCCGAGCTCCTTCCACGGCAGCTCTGCCGGCGTCTTCGCGCTGACGACGCGGATCTCCTTGCCATTCACGACCAGCACGTCGTCCTCGGCCTTGTCCGGCGACGACTTCTTCGACGAGACGGTGCCGGCGAAGCGGCCCTGGGTCGAATCGTACTTCAGCAGGTAGGCCAGGTTGTCGGCCGGCACGATGTCGCCGACGGCGACGACATCGAGCTCGTCGAACAGGCCCTGCTCGACGAGGGCGCGGAAGGCGAGGCGGCCGATGCGACCGAAACCGTTGATGGCGACCCGGGTGCCCATGACGAGGTAAGCTCCTTGCGTATTTCTGGATGGCGCCGTGAGGCGCTGGTTGCACTGTCTCTGCGCGAAATCGGCGCAGCAGTGTAGCGAGTGGCCGGCCCGAGCCCAATGAACAGTTTCGACCGCCTGCAAGACGCCTGCGCCCGCTGCCTCGTGCGCTACGAGAGCGTCGCGTCCGATCGCCCGGTGCTGGCGGCGATTTCGGGCGGAGTCGACAGCACCGTGCTGCTGCTGGCGCTGGTGGCGCTGCGGCAGAACGGCCGGCTGCCGGGGCCGCTGCACGTCGCCCACATCGACCACGGCGTGCGGTCCGATTCGCGCGCCACGGCCGAACACGTCGTCGCGCTCTGCGACCGCCTCGACGTGCCCGTGACGGTGCGCCGGCTCACCCACCCGGAACCGGCGGCCCGACCGGCCCGACGGATCAGCGAGGACAAGCTGCGGTCAGGCCGCTACGCCGCACTGCTGGCGATCGCGCGCGAGCAGCGCGCCGGGTGCCTGCTGACCGGCCACCACGCCGACGACAACCTCGAGACCGTGCTGTTCCGGCTGCTGCGCGGTACCGGCCCACGCGGCCTCGCCGGCATCCCCGAAGCGCGCTGGCTGCAGGGCGAGGGCGCCCGGGTGCTGCTGCTGCGACCGTTGCTGCGGACCCGCCGTTCGACGCTCGAGAGCGTGCTCGAGCGCGCCGGCGAACGCGCGCACGCCGACAGCACCAACGGCGATCTGCACTACGCCCGCAACCGGCTGCGCCTGGAGACCATCCCGACGCTGCGCGAGGCGCTCGGCATCGGCCTCGACGTCGCGCTGATGACGGTCGCGAGCACGGCGCGCGCCGCCAACGAGATCCTCGAAGCCCAGGGCCTGCGCATCCTGACCCAGCGCGCGCGCCATCGCACCAACTGGCGGCTCGAGCTCGATCTGCGCGATCTCGACGCCGACTCGCTGCCGTTCGTCGCCGAGGCGTTGCGGCAGGCGCACGTGTTCCTGCATCCACACGGCGAAGCGCCGCTCACCGGCTGGCTCGAGCGTGCCCACGCGCTGCTCGAGAAGACCGACGGCAAACGCCTCGCGGGCCGCGGTGGGCTGCTGGTCGAACGCACCCGCGACGGACTGTTGCTGGTCGACCCCGACCGCGCCGGCCCGCCGCCGCGCACCCACGACGGCGGTCAGCTGTTCCGGATCGACAGCGGTCGCCAGCGCTTCGGCGCGACCGAGTGGTGGCTCGACGCGTTCGAGCACCCGCTGCCGCCGCTGGTGCCTTCGCCGGCGCAGGCCGGCCGCTTCCGCGCGCTGCTCGATCCGCGCGCGGCGCCGTTGCCCTGGCGGTTGCGCACCCGGCGCGGCGGCGATGTGTTCTGGCCACTCGGCGCCGACCGCGACATGTCGCTGCGTCGCTTCCTGCAGAGCCGCCACCTGCCGCGCTTCGATCGCGACCGGCTGCCGCTGCTGGTCGACGCCACCGACCGCATCCTGTGGATCCCGGGCGTCGAGATCGCCGAGACCGCGCGCTTGAAGTTGAACACCCGGCGCTGCGTCGAAGTCATCGCCGGCTGCGGCTAATAGGCCCCGACGATCGCGCGGATCGCGTTCGACGAGGTCAACGCCAGCGGGCCGGTCTGCAGTTCGAGGACCTGCGTGTTGAGTGGCAGCCCGGCGAAGGCCCCTGCCGCGGCGACCGGCAGCGCGAAACGCGCGACACCGCCGCCGTTCGGCAGCAGCAACGCGACCGCGTCCGGGCTGGCCAGCAGGTTGCAGCCGGCGACCCCGGCCGGGTGCAGCGCCGCGAGCGGGGTGTTCGGGGAGCTCACGCCGACGAGCACGGCGGCGAGCGCGGCCGGGGCGATGCCGGTGCAGCGGCCCTCGAGCACCCCGCCGGTCCATGGCAGGCGCTCGAGCTCGAGATCGACCGCGGCACAGCTCGAACCGAGCGCCGTTTCGCTCGCCGGACACGACGGCTGCCAGCGCGCGATCCGCGCTGCGATGTTGCCGCCAGCGGTCGTGAACGCGCCGCCGAGCCAGAGCGACCCGTCGGGTCCGATCGCCGACGAATACGCGCCGCCATCGAGACCGACGCCGAGCGGCAGCCAGCTCGCGCCGTCCCAACGCCGCACGAAGCCGCCGCCAGCCGCGGTCTCGCAGGCGACGAGCTGACCGTTCGCCAGCACCTCGAGCTTGCGCACCCACGACGGCAGGCCGCTGCCGATCGGGTGCCACTGCGCGCCGTCCCAGCGCGCGACGTTCGCCGCCGCCACGCCGTCGATCGATTCGAAGTGGCCGCCGATCGCGACGTCGCCGTTCGGCAGGATCGCGACGTCGTCGACTCGCGGATAGAAGGTCGGAGCGTAGACGCGACCGATGTCGGTCCAGGTGCTGCCGTCGGAGACCGCGACGTGCACCAGCGACGAGGTCGCGGTCTGCATCGGGCCGATCGCGACGAGTTCGCGGTTCGGTCGCTCGGCGAGGCCCTGCACGCCGATCGCACCGGCGATCGGCACGAACGTCGTGCCGTTCCAGATCCGCACCGATCCGGCGGCCGGGTTGGCCCAGCCGGCGACGACCGCGAGCGCGCCGTTCTGCAACACCAGCAGCCGGTAGACGTCGCCCGGATCCGGTACCGGGAACCGCCGCCAACGCGTGCCGTCGAACACCGCGAGGTTCCTCAAGAACGCGGCGGTGGCGGGGAGGCGGAAGATGCCGCCGGCGATCAGCTCGCCGTTCGGCAAGGTGGCGAGCGTGCGCACGGTACCCCACATGCCTTCGCCCGTCGGCTGCCAGCGCGTGCCGTCGTGGCGGGCGACCCCGAGCGCCCGCACGCCGTTCAGGACGTGGGTGCCGCCGGCGATGAGATCGCCGGCGTGGAAGTGCAGCACCCTCGGCTCGTCGCCGGTGCCGTCGCACAGCGCCGCCCAGCGACCGTCGGTCCAGCGAGCCAGGTTCGCGGTGCGGGCGTAGGGTCGGAACGGCACGGCGCTGCTGCATTCCGTGAACTCGCCGGCGACGAAGATGCGGCCGTCGGGCCAGACGACGCCGCGGCTCACGGTGGCGGGAGGGAACGGGCCGCCGACTCCGTCCTCGAAGCCGCTCCAGCGCACACCGTCCCAGCGCGCCACGCGCACCGTCAACACGTTGCCCAGCGTGCTGAGGAACGTGCCGACTGCGAGCAGGTCGCCGTTCGGGAAGAAGCTCAGGCCGTGCACGTTGCCGCCGAGGTCGCCGACCACCGACCAGGCGGTGCCGTTCCAGCGCACCACGCTCGAGATCCCGGTCAGGCCGCTCGAGACGCTGATGTGGCCGGCCGCGAGCAGGTCGCCGTTCGGCAGCATTGCGATCGCACGCACCGGAGTCGCGGTCGAGCCGAGGCCGGCGCCGAAACCGCTCCAGCCGACGCCGTCCCACTCGGCCACGCCGCGCAGCGGCGGCTGGAAGCCACCTGCCGCGATCACGTTGCCGTCGCGCCGCACGGCCAGATCGAGCACCGCGGCATCGAGCCCGACGCCGAGCGCCGTCCAGCTCGCGCCGTCCCAGCGCGCGATCCGGTTCGCGGCGCCGCCGCCCGCGGTCTGGAAGTCACCACCGGCGACGACGTCGCCGTTCGGCAGCACCGCGAGCGCGTTCACCGGGCCGTCGGTGCCGCCACCGAGCCCGCTCCAGGCGACGCCGTCGAACCGGGCGATGTTGGCGGCGGCGACCCCGCCGATCGCCGTGAAGGCTCCGGCGGCGAGCAGCCCGCCGTTCGGCAGGCTCACGAGCTCGCGGATCTCGCCGTCGACACCGGCATTGCCGACACCGCCGAACGGGGCGAACACACGCGCTTCGGGATCCCAGGTCGCAAGCCCGTGCACGATCGCGCCGCCGGCGACCTCGAACCCGCCGCCGAGCAGCAGGACCGCGGGCCGCGGCCCGACGCCATCGGGGTCGTAGCGGATCAGCGCCGACACCGGGTCGGAGGTCCCCGGCAGCGCGTCGCCGACCTGCCAGGTCGAGCTACACTGAGCGGCTACCTGGTTCGCCGCTGCGGTGGCGAGCAGCGCGGCGAGCAACGGCGTGTACGGACGGGTGGACGGACCGGCGACTGCGGTCGACGCGCAGCGCCCCGAGGAGAGAGTCTGGGACACGTCCGGTCCTATGCGCTCCGGCGAGCCGGTCACGCCGATTTCAGCGATCCGGCGCCGCCACGGCCGCAGGATCTCCGCCATCACGTTTTGCCAGGCGCCTTTAGCGGCAGAGAGAATGGCGCTCCGTCCCCCCGGCCGGGCGCTCCGGCGCGGCCGTCGCGGGGCTGCGGCGCTAGGATGATGCGCATGTCGACTGCCCCGCAGCCGCCCCGCTTCACCACCGCGCCGATCGCGCGCACGACCGCTCGGCCGGAGGTCCGCGAACGATGAAGGACCCGGCCGGCATGGTCACCGCCCGGATCGCGACCTCCCCGGTGCAGGCGCGGTTCTACGCCGCGCTGCTCGAGGGCGAAGGTATCCGCGCCTATGTCGACGGCGCGACACTGGTCGACGAAGTCGCGATGAGCCGCGCACTGATGAACGTCAACGGCACGCACGTCAAGGTGCGGCGCGATCAGCTCGAGCGCGCGCGCGACGTACTCGGCGACGTCGAGATCGACGACGACGAACTCGAGGCGCAGGCGCTGGCGGCCGGCCCTGTCGCCGATCGTGAACCGGCGTCGGAGAAGGGCACGAACCGCGAGCTGCTGCTCTACCTCGCGGTCGGCATCATGATCGTCGTGACGGCGTGGGCGATCCGCGAGTTGACGCAGGGTTGACGCCGCGCCCGTGGTCAAGGGCGCGGCCCAGACCCCGTCCGTGCATCACTGACCGATCGTGAGATCGGCGGCACCGGTGACTGCGACGCTCGGCGAGCTACCATCGACGATCAGCCCTTGCAGGTAGAGCGGCAGGCCGAGCAGCACCGGCGCGTTCGGGATCGAGAGGGTATGGAGTGCGGGTTGACCGAGGCCGGACCAGATCACCGGTCGCGACACCACGGCAGCGGCGAGCTCGACGAGCGCCTCGACGCCGGCACCGGCGATACCGACGCCGGCGACGATCCGACCGCACGGATACGCCGGATCCGGCGCCAGCGCACCGATCCAGACCGTCAGGCCACCCGGCGTCGCGCCGGTGCCGCCCGTTGGATCATCGATCGCGAGCGTGCAGGCGCCGCCGGTCCGCGGAGCACCGGTCACGCCGAGCACGGCCTTCGTTCCGGTGCAGCCCGGACGGGTGTCGACACGCGGCGCGTCGGTGCGACGCATCACCAAGGGGTCGACGAGGCTCTTGAACCCGACTGCCCAGGCGTTGCACGGCCCCGACGCTGCCATCGCGGTCACGAACAGCGGCGGCGCCAACGTCTGCTCGGACACCCACGCACCGTTCGGATCGCGGCGGTAGATGCCGCGGCCACCGGCGAGCAGCGGGCCGCCGCCCACCTGCACGAGGTCGTAGATCGGCGCCGGGGCGTCGCGTCGCGAGAACGTCGACCCGTCGAAGACGTAGAGCGCGTCGCCGTAGACGTTGTTCTGCACGTCGGCCTCGCTCACCGCGATCCAGACGTCGCCCTGCGCATCGGCCTCGACCGCGCCGAGCCAGAACTGCCACTGCGGCGTCGTGCCGGGCAGCGGCAACGTCTGCTGCGCCCATTGGCTGCCATCCCAGTGAATCACGAACGCCGCGCCGCCGGCGAACGGCGTCCACTGGTTGCTGGTCTGCCCCACCGCCCAGGCGTCGGTCGGGCTGCGCCAGAGGATGTCCTCGACGTGCTGGAAACCGATCGTCGGGTTCGGCGTCGGGAACGCCGTGAAGCCCGCCCCATCCCAGTGCGTCATCGCGCTCGGACGCGCGTAGTAGTGCGACAGCCAGAGATCGCCGGCGACGCCGGCGACGCCGCTGACGTCCTCGGTCCAGCTCGGCGGCAACACGATCTGCAGCCACGAGCTGCCGTCCCAGTGCAGCACGAGCGGCAGTTGCTGGATCCCGCCCGACGACGCCTGACCCTCGAAGGCGCCCACCGCCCAGACGTCGTTGGCGGCGAGCGCGTGCACGTCGTAGAGCTCGCACTTCGGCGGCCGGCCGTTGACGCTCGGGCTCGGCGACGGCGTCCGGCTCCAGGCCGCGCCGTTCCAGTGGAACACCAGGGTCAACTCCTGGTAGCTCGTGCTGGCGAGAACGTTGCGCCGCTCGAGCCCCACCGCCCAGACGTCGTTCGGGCCCGTCGTCGAAACGCTGTTGAGCCGCACGGCGGTGGCGCCGGGCAGGGCCGGGGTCGGTTGCTCGACCCAGCTGCCACAGGACTGCGAAGGCAGGCCGGTGGCCGCAAGGCCGACGAACGAGGCGGTGAGTGCCGCGAGGGCGAAACGGTACCGAAGGCTGCCGTCGATGAAACGCATGACGCGGTCCGCGCGGCAAATGGCGTACCGGCAGCGCTCGACGCACATCCGTCCGCAATGCGGACAGCGAGCGCTGCGCGCAGCCGGCCCGCCGTCGCGGTGGCCCCGCCCCGCCCCGAAGCTACGATCCGCGCGATGCTCCGCCCGCTGCTGTCCGCATTCGCGACCGTGCCGTTGCTGGCCCAGACCGTGCACACGGTCGGTGGCGGCGGTTTCGCCCAGATCCAGGACGCGATCCTGGCGGCCGCACCCGGCGACGTGATCGAGGTGCAGACCGGCAACTACCACCCGTTCGTGCTCGACAAGGCACTGACGATCCGCGCCGTCGCCGGCGCGCGCGTCGTCGTGCTGCCGTTCATGAACCAGCCGACCCGGATCCGCCCGCCGGTCGGAACCGTCGCGGCGATCGCGCGCATCGAGTTCCTGAACCCGTGGATCTTCCTCGCTGCGCCAACGCGCGTCGAACGCGGCACCACCTGGTTCGAGGATTGTGTGTTCGAGTCCCCGCGACTCTTCGGCCACGGCGGGCTCGCGGTCGACCACGCCGCTGTCGCGCTGCGCGGCTGCCTGCTGGCGGGGTTCGGGATCGGCAGCACCACCATCGGCGATGCCAACCCCGGGCTGCTCGCCGACGGCGCCGACGTGCTCGCCGCCGATTGCATCTGCATCGGTAGCTACGCGGTGAGCGATTCGTTGAGCGGCGGCGCCGGCGTGCTGGCCTACGACTCGAGCCTGCACTTCGTGCGCTGCGAGGTCTACGGTGGCGACCATCTGCCGCCGCTGGCTTTCCTGCCGCCCGGACCCGGCATCGAAACGGCGGGCGCCTGCCGGCTGTGGCTCGCCGACTGCTTCGTCGAAGGCGGCACGAGCTACTCTGGCATTGCGGGTGCCGGCGTGGTCCACGGCGGCACCGTGCCGCTGCAGCTCGCGCGGACGACGATCCTCGGCGGCCCCGGCCTGAACCAGGGCACCCCCGGTCCGGCGATCGTCGGCCCGAGCCAGCCGGCTCCGCTGCTCGGGCTCGACGTCGATCCGACACCGATCGTGCGCGGCAGCGCGTTCGCGCTCGCGTTCCGCACCGAACCGAACTGGCCGGTCGCGGTAGTGCTCGCGACCGGGCTGGGTCCGCTCGCGGTGCCGGAGCTGGCTCAGCCGGCCGGCGTGCTGCCGGCGACGAGCTCGCTGCTGGCGCTGCAGCTCGCCGACCCGACCGGCGCGGCACCGTTCCAGACCGCGATCCCGCCGGGCCCGGCGCTGCTCGGCGCCCGCCTGTTCGTCGCAGCCGTCGCCGGCGCGAGCCTGCCGCTGCAGACCTCGCCACCGGTCGGCGGCCTGGTCTGGTAGTAGGATCGCGCCATGCTCGTCCGGCTCGCAGTCCCGTTCGCGACCGCCGCGCTCACCGGCCAGACCGTGCACCCGGTCGGCCCGGGTGGCTTCGCCCAGATCGCCGACGCGATCGCCGCCGCCGCACCGGACGACGTGATCGAGGTGCAGACCGGCACCTACGCGCCGTTCGTGCTCGACAAGGCGCTGACCATCCGCGCCGCACCGGCGGCACGGGTCGTCGTGGCGTCGCCGAGCATCGATTCCGTTCGGATCCTGCCGCCGGCCGGAACGGTCGCGGCGATCGCGCGGCTCGAGTTCCTGAACCCGTGGCGCTACTTCCCCGGTTGCGACGTTCGTGTCGAGCGCGGCACGGCCTGGTTCGAGGACTGCGTCTTCGAGGCCCCCTATCGGTTCGGAACCGCCGCGCTCACCATTGACCACAGCGCCGCCGTGCTGCGCGGCTGCGTGCTCGCGGGCTCCGGCGTCGCGGTGAGCACCGAGGGCACGGCGAACCCGGGCCTGGCGGCCGACGTCGCGACGGTGCTCGCGACCGCCTGCATCTTCGCCGGCAGCAACACGACGCTCGATTCGCCGGGCGCCGGCGGTCCGGGCATCGCCGCGACGACGTCGGCCGCGCAGCTGGTGCGCTGCGAGGTCTACGGCGGTGACCAGCTGCACGTCTGGGG
>JAGQRB010000499.1 GCA_020425925.1 Planctomycetota bacterium
CCGAGATCACTCCGGCGGCGGTCGACGACCTGCGCCTGCGCGACGGCGGTGAGGTCTGGGTCGTCGTCAAGGCGACCGAGTTCGTCGTTTCGCCGCGCTGATACCGCGTCTACGATCGAGCTGCCCTTGCTGCTTCCCTCCGCGGCGTTGCGTTCGGTGTGGCGCGACGGTTACACGCGGCGCGACTTCCGCGCCGATGTCGCCGCGGGCGTCGTCGTCGCGATCGTCGCGCTGCCGTTGTCGATGGCGCTCGCGATCGCGATCGGTCTGCCGCCGCAGCACGGCCTCTACACCGCGATCGTCGCCGGCGCGACGATCCCGTTGCTCGGCGGTTCGCGCACTCAGGTGTCCGGGCCGACCGCCGCGTTCGTGGCCGTGCTGCTCCCGATCGTGCAGCATCACGGCCTCGCCGGCCTCCTGCTGTCGACGCTGCTGGCGGGCGCGATGATGGCGTGCCTGGGGCTGCTGCGTTTCGGTCGCTTCATCCAGCTGGTGCCGTATCCCGTCGTCGCCGGCTTCACCGCGGGCATCGCGATCACGATCGCCTCGGGCCAGCTGGCCGGCCTCCTGGGCATGAAGGGTGTCGCCGGCAAGGCGCACTTCCACGAAGTGCTCGGCGAGCTCTGGCGCTGCCTGCCGACGACATCGTTTGTCGATCTCGGCATCGGTCTGCTGACGATCGCGCTGCTGATCATGGTGCCGAGACTGACGGCCCGCGTCCCGGCGCCGTTGATCGCGATCGTCGTAGCCACGCTGCTGAGCTCGCTGCTCGAGTCGTCGGCGCTCGCCGACCTCGTGACCGTCGACGATCGGTTCGGGTTCGCCGATGCGGCCGGGACCTGGCACCGCGGCGTCCCGCCCGGCGCACCGAGTCAGGTCTGGCCGTGGCAAGCCGGCGGCCCGGGTGGCGAGCCATTCGACCTCGACTACGCGCGGCTACGCGAGCTGCTGCTCGCGGCGGTGGCGATCGCCGTCCTGGGTGCGATCGAGTCGCTGCTGTCGGCGGTGGCTGCCGACAGCATGACCGGGACACGCCACGATCCCGATGCCGAGCTGTTCGCGCAGGGCCTCGGCAACGTCTTCGCACCGTTCTTCGGCGGATTCGCGGCGACCGGAGCGATCGCGCGTACCGCGACCAACATCCGCAGCGGCGCGGTGTCGCCGGTCGCCGCGATCACGCACGCCGGCGCCCTGCTCGTCGCCGTGATGACGATCACCCCGGTGCTCGGGCGCATGCCGATCGCCGCGATGAGCGCGCTGCTGCTGTTCGTGGCGTGGCGGATGGCCGACGTGCGCCACGTCGCGCGGGTCCTGCGCATCGCGCCGCGCGCCGACCGTGCCGTGCTGGTGACGTGTCTCGGCCTGACGGTTGCGTTCGACATGGTCGTCGGGGTCGTCGCCGGCCTGGTGCTCGCGTGCCTGTTGTTCCTGCGGCGGATGGCGCAGCTGACGGGCGTGCGGATCCTGCTCCCGGACGAGGCCCGCGCCGGACTGTCGGTGCCGGTGCCCGACGGTGTGTTGGTCTACGCGATCGAGGGGCCGCTGTTCTTCGGCGCGGCCGAGCGGGCGATGCGCGCCTTGGATTCGATCGGCCGGCTCGGCGCCACGGTCGTGCTCGATCTCGGTGGCGTGCAGACAATCGACGCGACCGGGCTCGTGAACCTCGAGTCGGCGCTCGCCCGGCTGCGTGTCGGCGAGGCCCGCACCATCGTCGTGGCGCCGGGCGGCGAGGTCGCCGACGCACTGACGCGCGCCGGCATCGTCGATGACGGGCGCGCTCTGTTCGTTCGCGAGGGTCGGCGCGACGCGTTCGAGCTCGCCGCCGAGCTCGCTGCCGCGGTTCAGACCAGCAGCGCGAGCCACTCCGGATAGGCGAGCGAGTGCGACTCGGGCAGTTCGAACGGTGGCGGTTCCGTGAACCACGCCGCCGCCACCCGCTCGACGTCCGCGAGCGCGAGCCGAGGGTCGGTGCCGAAGGCCTCGAAGGCGATGCTCCACCATGGCTCCGCCGTGCGGTTGCCGATCCCGGCACGGATCGCCGTGAGTTCGATGCCGCAACCCCGCTCGGGGAACGCCGCGCCGTCGACTTCGCGCATCCCGTCGTCGGTCAGCGCGACCTTGCGCAGTCGGCGTTCCTTCTCGACCGCCAGCCACTCGTCCGCTGCGCCGGCGACGAGCGAGCGCAGCGACTCGGCATCGGTGCTCTTGCGCGACCACTTGCGCCAGCCGTCCCTGCGGCCGGCGACGCGCGAGCCGAAGTGCACCGGCTGCGGCGAGGCAATGCGGTACTTGAGCTCGAGTCGGCCCTCGCGGAGCTTCAGACTCGCCGTCTCACCGTCCGGCAGCACCAGATACTCGTCGACGCGCGGGGCCGCGCGCCGGCCGTCACCACCGCGCGCGAACCAGGTGTCCACTGCCGCGGGGACCGCGCCCGCCAGGAACCATCGGATCTCGCCGCTCGCGAACGTGCTCATGCCAGGATCACACCACCGACGACCCAGAGTATCGCAACTGCGGTGCCGGCGAGCCGCAGACGTTCGTCCCACGAACCGCCGAGACCGGATCCGAAGACCGTCGCGAGCAGCACGCTGCGCGGTTCGGCCTCGCCCAAGCTGCGGCGTGGCTCGGTCGTCGCGGCCTGGAGCCAGTCGGCGAGGAACTCGTGCATCGTGTCGGTCAGCGAGTGCGGTGCCGGAACAGCCAGCCGGCTGCACCCAGCGTGAGCGCGGCGATCGCGCCCAGAGGCAGCACGTAGGGCGCGACGTCAGACAGCCCCGCGCCCTCCAGAAAAACCGCGCGGCAGCCCGCGACGGCGTAGCGCGCCGGGTTCGCGAGCGTGAGTGCCTGCAGCCAGTCCGGCATGTTCTCGATCGGGGTCGTGAAGCCGGACAGCAGCACCGCCGGCATCATCACCATGAACGCTCCGAGCAGACCCTGCTGCATCGTCGTCGCGAGCGAGGACACCAGCAGGCCGACGCCGATGACGGCGAGCGAGTAGATCGCGAGGATCGCGAGCAGAGCGGCGATGCTGCCGACCATCGGCACGCCGAACCAGAGCACCGCCCCGGCCGACAACAGCAGGCCGTCGAAGAGCCCGAGCACGAACGGTGGCGTTGCCTTGCCGACCAGGATCTGCAGCGAGTCGAGCGGTGCGACCAGCGTCTGGTCGAACGTGCCCTGTTCGCGTTCGCGCGCCACCGACAGGCTCGTCAGCAGCATGACCACGACGAGCGCGATCTGCGCCGGCAGGCCGCTGACGATGAACCAGCGGCTGTCCAGGGTCGGGTTGAACCATGCGCGCTGCACCAGATCGACGACGGGCCCTTCCTGGCCGTGATCCCGACTCCAGGCCGCGACGATCGACTGCACGTAGCCGCCGGCGATGCCCGAGACGTTGGAGTTGCGACCGTCGAGGATCACCTGCAGGCGGCCGGGGTGTCCGGCGTGCAGGCTCGCCGCGAAGTCGGGTGCGACATGCAGCACGAGACGGGCTTGCATCGAATCGATGCAGTCGCGGATCGCGCCGGCGTCGTCGAGCTCGGCGACGAGCGCGAAGTCCTGCGAGCCGGCGAAGCGTGCCAGCAGGTCGCGCGACTCGGGGGAGCGATCCTCGTCGAACACCGCGTAGGCGACATCGGTGACGTCGAACGTCGCGGCATAGCCGAACACGAAGAACTGGATGAGCGGCGGCCCGATGACGACGAAACGGCTCTTCGGATCCTTCAGGATCGTCAGGAACTCCTTGATCGCCAGTGCCGCGACCTGCCGCAGCCAGAGTGCCGCCCTCATCCGTCGAGCCTCGTGCCGGTCCGGCGTCGTGCGACCCCGATCAGCAGCGTCGCCATGAACGCGAGTGCGAGCGCGTCGGGCCAGAGCACCGACCAGAGATCACCGGCGAGGAACAGCGTATGGCTGGCCTCGACGAAGTAGCGCGCCGGCACGATGTGGCTGATGAGGCGGATCGGCCACGGCGTGCTGTCGAGGTCGAACAGCAGGCCCGAGAGGAAGAAAGCCGGCAGGAAACCGCTGATGATCGAGATCTGCGCGGCGACGAACTGCACACGGACGGTCGACGAGATCGCCAGCCCGAGCCCGAGCGAAGCCAGCAGGAACAGCGAGCTGACGACGAACAGGGCCAGGAAGGAGCCCTGCAGCGGCACGTCGAACAACAGCAGGCCGAGGCCGACCGTCAGGCCCATGCCGCCCATCCCGAGCAGATAGTACGGCACGATCTTGGCGACCAGGAATTCCGATGCCCGCAATGGCGTCACCAGCACGGCCTCCATCGTGCCGCGTTCCCATTCGCGCGCGACGACGAGCGCGGTCAGCAGTGTACCGGTCAACGTCATGACCAGCGCGACGAGACCCGGCACCAGGAAGTTGGTGCTGCGGAGCGAGGGGTTGAACCAGGTTCGGCTCGCGACTTCGACGCGCGGTGGCGTCGCGGCCATGCCGCGCGTGAGCCGCGAGCGCGTCCAGATCGCGACGACGCCCTCGAGGTAGCCGGAGACCAGTCGGGCACGGTTGCTGTCGACGCCGCGCAGCACGACCTGGACCGGAGCGGTTTCGCCGCTCGCCAGTCGTTCCTCGGTGCCGCTGTCGACGCGCACGATCGCGTCGACCGCGTGTTCCGCCATCAGCTCGCGCGCGTCGTGGTCGGACGCGGCACGGACCGGTGCGAAGTAGCGTGAACCCTGCAGGCGGGCCCACAGGTCGCGGGCCGCCGGGCCGGAATCGTCGAGCACGACGGCGACCGGAACGTGCTCGGCATCGAGCGAGACCCCGTAGCCGAACAGCAGGATCAGCACGACGGGCATCACCAGCGCGAGTCCGATGCTGCTCGGGTCACGGCGGATCTGCAGCAGCTCCTTGAACAGGAACGCCAGCAGTCGCCGGTTCACGCGACGTCTCGCTGCTGCCGCTCGGCGAGCGTGATGAACGCGTCCTCGATCGACGGATCGGGCTCGGCATCGGAGCGGGCGAGCGCGCGGATCTCGCTGGGCGTGCCGATCGCGAGTTCGGTGCCCCGCGACATGATGAGCATGCGATCGCAGTACTCCGCCTCTTCCATGAAGTGCGTCGTGACGACGACCGTCGTACCGGTCAACGCGACGGCGTTGATCCGCCGCCAGAACTCGCGGCGCGCGATCGGGTCGATGCCGGAGGTCGGTTCGTCGAGGAACAGCACCGCCGGCCGGTGCATCA
>JAGQRB010000500.1 GCA_020425925.1 Planctomycetota bacterium
CCACAGCGCGCTGGCGTCGACGCCCGATGTCGTGAAGTGGGTGCAGGTCGACCTCGGGCGGTCGGTCGCGATCGACGCGGTGGTGGCGTCGCCGTGCGACGAGGTCTACGGCGGTCATCCGGGCCCGGGCTTCGGCCTGCCCGAGGTTCTCGAGCTGTGGCTCGCCACGGCCGCGGAAGGACCGTGGCAGACGGTGTCGGTGTGGCGACGCGACCAGGCTCTGCGCCAGCACGGCGACGAGCCGATCCGGTTCGCCTTCGACCGCGCGCGAACCGCGCGCTACGTCCGCGTGCGTGCGCCGAAGCTCTGGCAGCGGACCGGGGACTACTGCTTCGCGCTCGCCGAGCTCGCGGTGTTCGCGCAGGGTCGCGATGTCGCGCGCGGGCGGCCGGTGACGGCGCTGGACAGCATCGAGGCGGGGGTTCGCTGGGGGAAGGAACGCCTCGTCGACGGCGTGCGCCCCTGGTCGGATGCGATGGCGAAACGCGCCGAGCTCGAGGCTGCCTGGCAACGGCTCGGTGGCGAGTTGGAGTCCGCCGCCGAACGCGCCGGCCGGTCCGCGGCAACGGCGCGGCTGCAGTTCGTCGAGGCCGAGCTCGCCGCATTGCCGCCGAAGTCGGTGGTCTACGCCGCGGCGCGCGAGTTCGCCGCCGACGGTGCGTTCACGCCGCCGCCGGAAGGCCGGCCGCGCGTCGTGCACCGGCTCGAACGCGGCGAGGTCTCGGAGCCGCGCGAGCTCAGCGTGCCCGGCGGCGTCGCGGCGCTGCGGCATGCGCCGGCGCGCTTCGAGCTCGCCGCCGATGCCGACGAGGGCGCCCGGCGCATCGCGCTGGCGCGCTGGATCGCGCATCCCGACAACCCGCTGACCTGGCGGTCGATCGTGAATCGCGTCTGGCAGCATCACTTCGGCCGCGGCCTCGCGAGCACGCCGAACGACTTCGGCCGCATGGGCGAACCGCCGTCGCACCCGGCGCTGCTCGACCATCTGGCGCGCCGCTTCCGCGATCACGGCGGTTCGCTGAAGGCGCTGCACCGCGAGATCGTGCTGTCGGCGACCTACCGGCAGTCGTCCGCGCACGTCGCGGCGAACGCAGAGGTCGATGCCGGCAATCGTTATCTCTGGCGCGGCCACCGCCGCCGCCTCGAGGCCGAGGCGCTGCGTGATGCGATCCTCGCCGCCTCGGGCGAGCTCGACCTCACGATGGGCGGTCCGGGCTTCCGACTGTTCGGCTTCGAGGACGACCACTCGCCGCGCTACCGCTACGACGAGGTCGATCTCGACGACGCCGCGACGCATCGCCGCAGCATCTATCGCTTCGTGGTGCGCTCGGTGCCCGATCCCTGGATGACGACGTTCGACTGCGCCGATCCTTCGATCTGCACCGCGGTGCGATCCGAGACGACGACGCCGCTGCAGGCGCTGGCGTTGTTCAACGATCGCTTCGTGCTGCGCGCGGCCGAACACCTGGCGCAGCGGGCAGAGGCCGAGGCACCCGACGACCCGATCGGTCGCGCGGTCTGGCTGGCGTGGCAGCGTGCCCCCGATCCGGACGAGCGCGCCCGGTTGCAGGTCCATGCCGGCGCGCACGGCCTCGCGGCGGTCGGTCGCGTGCTGCTGAACAGCAACGAGTTCCTGCATGTCGATTGACGGCGGCCACCCCGCCGGCATCGACCGGCGCCGCTTCCTGCGCACCAGCTGCCTCGGCGGTCTCGGTGGGCTCGCCGCCACGCACCTGCTCGCGCGCGAGCCGCTGGGTGGGCGTGACATCGTGCCGCGTCACCATGCGCCGACCGCGCGGCGCGTCGTCCAGCTGTTCATGTCGGGGGCCGCCAGCCAGTGCGACCTGTTCGACTACAAGCCCGAGCTGATCGCCCGCAACGGCCAGCCCTGGGATCCCGGCGAGGCGGTCGAGCTGTTCCAGTCGAAGCCGGGCAACGTGATGGGTTCGCCGTGGTCGTGGCGGCAGCACGGCGAATGCGGCCGCTGGATGAGCGGGCTCGTGCCCCATCTCGCGACCTGCGTCGACGACATCGCGTTCGTGCACTCGATGACCTCGCGCTCGAACGTGCACGGACCGGCGACGTTCCTGGAGTCGACCGGCTTTCTCAGGCCCGGCTTCCCCGCGATGGGGGCGTGGGTCGCGTTCGGCCTCGGCAGCGAGAACGACGACCTGCCGACCTTCGTCTGCCTGCCCGACGTGCGCGGCCTGCCGCCCGGCGGCACCAAGAACTGGTCGGCCGGCTTCCTGCCGGCGCAGCACCAGGCCACCGTGATCCAGCCGAGCGCGCCCGAACCGATCGCCGCGCTGTTCCCGCCCGCCGGCATCGACCGCGACCGCGACCGCGCCGATCGCGCCCTGCTCGAGGTATTGAACGAGCACCACCGTGCGAGTCGCCCCGGCGACAGCCGCCTCGAAGCCCGGATCCGCAGCTACGAACTCGCCGCCCGCATGCAGCTCGCCGCGCCCGAGGTCCTCGACATCGCCGGCGAGTCCGCCGCGACCCGGCGCGCCTACGGCCTCGACGACGAGATCACCGCCGACTTCGGCCGCCGCTGCCTGATCGCCCGCCGCCTGCTAGAGCGCGGTGTGCGTTTCGTCCAGGTCTGGAGCGGCGCCGACAACGGCTTCCCGCGCCGCAACTGGGACAGCCACGAGGACCTCGCGCGCGATCACGGCGCGATGGGCCGTTCGATGGATCGCCCCGCGGCGGCGTTGTTGATCGATCTGAAACGCCGCGGGTTGTTGGAGGACACGATCGTGCACTGGACCACCGAGTTCGGACGCATGCCGTGCAGCCAGGGTGGACGCGGGCGCGACCACAACCCGTTCGGGTTCACGAACTGGTTGGCCGGGGGTGGGTTTCGCGGTGGTGTCGCGTATGGCGCGACCGACGAGTGGTCGTGGAAGGCGGTGGATCGCGTGACCGACAACTACGATGTGCACGCGACGATGTTGTGGGCGTTGGGGTATGACCACGAGCGGTTGACGGTGCGGGCGGATGGGATCGATCGGCGGTTGACGGATGTGCACGGGCGGGTGTTGGCGGAGTTGTTGAGGTAGGGGGTGAGTCGGTGTCGGTGACCGGGGTGCGCGGGTCCGATACGATGACCGCGTCATGCCAGAGCCTCGCCCGCTTGCCCGAGACACGACGCCGACTGCCGAGCGCCGTCAGTTCGAGATCTGGTCTCGCATGACGGCGGCCGAGAAGTTCGGTGCCTTCGCGCAACTCATGGCGATGGCGGATGCGGTCGCCGAGGCGGGGATTCGGCGGCGCTACCCGGGCGCCGACGATCGCGAGGTCTTCCTGCGTCGGGCGGCCCGTGTGCTCGATCGCCAGACCATGGTGGTGGTCTACGGTTGGGATCCTGACGCCCATCGCTGATGGTCGCGCCGTTCCTCGAGCCGTTGCGTCTGGTGAGCGAATGCCTCGAGAGTCTCGGGGTAGCGTTCTTCGTCGGCGGTTCGGTGGCGTCGACCATGCACGGCGAGATCCGCACGACGCAGGATGTCGATCTCGTCGTGGAGCTCGAGGAGTCGCACATAGGCCCCTTCGTCGCGGCACTGCGCGCGGCGTTCTACGTCGACGAGGAGGCGGTGCTCGACGCGGTGCGTCGTCGCGGCTCGTGCAACCTGATCCACCTCGAGACGGCGTTCAAGGTTGATCTGTTCGTGCGGCGCGAGCGTCCCTTCAGCAGATCCGAGATGCAGCGTCGCGAACGCATCGACGTCGGCGGCCTCCGTCTGCCGATCGCGACTGCCGAAGACAGCGTGCTGACGAAGCTGGAGTGGTTCGAGAAAGGCGGGCGAGTCTCGGATCGGCAGTGGCGCGACGTGCTCGGGGTGATCAAGGGGCGCGGGGCAGATCTCGACGCTGCCTACCTCGAGCGTTGGTCGGCCGAACTCGGGGTTCGGGATTTGCTCGTACGTGCGCTGCGTGAGGCGAAGGGCTGATCGAGTATCGGATCGCTCGGGCTTCGTCGCGGTGGTGGTCGACGCGGCGGCGGGGTTCGAAAGAGCGGGCGATCGAGCGGACGGCGTGGCCGCGTCGGGTTTGATCACAGTTGGAAATGGAGCGGGTGATCGGGATCGAACCGACGACATTCAGCTTGGGAAGGGTCTGGGAACTTCTCCGCTACTTCCCCGCGAGTTCGCCGATTCAGAGGCTTCGCGAGATCGAGAGTGAGGTCGACATCGCGCGAACGTGCGGCGCAGCGGGCGCGACGCGCGCAGCGTGAGTCGCCGCCGCGCCAGCGCAACTTCACCGCTCGAATCGAGCCGATTCTGCCCCGGCTCGGGCCCGTCACGATGACAGAAGAACCTGCAAGAATGACGGCCTGACCCCCTTGGCTTCCTCGCCGACATCAGGACTCATGGGCAGATGTGACCCGTCGACCTGATCCCGCGCGCGAGCACGACGATGTGCCCCTGGACCTGATCCAGCGCGAATTCCTCGACGACTTGAAGTTCCGCGCCTCGGCTTCCCACCATCGCAACGTCAAGTGGTCGATCACCAAGGCCCTGGCCGCGCTCAACGTCGAGCTCCTCGGCGACCTGCAGCCGATCCACGTGATCCGCTACCGCAACCAGCTGCGCGAAGGTGGCCTCGCCAACCGCACCGCCAACATGGTCGTCGACCGGCTCCGCACGATGCTCAACTGGGCGCTCGGCTGCGGGCTGATCGATTCGAACCCGCTGCGCAACATCCGCAAGCTACCCTGCACCGCCCAGCACCAGCGCTACCGCCGGCGGGCGCTGACCGACGAGGAGATCGACCGGTTCCTCGCCGCGGCCGAGGCCGACGACCGCGAGACCGCGCGCGTCTTCTGGGAGCAGGAGGCGAACGAGGGCGAGCGCTGGAAGCGCCGGCGGGTCGGCGAGCGCGTTCCCCAGGCGCCGATGTGGCTCGGGTTTCTCGAGACCGGCGCGCGCTGGAGCGAGATGACGAACACCCGGTGGACCGACCTTAGCGTCGAGACCCGGACGCTGGTCCTGCGCGCCGAGACCACCAAGTCGAAGAAGCGCCGCGTGATCCCGCTGCGCGAGCAGATGATCACCGCGCTCAAGGAGCTGCGGGAACATCACGAGCAGATCTTCGAGGACAAGCTCGAGGACTCCGACCCGATCTTCTTGTCGCCCGAGGGCGTGCCCTGGTGCACCGCGACCCGCAACTGCATGCGCATCTTCGATCGGGTGCTGGTCCGCGCGAAGGTCGCAAGGGTCGATGCCGAGGGCCGGAAGCTCGACATCCACGCGCTCCGGCACACCTTCGGCTCGCGGCTCGCGCGTCGCGGGGTCGGGCTGGTGCAGGTGCAGCGGCTGATGGGGCACAGCGACCCGAAGCTGACCGCGCAGGTCTACACGCACCTCGACGTAGAGGATCTGCGGCGGGCCGTTGAGATGGCGTAATCGTCAGCCGACGCAGGTTGCGCAGCGCGCAGAAAGCGAGAGCGCTACAACCCTTGCTTCGCGCGGCTCCTCCCGCGAAGCTCTCGACAGACACCTGCCTTGGTGAGACACGACGTACATCGAGCAACCTTTGGGAAGTAGGTCATGACTCTGACTGTCGCCTTCATTCGCAAGCTGCCTGAACGTCGCGATCGCGAGGAGCTCGTGATGGCCTCTGACAGCCGGCTGACGGGAGGTCAGTGTTTTGACCAGGGACCGAAGGTGTTCCCTCTTCCTAGGTCCGATGCCATCTTGGGATTCGCGGGCGACACATACTACGCGTACCCACTCGTTACGCACCTGCAGACCTCAATAGGCGCATACCCGAGGAGTTCCGATAGGAGGTTCCCTTTGGGGCATGCGATTCGGCACGCCTCGAGAGTGTTTGCGCAATCTTATGGGCTCATTCACGACTTTCCAGCCGGCGCTGATCGTCCAATTGATGGCGACGCACAGTTCCTTTTTGGTGGATACTCGTGGCACAGTAGCCGATTTAGGATTTGGCAGATGAGGCTAGACCGGCAGCAGAAGGCGTTCCCGGTTCGGGCTGTTTCCAGCAGATTCTATTTCATAGGTAGTCCGCTGGTTGTCAAGGAAGCGCTTGAGCAAACGAATCGACTTCTTGCGTCCCGAAGCAGAACACAGGCTACGATGGATATGGAGCCTTTTGAGGTGCTGCGTGACATTGTGAAGGGTGGACGGCACCGTGATGTCGGAGGAGCTCCGCAGGTGGCGAAGGTATTCCGCCACATGAACACGCAGTTCTATGCAACCGTGTGGCCATGCGACGACGGAAGTGTGATGCCTCACGTCTACGGGCGTCCGCTGCAGAACTATGAGAGTATCAGTTGGCCGGCATTTGACCCAACCACCCTCGATTTCTGTGCCGTGACGCCTGGTGCGGCGAGCCAGAATCCTTCGCGGGTATCGGCCTCGGCAGATCCAGGAATCAGCGCCGAGGAACCAGCCTGAGCAGGAGGTCACTCGTCGCGAGGCTGCTTGCGGCCGCGAGCCACCTGCGTGTCGACGCCGGTGACGTTCAGTCGGTAAACAACCATCTTCTGGCTGACGCCATAGCGCTTGGCGATCGCTGAGTTCTCCAGCCCCAGCTTGCGGCATGCGAGCAGTGCGGGACGAGGAAGCAGGACGCACCCAGCGAGCCAATCTGCTTCGGCTTCCTGCTTGCGATCGAATGTCCTGAGCATCATCACGCCGTCCTCGGACACATCTACTCGACTCGGATCGTGGTTGAGCAGGATGTGAGCGAGTTCGTGCATGAGGTTGCTGGCGGGTCGGCCGCCCGTATGGGACGAATTCAGAACGATGATTGTCAGCCCCTGCACAATGGATCGTGATCGCGGACCAACTGTCCGGGTCCTCGTGTAGCAGGACGCGAAGCGACTCCGCGTCTACACCAGGAACCTCTCGGGCTTGCCAAACTCGGACCTCCAGCAGCTTCGCGAGGGCCTCCTGGTCCACGGGATCGCTCGGCTCGCGGCCCAGCTTCTTCCTCAGGCTGACAGCGGTGTTCTCGCACCAAGTCTTGAAGCCGCGGGCGAACATCTCAGAGGTGGGGGCGGTCCGATGCGAGAACGGATCGCTGCGCGGCGAGAATCAAAGGTCGCCGAGGAGGACGCCGCCGCGAAGGCAGAAGCGGAGAAGGCCGCCTCGGAAGCCGAGGCCGCGCGACAGGCCGAGCGCAAGCAGGTGCGCACGAAGGCCGCCGCGAAGCTCGACAAGGCACTGGCCGCAGCCGAAGCCGCCTACAAGACGTGGCGCGACGAACAGCACGACCTGCCGGTCACGCTGCAGAACCGGCGCACGTTCTACCTGCGCGCTGCATTGGCGAAGCTCGCGCCCGAGCTGGCCCTCGCGCTCGAAGTGAAGCGAGTTCCGCATGCACACCAGCGCCCGCTGGCGGAGGTGCAGTCGTGACCCTTGCTGACGTCATCGAGGATGCGCGGGCGGTCTGGCTCTACGGGGTCGAACCCAAGTGCTCGGTCGAGGACTACGACCGCGCGACCGAGACCTTGTTCGAGGAGCTGATGGGCGGTGGCCGCAAGCCCGACCTGAGTGACCCGCGGCTGCGGTTGCTCATGAACGCGAAGTCCAAGTTCGGGGAGGTCCACCGATGAGCCAGCCTAAGAAGAAGCGCCGCATCATGGTCAAGGCCAAGCTGGCCGAGATCTCGGCGGTCGACAAGCCGGCGCAGGAAGGCGCGCGGATGCGGCTCCGCAAGCGCGACGAGCAACAGCAACCTGTGGCTTCGGTCGCCGAGCCCTTTCCAGAGACACCGCAGGCGGTTGTCGACGACAACCTGTACGCGCACGTGCTCGGCGCCGCCGAGGCGGTCGCCAAGGGCTACGGCAGCATCTATACGCACCTCACGCGCGAGGACTTCCAGGCCGCGCAGATCGAGTTCGTCCGGCGCCACGTGCGCAAGGGCGAGTCCGAGGCGCAGGCGATGCTGCGGCTGCGCGACGACCCCGTAGTGCAGCAGCTCGACCGTGCGTGGCGCGAGACCCAGCACATGCGCGAGGTCGAGAAGTCGGACGCGTTCGTTCGGTCTCGGTACGAGGGGCTGCAGCCGCAGGACGCGAAGCCACGGCTCACCTCGGCCGGCTACGTGACCAAGGCCGCGCTGGACGCAGAACTGCGAAAGGTCGCCGCCGAAACGCGGCGTGCGGGCGAGACCGACGAACAAGCCTACGTGCGCGTCCTGCGGGAGAACCCTGCGCTCTACGACGCCTACCGCGAGGCGAAGTAACGGAACTTCAGTCTGATCTGACCTCGTAGGTCACGGTCTCCAGTTGTCAGGAGAGGCGGCAACGCCTCGGTTGCGGCCTTGGTGCTCTGGGGGTGCCAAGGCCGCGACCTTATCCGGTCGGCCTGCTGCCGTTTTGGCGCAAAATGCCACAGCCACTAACCCTTGTGGCGCCAAAGTGGCAGCCCTAGAGTCCACGCCGACATAAGCCTAAGTCGCGGCTGGCGAGGGAACAACGGTTCATTACCGTCGAAGGTACGATCGTTGCTACGGGTTGTATGGCCACGAGTCGGCCGGAGACAACACCATGGCGAAGAAACCAGCAAATCACGGGAATGAGTGGACCGCGGCGGAGAACCAGCGCCTTCGCAAGCTTGCGAAGGAGAACACGCCGACGCGCGTGATTGCACTCAAGCTCGGCCGCACACCCGGCGCAGTGCAACAGCACGCCAGCGAGGAGGGTGTCTCGCTGAAACCGACGAACCAGCGGCCCTACGGCACGCGAGGCTAGTCGGTGTCCCATACCAGCGTGCCGGAGCACGTCCGGTACCGTCTGTGGGGTAGAGCGGGCGGGCGGTGCCAGTACCCCGGGTGCAATCGACCGCTGTGGGCCGATGACGTTACGAAGGCCGAGTTCAACGTTGCCTACGTCGCTCACATCGTGGCAGACAAACCAGGCGGGCCCCGAGGTGACCCCATTCGTTCTCCCCAACTCGCCGGGGAGCTGTCGAACCTGATGCTGTTGTGCGACGCACATCATCGCTTGATCGACAAGGGCGATCCTGATGGCCACCCGGAAGAACGACTGTTGCTGATGAAGGGGGAGCACGAGGACCGCATCGTCCGAGTGACTGGCGTAGCGAGGGAACGCCGAAGCGATGTTCTTCTGTATGGAGCCAACATCGGCGAGAAGGTGAAGCTGCCCACGTTCCGGCAGGCAGCCGAGGCGATGCTGCCAGAGTGGTACCCAGCGCGCGATCGGGCAGCGGAGCTGAGTCTCGTCAACTCTTGGAAGAAGGACTCGGAGAAGGACTACTGGGCTATCGAGGAGGAGAACCTACGGCGGGGGTTCCACAGCGAGCTACGCCCGCTCGTCAGGGCTCCTGGCTCACACCTGTCCGTATTCGCGGTCGCCCCGCAGCCCCTGCTGGTTCTTCTGGGCAGGCTCCTCGGCGACCTCCCCGAAGTGGAGGTGTACCAGCTGCATCGCGAGCCCACCACCTGGAACTGGCTCAGCGATACGGCGCAGCAACAGACCCTCCTGGTTGAGGAACCTAGTGCTCCGGCAGATGGGCCGCCAGCCCTCGTTCTGTCGCTGAGCGGCAGCATCGCGAAGGACCGCATCGAGGCCGTGCTGCCGCGCGCGAACATGTGGCGTGTGACGATCGGCGTGCCGAACAACGACTACCTCAAGACGAGGGTGCAGCTACGCGAGTTCCGCGAACGACTGCGGCTGTTGCTCGACCGAATCAAGCTCGTTCATGGTTCTGCTGGCCCCCTCCACGTCTTCCCTGCAGCTCCGGTTGCTGCGTGCGTGGAACTGGGCCGAATCATCATGCCGAAGGCCGACCTTCCAATGCGGCTTTATGACGAAAGCGAGGGTCGCTTTCATCACGTCATGGACCTCCCAGCCGACTGAGGCATTAGCTCGATGGTAGCCGCGCAACTGAAGGGACTTCTCGAACAACTGCTAGCCGACATCGACGTCGCGGACGGGAAGTACCGTGAGGCCAGCGAAAGGTACAACTCGGTCGGCGAGTGGTTGGGTGCCGAGGGTTCGGTGCTTGCCCCATTCGGCGTCAGGATCTCCCCACAGGGGTCCTTCGCGCTGGGGACAGCTATCAAGCCAATCGAAGGTGACGACTACGACGTTGATGCCGTGTGCCTGCTGGCGCGTCCTCCTGCTGGGTGGACACAGGAGCAGTTGAAGGAGGCGGTCGGCGACAGACTGCGTCAGCACGGCAAGTACAAGACGATGCTCAGGCCGCCCGAAGGGGGGCGACGGTGCTGGACGATCAAGTACGCGGACGAGTCACGCTTCCACCTCGACGTGCTGCCGGCGAAGCCGGACCAGTGGCAGTGGCTGTTGGGTTACGGAGTGCTTGAGAAGTACGCTGAGCTGGCGATTCAGATCACGTGCCGCGACTCCTACGACGATCCGGTCTGGCCGAAGAGCAACCCGGGCGGGTACCTCCGTTGGTTCGTCGACCAGATGCGGACGCGGTTCGACGAGGCGCGGAAGCGCCTGGCGATGGCGAAGCGAGCGGAGGTACACGAAGTCCCGGAGTACGAAGCCAGGACGCCGCTGCAGAGGGTCGTGCAGATCCTGAAGCGCCAACGCGACGTAATGTTCGGGGACGATCCGAACAAGCCGATCTCGATCATCATCACAACGCTCGCCGCCAAGGCGTACGACAACGAGAGCGACCTGGAGTTGGCCTTCAGGAACATCGCTAGAGGCATGCGAGCGCACGTTCAGAACGACGGTGGCAAGTACGTCATTCTGAATCCTGTGAACCCACTTGAGAACTTCGCCGACCGCTGGGACGCGACCCGGCAAGCACGCTTCTTCGAGTGGCTCGAAGCCGTGGAGGAGACCGAGCGAGCGCTCTCTGCTCCAGGTGTGACCTTGAAGCAACAGGCGGACGTCCTGGCAGAGAGCTTCGGACTCGGCGGCGCGAGGGCCGTTGAGAGTGTCCTGCTCAGTAGCGCGCCTGCGATCCCTGGACTCACCGAGGCAGCCGCGAACTTGCCCGACGTGCTGCGCGCAAGACACCGTAAGCAGCCTGAGTGGCCCGTCGCGTTGTCGAATCGGGCAAGCGTTGCAGCGAAGGCGAGCCGTACTGGCTTCCGAACCGTTCGCTTCAGCGATCGAGCGCCCTCAAGCCCTCTCGCCAAGGAACTGAACATCCGATTCGAGCTGACGACGGATGTGCTTCCGCCATTCGACGTGTACTGGCAGGTCACGAACACGGGAACAGAGGCTCAGAGCATGAACGACCTCCGCGGCAGCTTCACCAGGGGCGACCTCGTTCATCATGAAACGGCGCGCTACAAGGGTAAGCACTCGATTCAGGCGTTCGTCGTTCGTAACGGGCGATGTGTCGCGCAAAGTCGCCCCGTGTTCGTGATCGTGAAGTAGGCACTCAGTCTCAGAACAGAAGTGGCAACAACGACCAGAGAGGTTCTTCCGTTGAGCAAGCACGTTGATCCCGCCACCGACAAGACCGCGTTCACCTGCCCGCACTGCGGGGCGTACACGACGCAGGTCTGGTACGACGTGCGCGCGAATGAGAAGGAGAGGGACGCACCTCACCCGGTGTTCTCTTCGCCCGACGAGGACTGGGATCGTCACGTTCGGAACTTGGTCAAGAACCACGCGCAGATCGAGCAGGCGCAGGCAGAGGAGATCGTCGCAAACTGGAAGCGCCATGCAGCCGGCGCCATCGAAGTGCAGTCGGCTGGCGATTCGCGGTGGACCGCACCGGTCGTCAACTGCCACCTCTCGAAGTGTTGGCACTGCGACAAGATCGCCGTCTGGGTCCACCGTCGTTTGGTGGACCCCGCGGTGAAGCAGGGCGCCCTACCGAACGAGGATATGCCGGCGGAAATCGCTCGGGACTTCGAGGAGGCGCGTTCGATCCTCAACCTCTCGCCACGCGGTGCCGCCGCGCTGCTTCGCCTCTGCGTGGAAAAGCTCTGCGCTCACCTCGGCGCGGCGGGAAAGTCCATCGACGACAAGATCGCT
The DNA here is from genome assembly GCA_020425925.1 of Planctomycetota bacterium. Lineage (GTDB taxonomy): Bacteria > Planctomycetota > UBA1135 > UBA1135 > UBA2386 > JAGQRA01. Next base: position 11,960 of record JAGQRB010000500.1, read on the forward strand.
CACCTCGTCAGCAAGGGCCTCGACGAGCGGGTGAAGGATGCCCTCGACGTCGTCCGGGTGATTGGCAACAACGCGGTTCACGACGGCAAGTTGGACGTGCGGGACAACGACCCCGACTTGGCCTCCCGCCTCCTCGACCTCGTGAACGAGATCGTGGAGGAGATGATCTCGAAGCCGAACCGTCTGACCGCCCTGAAGGGGAAGATCCCGCAGGGCGCCAAGGACGCGATCGCGCGGCGCGATGCCAAGGCGAAGGGCGCCGCCCCGAACAGCACGCAGACGGGCCCCAGCAGCCCCTAGGCGCCAGCGACGACTACTTGCACTTGCGCCCGCGAGGGGCGCGTGCTTTTTTGACCTCTGACCTCCGGTCTGACCTCGGGCCAGCGGAGCCGTCTGACCTCAGCTTGCACCGGCTACCTGCCGACGCGCGGAACTGCTCCAAAGCGCCGACGGGACGGGGTTCCTAGCCTTCCCGCGACGAGAGAAGAATGGAGCGGGTGATCGGGATCGAACCGACGACATTCAGCTTGGGAACGCCTTGGGGTGACTCCGAGCACGACGCCGTGCGAACGCGCTGGATGGCCGTTTCTCAGCCATCACCAGCAGTTTAGCGGTCGTGGGAGGCAGGGACAACGGGGGGCTCTGAAAGACACAGGGGAAGTCCGAAACTGCTGTATTCGGGTCGTTCTGATGTATCTACAGCAGGCCGCGGCGTCGTTCTTCGCTGCCTTCAGATGGCCGCCTGTGCTCGCGTTTCGCATGGCAGCCCCGCGTAGCTACGGGTGGAGGGCACGGGCCGCGACGTCGAATGCAGAGGCGATTCCATCGACGATGGCGAACCAGAGTTCGCGGAGCCCCACGGTGTTCGAGAGCTCGAGTTTTCTGCGGGCCTGAGCCGCAGCGTTGCGGTTTGTGTGAGCGTCGGCAACGCGGAGAAAGCGAAGAGCGTCGAGCGGTCTACACAACCTCGAGGCGTGATCGGGAGGAGCACCGACTTGGACGAGGACTCTCTCGAGAAGGCGGATCGTGCCGAGTTCCTTCATGTCCTCTTGGGCCAAGCCGGTGTGCGGTGAGAGCGCCTTCTTGCGCAAGGCATCGCCGAGCCAGATGAACGTGTCCTTGGCCAGGCCGCAGAGCTCCGCGACGTCATCGCGAAGTGGCCCGACACTCATGCGCATCCGAACCCGCTCCGTGAGTTCGTGCGGACAGAAGAGTTCTGCACCAAACCGCGTCTGGTAGGCGTCGTGCAACGTGGTGCGAGCCTGCTCGAGGAGTTCGACCGTTCCAGGCGAGTGTGGAGGTGCGCACTGCATTCGAGTTTGAAACATCTCTTCGCAGTGGCCGCCATGTGGGTTCACCGTGAATCCGGACCAGTAGTTTTGGTCGGATGGGCGGAGGTCCTGCAGGTCTTTCGCGAACGCAACGACAAGGCCTGCGGGGTTGATGCCCGTATCGACGCCCATGCGACCCACGGGATGCCAAGTACGACCCCAGGTCCTCATGTGGAAGAAGACGCCGTAGCCGTCTTGCGTGAAGTGGCGCTCGAGGACTTCGGGCTTGAAGAAGAGATACGCCTGCGGGTGGACCTGGTTCAGGGGTGCGCGGCTACCTTCATCGTCGACGATGAAGAGCGGAGCGGTGGAGTCCGCTTCGATGTTGCGACCGAAGTTAGGCCAGGGGCTATCGCTGATTGCCGGTGAGCCAGATGGCGCAAGCACCTGATTGCGGTACAGGCTTCCGCGCCCTCCCTTCAAGGAGTCCGATTCGAGAGGGGCGCCTGTAAAGTTGGTAGTGATCTTTGTGTACTCGCCGACCGACTCGTTCTCGACGTCTTCGATGCCGAGGGCGGCGTCAGAGTCGCGTATCGCGAAACGGTCGGCGACGACACAGATGAGAAGCCGTCGTTTCGTCGCGGCCAGGTAGTCGAGCAGGTAGCGGCGGTAGACGAGGACGAGAGGTGCAGGGTCGTAGAACGGATGCGTGTAGAGCTCCATGCGAACGACAGGCGTGCCGTCGACTGGATGGACCCACTCGGATTCTCCGTTCGGGCGAAGGGCGTGGTAGCGAATGAAGTCCTCTCGCAGTCGCATCTCAACGTTGCCAGTCGTTGGATGCTTGTAGGTGTGAATCCAAGGGTAGAGCGTGATGCCAGCTCGAGGCTTAGAGCTATCACCGAAGTCGAAGACGCCGTCGTGCCACGATGGCGATCCGAACTCGATGTCGTGAGTCCAAAGATTGCGTGCTGCGGTCTTGGCATTCGATGGCGCGATGAGTGCTGAGCGAAGGAGCCACTCTTCGCGTGTCGACCCATCGGCATCGAGTTCACCTTGAAGCTTGTGGTGGCAGAAGTACGTCGGCACCCAAGTCTCGTCCCGCGGCTCGAAGAGCTGCTTCGGAACGCTCTCCTCGAAACGTAGCCACGCACGCATGCTCACGGGACAAGCCCGCGAAGCCCAGCGGCGAGCCTCTGAACTAGGCCTACTAAGGTGAGTACGTGCACGTCCTGCACGACGAGCCGTTGGCCAACGCCGTAAGTCGCGTCGCCGGAGTAGTCGATGTACTTCTGGTCGACGATGCCTTGGCAGTGACCGAGGACGTGGCGCTGCTGCACGAGGCGGCGAAAGTCATCGAGCTCGGCGGCGGAAAGGAAATGCCCATAGCCTGAGCCAGTGGCAGCCGCCCAGATTGCGGAAGCGTCATCCACACGCTGGAAGACGTTCCCTCGCTGGTGGTGGTGCGCTGCATTCGGCAGTGTCTCGAAGAGAGCCTTGCTCAGGCACTCGAACGCTCCGACAACTCGAGAGAACTGGTCCTCACGCAGTTGGCGAACAGTGTTCGCGGCGGTGTCGGTGTCCTGCGCCCCGGCGAGCGTGGCGCGTATCGTCTCGAGAGAACTGATAGTGCTCCGGACCGTTGCGAGTGTTTCGCCGAACGTCGTCGAGACACAGTTGTGCCCGCAGGCATGACAGAAGAATGAAGCACCGAGAGAGGCCCATCGGAATCCGCACTCGCTGCAGGCGAACTGCTGTCGAAGAGCTTCGGTGGACGCGAGCGGCACGAGCACCTTCTTCGGAATACGACGGACGCTCATCGTCATGCTGATGTCGATGAACCGATTCTTGGGGCGACGACGTTCCTTCGCGTTGTGCCGCGTGGCGTCCTTCGCCATGGCGTCAGAGACGATGCCGTCGAGCTTGTCGCGGGCGAGGCGGTAGACGTAGTCGACTTGAGCCTTCGTGTGGAAGCCGTCACGGCCCTCGGCCGAGTGGCGGCAAAAGACACAGAACGCTTCTAGCGCGTGCAGGACTTTGGCGCTCCAGGCAGACGCATCGACCTTGAACATCGCCTCGCACGAGGAGCTCGAGCACTGCCGATCCATGTAGCCATCGCCATCGTCAGGCAGACTGACAGAGAGCTTCTCTCGGCCGAGCTTCTCGAGCCGCCGAATCAGTTGATCGAACATCGTGGTCAGGGTGGTCTGTCGTGAGTGACTTGGCGCCATTCGAGATCGGCAGTCGCATGCATGGGACGTGCCCGCTACCGACAGAGAAAGGGAGTCGTCGAGCCCGTGTTCGGCTGGGTGAAACACGTGATCGGCTTCCGGGCCTTCAGCCTCCGCGGTCTGCGCAAGGTCGCCGGCGAGTGGAGCCTCGTTTGCATGGCCCTCAACTTGCGCAGGATGGCAGCGAAAGGCGTCGGGTGGAGACCCCGAAAGATCGCGAGACACCCGGTACGGCGTCTACGGCCTCCGTAAGGCGCTGGGCAAGCCGTGCCGCCCGAACGTCTTCTTGCGACTCCGAGAAGCCGAAGTAGCTGCCCGCCAATCTGGAAACCGGAATGGCAGGCCGCTGGCCTCCCGCGACGCAGACTCCTAGCGGCGCCACTCAAACCGCTTGAAGCGTGGATACGGTACGACGCCGCGGAACCCGCCGTGGTCGAGTCGGCGGTTGACGAGATAGAAGCGCGGGAGGTGGTAGAGCGGGACCAGGTAGCCCGAGTCCCGGAGCGTGCGATGCAGCTTCCGTAGACCTTCTCTCGTTTCCCGGTCACTCACACCGGGGCGCGAAAGCTCGTTGAGGATTTCATCCACGATATTGCGCAGCGTACGATACGGCGGGTAGCCGGAGCAGAAATAACCAAAGTAGAGCTCGACCTCGTTGAAAGCGTACGTGCCCATGAGCACGAGATTCGACTCGTAGTCATCGGATAGCTGGTTGGGTCCGTCTTGGGGCTGGACCTCTAGCTCGATGCCGATCTCTTTGCAGATCTCCGTGAGGATCGGAAGGTCTTCCTTCTGGTTGTCCGTCGCGTCCGTGCCCAGCTGCAGGCGGATCACGTGGTGCCCGCATTCGGCGACCGCTGCCTTGGCCGCCTGTTTGTCGAGCTTCTCGGGTTCGAAGGGCCGGGCCTTCGAGTCGAAGAACATCGTGGTCGCCCGTTGCCTCTTGTCCTTGCCCTCCACGAGCTTGTCGACCGCGTCGTTTGCGAGGTATGCCGCGAGGATCGCGAGCAGCTTGCGTTGTTTGGCGTCCGCGCGACGCGACTGGATCGTGTAGAGGTTGTTTGCCACGGCGCCGGCGACGACTTCGTACGACGGGTTGCTTTCGGCGGCCTTGAGCACGTTCTCCGAGACGATTTCCAGGAAGTCCAACTCGCCTTTCTCGACCACGTCGACCAGGTCTGCCTCTTCGATGTCCGAGAACACGATCTTGGCAGGTGCCGATTCGGACGAGTCGAGGTCGTGTGGATAGTGCTGGTTGCGAAGCAACGTGATCCGCTCTTCGCTGATCTCCCCGAGCTTGTACGGGCCGGAGGTCGGCGTCGCGGTGGTCATTCGCTTGCCGGCCAGCCCCTCCTCCGAGAGCACGCCGAACTCCGCGCGCGCGAGCAGGTGCAGAAACCCCGGGAAGTCGCCTTTCAAACGCACGGTCAGCGTGCGGTCGTTCTTGACCTCGACCGCGCGCTCGAGCGGGCCGGGCAGCAGGATCAACGGCAGATACAGCGCCGAGCGGTGCTGCGACTTGCGGAAGATCGACGTCGCGACCTGCTTGGCGGTGATGGGCGAGCCGTCCGACCACCGGAACTTGTCGCTCAGGTGGAACTCGTAGGTCTTGCCGGAGTCGCGGATGTCCCAGCGCTCGGCGATGACGCCCCGGATCTCGCCCTCGTTCTTTGCCTCCGTGATCTCCACGAGAGTCGCGGTGAGGTTTTCGTGGATGTGCCACTCCGGGAGCGTCTTGTAGGAGTACGGATCGAGTGCCGTGTTGCCTTCGAGTCGCATTCGAACGACTCGATCCTCGTTGTTCTCTTGGCTCATGGCGGTTCGGCTTGTGACCACGCCGAACGCCAGCGCAGCGAGGAAAAGCCAGGCGGACGGGTGCGGAGGCGTGTTGCCGCTCACGGCACCAGCCTCGCCGCGAGGCAGCTGCCGCGCAAGGGTCGCGGTTCCGATTTCGTGGCGGGACGTGGCGAAGGACAGACGTGTCGGGCCCCTGCGAAAGTTGCGTGTGCTCTCGGCGGGACGGCCCGTAGCCTTGGCGCTCCGGCAAGTTCCGCCGTTCGCCGGGACCGCGAAGATGGAAGCCATCAAGCCTCAACGCAGCGTCGTGAAGATCGTGCAGGGCAAGCGCCTGCTCGGCACCGGCTATCTCGCCGCGGAGCACACGATCGTCACCTGCTGGCACGTCGTGCGGGCAGCGATCGAGGAGCTCGAACGGGTCAACGGCGCCGGGCCGCCGATCTGCGCGGAGTTCGCGTTCTCGCGCCAGTCGTTCGAGCTCGTGCCCGACCGCGCGGGGTGGCACAAGCCGTACGATGTGTGCCTCCTGAGGTTCGCGAATGCGTCGGAGCAACCGGATGCGCCGCCGCTGCCGGCCGTGAACGGCGACAACCTCGACGTGGACTCGGGTACGACCTACCGGGTCTTCGGCTTTCCCGAGCACTTCGAGGACGGTCGCTGGTCACAGGTCACCGCGATCGGCGAGCTACCGAAGGGTCTGTTTCAGTTCCAGATCAAGGAGGCTCCGCCCGTCGAGGAGGGCTTCAGCGGGGCGCCGATCTGGGACCCGTTCGAAATGGCCGTGATCGGCGTCGTGACCCAAGCGAACTCCGACATCGATCATCAGACCTTGACCGTTCTGCAGTGCGCGAAGTTCGGCGAGCACCTGAACCTGCGGCCGAGCTGCCCGTACGTCGGGCTCAAGCCGTTCGGGCCCGACGATATCTCCATCTTCTGTGGCCGCGAGGATGCGGTCCGCAAGCTGAGGGCAACGCTCGACGACCACGACGCCACGATCCTGTCCGGGGCTTCGGGCTCGGGCAAGTCGTCGCTCGTCGCTGCCGGCGTCCTGCCGCAGTTGCGCGTCACGTCGTCCTACGTCGTCCACTTCCGGCCTCTCAAGTCACCGCTGCACCAGGTCTGCGCGGCGATCCTGGAGCAGGATGTGGAAGACGTCGAGGCCCACGCCGCCGACCTCCTCGAAGGCAAGAAGAGCATCGGCGATCTGTTCGAGATCCGAGATGTCCCCGAGGAGGCCAAGAAGGTCCTCGTCGTCGACCAGCTCGAGGAGGTCTACTCGCCGACCGTCGACGAGCAGGTCCGGGGCGCTTTCTTCAGCCGGCTGCTCGAATGGGCTCGACTGGGGCGGGCACGCCTGTTGCTCGTCGTCCGATCCGACTTCGCCAGCCGACTCGTCGGTATCGGTGAAGGCGATCGCGTCGCGCGCTTCGAGCTCGACGGCCCTGCGCATCGAATGTCTGTCGACGAGGCGCGTGCCGCGATCCTGGAGCCTGCCGCGAAGGTCGGCGTGGAGGTCGAAGAAGACCTCGACCGGAAGATCCTCGACGAGCTCGGCGAGGATCGGGCGAACCTCTGCCTGCTGCAGCTCGCGATGACGCGGCTATGGCAGTCGTGCCAGGGAGTGAAGCTCACCCATGCGAGATACAACGCGATGGGCGGGGTCCACAAGGTCATCTCCGACCACGCCGACCAGGCCGTGCAGGAGCTGCTGAGCTCCAGATTCGCTACCGAGGAGGAGCTTTGCCGCATCTTCGTTCAGCTCGTACGGCCCGGTGAGCTGACGCGCGATACCCGCCGCCGGGCGACGATCGACGAGATCGGTATCCGACGCTGGCGGATCGTGCTCGAGCTCGCGTCCAAGCGTCTCGTCGTGACCACGCAAACCGGCAAGGTGCCGACTGTCGAGCTGATCCACGACGTGTTGATCGATCGTTGGGAGCGACTTCAGCATTGGGTACAGGACAACCGTGACTTTCGCAGCTGGCAGGAAGGGCTCAGGGCCGACATCGGCCGCTGGGTCAAGAAGGGCGAGGACGAGGGGGCCCTGCTGCGCGGCGCGCTGCTGTCCGAGGCGACCAGGCATCTGACGGATCGGCGCGAGGAGCTGAGCGCAGACGACATGCGTTTCATCGTCCTCAGCATGGATCACGAGGCCGGGGAGACGGTTCGTCTTCGGCAGCTGAACGCGATGCTGCAGTGGTCGAGAGACGGGCTCAAGAAGCTCATCAAGTGGTTGGGGGGCTCCCTGGCCGCTGCGCTGATCTTCGGCTTCCTCGCGGTGTACTTCTACGTTCAGGGGGAGCGGCAGTACCGCGACTACCGTTCGCGCACCGACGTCGATGTTCTCCACCGCCTCGATCGGCAGGTGCAGACTCACGAGCTCGTGCTCGATCCTGCGGCGATCGACGAATGGCTGCGCATCGCGGACGATCTGCTCGAGTACCACGGCCCTGCCGAACGCGATGGGCAAGACGCCGAGTCGATGGGAGAGGTCGAGGAGCTCGACGTGCTCCTTCTTCGCATCGATGACCATCGTGACGCGGTGGAGGAGCTGCGCCGGAAGTGCCGAGAGGCTCGCCGTAAGTCGATCGAATTGCACGCCGACCCATGGCGGAAGTGTCTGGAGGCCTACGAGTCGCTCGAGGCCTACAAGGGCCTGAACTTCGCGCTCGAGCCTCAGGTCGGCCTCGTGCCGATCGGCACATCGAAGAGGAATCTCCTTGAGTTCGTCGATCTCGGCACCGGCTCCATACCGGTTCGCGACGAGAACGAGGACCTGGTCTTGACCGAGAGCTCGGGCATCGTGCTCGTGCTCGTTCCGGGCTCGGAGAACGTCGTCGGCGCGCTCGAGACCGATGCTCGCGCCGAGGCGGACGAACTCCCTGCCTTAGGGGTCGCGGTCGCGCCGTTTCTTATCGGCAAGTACGAGGTGACTCAGGCGCAGTGGCGCCACATCACCGGCGACAACCCGAGCTCGCACGTCGGTCTCGACGAGGCCGACCGCGCGATGCATCCGGTCGAGAACGTCACCTGGAACTCCGCCAACCGCATCCTCGGCGAGCACGGCATGAGCCTGCCGACGGAAGTACAGTGGGAGCTCGCGTGCCGCGCCGGCGAACGCCACGTCTATCTCGCGACCGACTCGTTCGAGACGCTGAAAACTTCGAAGTTCGTGAGGCTCCAAGACAACGGCGCCACCGACTCGATCCTCGGCCGAGAGCCCAACGGATTCGGGTTGCACGACATGCTCGGCAACGTCTGGGAGTGGTGCCGGGACTGGCACGGGCGATACGGCTCGGCGTCGCCGCGCGCGAGCGACGGCATGCGCGACCAGGACCCGTCGGGCTTCCGCATCTGCCGCGGCGGCAGCTACGACGACCGCGGGCCGCAGTTCGACCTCAGGATCTCGAACCGCAACTCGTACGAGCCCGACTATCGCAGCAAGTTCCTCGGAGTGCGGGTCGTCCGCCGCCTCCGCCAGTAAGATCGCGCGGTCACCGACGGGCTTCGTTGCGCCGATGTGGGAATTCTGGAGATCCTTCGCCGCTGTCGCGCTCGCGGTCATCGCGGGCCTGAACCTCTTGTCCAACTTCGGCTACGGCCTCGGCTGGCAGCCGCGCCCGCGGCTCCGTCGCCTGCTCGAAGCGACGTGTTGTGGGCCGCGGTGGCGGCAGTTCGCGGGCGACGGGCCGATCCGTTGCGTCGTTCTGCGATGCCGGATCGTTGCTCCCGGCGGTGGCGTCGTGCGGCATCGGGAGGTTCCCGACAAGCTCCGATCGCCGTGGCTCGACTGGTGCATCGGCGGGCGCATAACGACGACCTACTACCTGATGCAGGAGCTCGATGGTGCCGCGCTGAACATCCGGGCCGGCGGCGTGGTGCGGGATCGTGCGCTCGCCTGGCTGCAGAACGTGGCGATGGCCGCGCTTCGAATGGACTCGACCGGCGAGCTCGAGCTCGAGATCGTCGAGTACCCCGACTGGTTGCAGGACGGCGAGCAATCGCTCGTCAAGGCCTCGTTCTCCTTGATTCTGTGACACCCGACGGCGCAGTTTCGTGGGCGGCGAAGCTCGTCGCCACAGCCCAGATCTCGCACTCGATCGGTCTGTTGCTCGGATTCGCGACGTGGCGCGTTCCACTGCTGCCGTGGGACACTCGTGGTCCGATGCGTTCGCCGGTCGGTCTCGGGCTCGTGCTCGTGACCCGCATCGTTCTCGCGGCGGTCGTTCTCACGGCGGTCGTCGACGGGTCGCTCGCGGGTCTGCTCGCCGGACTCCTGGCCACCCAGCTGCTCGTCAAGCGTCGATTCGCGCCGTCGGTCGCTGAGACGATCGGGCAGATCGTGATGACGTGCCTGGTCCTCGGGGTCGGCTTCGATCTCCTCGGACCGTCGCTCGCGAGCATCGCGGTGATCGCGGCGGTCGCCTATGGCTTCAATGGGCTCGCGAAGGTCGCCAACCCGAAGTGGCGGTCGGGCGACTATCTGCTCGCCGTGTTCCGTTCCCGGGTGTTCGGATTGCGCCGCGCTGCGACGGTGACGCTGCGCGTTGCGGGCGCGGTCCGGGTCATGAGCTGGTCCTTGATGCTCTGGGAGCTGTCGTTCCCGGTTGCGCTGCTCGATCCGCGGCTCGCGTTCGCGTATTGCGCGTGTGGCCTGGCGTTTCACGTCGGTACCGCGATCGTCATGGGGCTGCATCAGTTTCCGTGGGCGTTCGCTGCGACCTACCCTGCCGTGCTCTGGTTCGCTTCCGCGGAAACGATCTTCTGACGCCTCCACATCGACCTTCGATTGCCATGTTCCGCAGACTCCTGACCCGGCTGCAGTCCGCATCACTCCGGCGTGTCGTCCTCGGCGACACCGACCTGAACCTCACGGTCACGAGAGACGACGATTACGGGCTGTTCCGCGGCCACGCACGCTACACCGGATCGGAGCGCTGGGGGTTAATCGAGGGCCAGGGTGCGGACTGGGACGCGCGCATCGCCGAGCTCAAGGCGTGGAGCGAGCTGCTCGAACGCTGCTCGTTCTACATGCAGATCTCGGATGGCAACCCGAGCCAGTACACGACCAACGGCTTCGCCGCCCACTTTTGGCGGCGACACGTCCGCGACGCGGCGCTCGCCGAGCTCGTCGAACGCGACGTCTTCCTGTGCTCCTGGCTGCTCGGGCGGCGCGCGCTCGTGATCGAGCCGCGCACGCCGACGCAGCGCGAGCTGGATGGGAGTCTCCGAGGCCGGGAGTTCGACGTGGCGCTCGGGGTGTGGGGGGTCTGCATGGGGCTCACGGTCGGCGTCACGACGATCCGAAGCCCGCACGGCTTCGCGATGGATGCCGCCACGGCGCGCTCGACGGACGAGCTCGTGGAGAAGCTGCTCGTGCGCGCGTACTCTCTGACGGCGCCGCTCTGCAGCGAACCGCGTCGGGTCTCCGAAATCGCGGTCGAAGCCTATCCGCTGGACCACTTCGGCTACTGGTTGGACCGCGGCGAGATCGCCGAATCGCTGATCGACTTGTCGCGGCCGGCCCCGGAGCGCCTGCCCGAGATCCGGGGCTTCGACTACGACTTCGAGGACCTCACGCCGCGCAACGAGCTCGCGAAGGCGAGCGGGTTCGAGGTCGTGCGCGCGCACTCGGGCGCCTGCCAGAATCTGTGGTTCGGTGCGACGACGGACGAACAGATCCGATACGACCGTCTCCGCGAATTCGCGGGCGAGGACGTCGACACGGCCAGCATCAACCGGCAGCCGCATCCGATGTCCTGACCGTTGCCTGCGCTCTGCTGCGACCGGGCGCGATCAGTAGCGGTCGATCGAGTTGTAGCAGAGGATCAGCACCTGCTGATCCTGGACCGTCTCGCACAGCCGGAGCGCGACCGCGAGCGCCAGCACGGACGAGTTGCCGACTCGCAGATCCTCCCGGTCGTGCAGATACGAGAGCGCGGTTGTCCGCTCGTCGGCATCCACCGTCATTGCATCCGAGACGACCTCCGAGAAGAGCGGCGACTCGAGGAACGGGAAGAGCACGCCCCAGGCGCCCGCGCCCTACGCGGCGTCCGGGAGGGGGTCCCTTTTCAGGCTGCCGCGGGGGTCCCTTTTCATGTTGCCGTTGCCACACGGGCGCCGACACCGAACGGCCGCGGTGCAGCAGGCTGTACGAGACCGGCGCTTCCGACGGGTCGCACGACACGACGGTCGCTCCGCACACCTCGCGCAGGCGCGAGCCGATTCCGAGCAGGCTCGTGCCGTTGCCGCATGCTCCGACGAACTGGTCGAATTGGTGGTCCGGCGCGTCGCGGACGGCTTCGTCCGCGATCGACCGCATGGCCTCGAGCGAGAGCGGAGTGCGCGAGTGGTTGACGCAGAAGAGTCGTTCCTCGGGGTCGGATTCGCGGTCGGCGCGCAGCGTCTCGTCCAGCAGCTCGACCGCGCCGGCGACGTAGGAGCCGCGATCCAGCAGCACCTTGCTGCCGTGCTGCCGCACCGCGTTGATGCGCGCCGCGGGCAGGTCCGCGGGGAGGACGACCGTCGAATCGAAGCCGAGCTGCCGGCAGAACCAAGCAAACGAGATTCCCGCCGAGCCGGAGGAGACCTCGATCAGCCGCGACCTTCCCGGCTCGATCGTGCCTTGGGCCTCGAGTGACCGCAGCAGATGGAAGTAGACGCGATCGTAGTGGCTGAAGGTCGGGTTCTCGAGCTCCACCTTCGCGAAGATCCGGTTCTTAGCCGGGGGCCGGGATGCGCTCGAGCTCGACGAGCGGCGAATTGCCGATCCTGGCGTAGAGCTCGCCATAGACCGGGCGCGGCATCGGCGGCGGCTCGAGGCGCGGATTCATGGCCGGGTCGACCTGGCGAGGCACCCGCGGACGGACTCAGTGCAGGATTCGGCTGACTTCATGGGTTCCGTCCTGTCGCAGCCGCGACAGTGCGGGGTAGTACCGCGAGTCCAGCTGGTCGGTGAAGCCGAGCCGGATCCAGCGCGGTTGGATGGAGCCTCCCCGCTTCTCCTGCACGTGGAGCCAGGTCTGCTCGAGCATGAAGCTGCTGGGAACGATGCGGTCCCAATCGGAGAGCTCGACGTTCGCGGGCTCGCCGGCCGTCGAGCGGATGATTGTCAAAACGTGCACGGCGCTGCCGAACACTTGTGCGGCGAGCGAGTCGTCTTCGGCTCCGGGTCTCGGTGTGACGCACCACAGCCGCGGGTCGCCGCTCGTGGACAATCGCGACGTGCGGCGCAGGTCCTCGCCGGCGGCGCGGAAGCTGTTGACGAGCTCCTTCCGGGCATCTGAGGGAGACTTGTCGCTCGGCGGAGCCCCGACGTCGCCGGACATGCAGAAGTAGCAGACGTCGATGCCCGAGGCCGCGCATTCGTACGCTGCTTCGGAGACCTCCTCGACGCGGCCGCTCGCGAAGCCGCGCGTCGAGAAGCTGTGCACGATGCGCCGGCCGGCCGGCTCGCGCGGCAGCCCGGCAGGGAGGTCGGCGAGCACCTGGACGATCGACCGGTAGCCAAAAGTGTCGGGCGCGACCGTGTGCGGCAGGGGCGCGCCGCCCGCGAACGGCGATGCATCGAACCCCAGGAGGTCGGCGAGATGTGCGAGCTTCTCGGTCGACGGATTGCTCTCCCCGGTCTCCCAGTGCGAGATTCAGCTGGGGGCTGCAGTCGAGGGCATGGGCGACCTGTCGCTGGGTGAGCTTCTTGCGCTCACGTGCCGACTTGATCGTTTGGAGGGCCCGGTCCTCGCGCTCATTTGTGCAGGCGTGCTGGCGTTCTCAGGTGTCCGGGAGGCGCGAGGCTCAGGATGGTAGGCAGAAGCGCCGCTGTGGTTGTCAGGGGATTACTCTAGACGAGCGACTGGAACTATATTTCTGGTAGCGATGGAAAGATCTGGGAATAAGTAGTTTACAAGAGTGCCGCGAAATAGTCACTAGAAGTAGCGCAACGCGCGTACCATGGAATGCGTGTAGGTAGATAGGCGAAGGCCCGGATCGGCCGGGAGTTCGCCCCCTATTTCGAGAGCCACCAAGGAAAACTTCCGATGCGCAAAGTTTGGATCCTTATCAGTGCCGCCATCTTCGCGATGTTCGGTGCGAGTGAAGCCAAGGCGGCTTCGTCCCAACTCAATTCCCTCGAGATCGCCAAGGGTGGCGAGAAGTCCGGCGGCAACCAAACTTGTGCGGTCGCCCCCGGCAACGAGGGGGCTGGCAACACGACGTGCGCCGTGATGCCGGGCAACGGCAACACGACCTGCGGCGCGACTGCCGCAGACAGCGACTCTGCCGAGTAAAGTCGACCGATTGGCTGCCGGGCAGCCGTGACCGGGTAGAGCGGTCTGCAGGGCGTTCCCCGGACCGATCGCGATGGGGTCGGGCCGCTCGCGCGGCCCGGCCCCGTTCGCGTTTCAGGGCACGCCGGGCTGTCAGACACCCGGGTCGTCAGACATCCGGGTCGTTTGCGAACAGCTGCCCGTACTTGCGATGGAGCTCGTCTCGCCGTGCCAGGCGCTTGACGAGGTTCCAGATGTGGCCGCGGTAGATCCGGTCGGCGAGGTTCGAGACCGGCTGGTCGATCCAGCTGCGGTACCCGGCTTCGTCCTCGGCCGGATCCACCGCCGGTCCCGCGAGCGCCTGCTCCACCGCGAGCAGCATGACGAACCGGCCTTCGTTGCGCGCCTCCTGCGGCAAGGGGCGGTGTGCCAGCTCGGGGTTCGCGCCGTTCGGCACGACGCGCAGCGTGCCCTTCTCGGTGTGCTCGAGCAGCTCCTGCATCGCATCCGACTCGAATATCGCGTTGGTCGTTTCTTTGATGTCCGGACACACACCGAAGACCTCATGGAGATCCGCCTTCGCGTCGCCGGCCTTCGACAGGTCGAACGACACGCGCGGCTGCGAGATCCCCGCGGTCAGGGTCCTGCCCTTGGTCTCGAACAGGTCGTAGGGCAGCGCCTCGACCTCCGCGATGAGCTGGTCGGGGTCGAGCTGGCGCCATTCCGACTGCGGGCTCTTACCGTGGTGGTTGGCCCGCCGGAACGGTGCGTGCTGTACCCAGTCCTGCGAGTACGGGAACTCGGCCACGACGACCTCGTCCTTGTCCCCGGCCAGCGCGACGCCGTCGCGCTCGGGGGCGGCCTTGGTGGCGCGGGCCGTCGCGACCTCGAGGCGGTACCACTGGGCCGAGCAGCCGTCCGCGCCGGTCACGGAGCGCCGCCGGTTGCGAACGACCACGGCGACATCCCCGCGGAACACGAGCTCGCGGTCGTTGCCGCGCGCCGTGTCGATCCGCATGGCGCCGAGCTCGACCGGCACCCTGCGGGTGCCGACGTCGCGGAGAAGTCGAGGATCGCGGTCTTCCTGATCGAACCGTTCCGGATCGAGGTCCCTTAGGCGAATTCGTCCCATGGACGCATGGTGCACGGCGCCCCTGGGTTTTTCGAGCCCACCGGGAATCCGGGCGGGGGACGCGGCATGGCGGTGGGGCGGGCCTCACCGCCCGATCGCCGGAATTCGCCGGCGATCCACCGCAACCGTCCGAAACCCATGAAAGCAAACGACCCGCCCGCCACGAAGCGGCCCCCTGTGTCCGCGTGGCAGAGCGCATTCTCGACGTCCTACGACTTCTCGCGTCGCGAACCCTACGACCCCGGCACGTTCCTGGGCCTCGTGCGCGAGATCACCGAGAAGTACTTCTACGGCTTCTACCACCCGCTCGGCCGCCGGCTGATCGCGGGTGACCTCTCGCCGGAGGACCTGCGCTTCCTCGCGATGCAGGAGCATGCGTACTACGCCGGGACGACCTGGTGGAACGCGGGCAAGCTGCTGCGCGCCAACACGCTCGCGGAGCAGCGCCAGCTGTTCGCGCCCCTCCTCGACGAGCTCGGTACGGATCTCGTCGACGATGGCGGGCTGCCCGCGCACTCGGAGCTCTTCGTGCGCTACTGCGAGGGGCTCGGGGTTACGCGCGAGGAGCTGGACCGTGCGCCGCTGGCTCCGGGGGTCGTGCTCGCGGTCACCGAACTCCGGCGTATCGCGACCGAGCGCCCGGCCTTCGAGTTCATCGCGGCGAGCAACCTCGTGGTCGAGAAGATGCGCGCGAAGCACTACGCGGCGTTGCTCGAGACGTTCGCGACGAGCTACCGCTGGGTGCCGAAGTCGGCCTTGCTGTTCTACGAGATCCACGCCCGGCTCGACGACGGCCATGGCTCGCTCGGCGAGGCGTTCGTCGCGCGCTACGCGCATGACAAGCGTGACCAGGACGCGATCTTCTCCGCGGTACAGCGCAGCCTGTGCCTGCGGCTCGCGATGTACGACAGCATCGCATCGGCGATGCAGAGCCCCGGTGGGGTCGGGCTCGTGCCGTGGCCAAACTTCCCGGGCGAGCCCTGGCCGCGCCCGGCGAGCTGATCGCGGCCATGGGGTGAGAGCGAAAAGGGGGGGCGGGGGATACGGCAGGGCCCCGTGCGCGGCGGCCCGGGTCGAGGCACCGCGCCGTGGCAGCCGGCGCTCGGTCGGGGCCGCGAGGCCTC
>JAGQRB010000501.1 GCA_020425925.1 Planctomycetota bacterium
CAAGCAGCTGCCGCGCGAGGTGCTCTACAAGCAGGAACATCGCGACTTCGAGCAGTTCGTGCGCAAATGAAGAAGGTCCTCGTCACCGGCGGGCTCGGGTTCATCGGGTCGCACACCGCGGTCGAGCTGCTGGCGCGCGGCTACCGGGTGGTGATCGCCGACAACCTCTCGAACACGCGGCCCGAGGTGCTCGACGGCATCGAGCGCATCGCCGGCCAGCGGCCCGAGTGGGTCAACGTCGACCTCGCCGATCAGAGCCGCTGTCGCACCTTCCTGGCCGCGCACGACGACCTCGACGGCATCATCCACTTCGCGGCGAGCAAGGCGGTCGGCGAGTCGGTCGAAAAGCCGATCGCCTACTACGCGAACAACCTCGGCTCGCTGTGCCTGCTGCTCGACTGGCTGCGCGAGCATTCCGAATGCGCCTTCATCTTCAGCAGCTCGTGCACGGTCTACGGCCAGGCCGAGACGCTGCCGATCCGCGAGGACGCGCCGGTCAAGCCGGCGGAATCGCCGTACGGCAACACCAAGCAGATCGGTGAGGAGATCATCCGCGACGCGGTGCGGGCGCACGGCCTGCGCGCGATCGCGCTGCGCTACTTCAACCCGATCGGAGCGCACCCGTCGGCGGCGATCGGCGAGCTGCCGCTCGGGGTGCCGCAGAACCTGGTGCCGTTCATCACCCAGAGCGCGGCCGGCTTGCGCGGGCCGCTCAAGGTCTTCGGCAACGACTATCCGACCCGCGACGGCACCGCGATCCGCGACTACATCCACGTCGTCGATCTGGCGCAGGCGCACATCGTCGCGATGGAGCGCCTGCTCGCCGGCGAGGCGACCGAGCCGTTCGAGGTCTTCAATCTCGGCACCGGCAAGGGCTCGACCGTGCTCGAGGTGATTCAGGCGTTCGACCGCGCCGCCGGCGACGCGACGGTCGAATGGCAGTTCGCGCCGCGGCGAGCCGGCGACGTGATCGAGGCGTGGGCCGACACGTCGAGGGCCGCCGAGGTCCTCGGCTGGCGCGCCGAACGCTCGCTCGACGAAGCGATGGCGGACGCCTGGCGCTGGCAGGTCGCGCTCGGGGCCGCCGCGCCCGACGACGGGACGCGCTGAGCATGCGGATCGCGATCTTCTCGTACGAGTATCCGCCCGAGACCGGGTTCGGCGGCATCGGCACGTATTCGTGGTATCAGGCGCGCGCGCTCGCCCGGCTGGGCCACGACGTGCACGTCTTCGCCGGCGCGACCCAGGACGGCCTGTTCCACTCCGAGCACGACGGCGTCAAGGTCACGCGCATCAAACGCGAGGGCTGGCTGCATCGCTCGCTCGAGGGCATGCGCGGCCGGCGGGCGTGGTGGGCCGCGAACCGGATCGAGACCGCGTTCGGCGCCTACGAGGCGTTCCGCCACGAGATGGACCGCGCGCCGTTCGATTTCGTCGAGGCGCCCGAGTGCGGCGGCGATTCGGTGATCTCGAGCACGCTGCTGCAGGTGCCGACAGCGGTGAAGTTCCATTCGCCGGCGCGGCTGATCATGAACATCTACGACGTGCCGAAGCTCGACCGCGAGCTCACGGCATTCGTCGAACAGCTCGGCATCAACCAGGCCGAGGTGCTGACGTCGTGCAGCGCCTTCCTCGCCGACGAGGTCGCGGTCCGGATGGGCGAGCAGAAGCCGATCCACGTGGTGCCGAACGGCATCGACATCGAGCTGTTCGATCGCGACGACGGCATCGACGTCTACGAGCGTTTCGGGTTGCCGAAGGACAAGAAGCTGATCTTCTTCGCCAACCGCATGGAGGAGCGCAAGGGCATCCACATCGTCCGCGAGATGGTGGAGCGTTGCCTGGCGAAGTACGGGGACATCGCGTTCGTGTTCGCCGGGCGCGACCTCTTCGGCCACATGGAGCAGCGCATCTTGCCGTGGGTGAAGGACCAGGGGCTACAGTCGCGCTTCTTCTACGTCGGTGCGCTCGACCTGCCGGCCGTGCGGGCGCTGCAGAAGGCCAGCAGCATCTTCCTGGTCGCGAGCCTGTGGGAGAACGCGCCCTACTCGTGCATCGAGGCGATGACCGCGCGCTGCGCGATCGTGTCGTCGGACTGCGGCGGCATGCCCGAGCTCATCGACGACCGCCGCACCGGCCTGCTGGCCAGGAACGGCGATCCCGATTCGTTCGTGCGCGCGCTCGAGGAGATGATCGAGGACGACGCCCTGCGCCAGCGCTGCGGCGAGGCCGCGCGCGCCGAGGTCGAGCAGCGGCTGCGTGACACGACCGTCGCCGAGCAGGCGGTCGGAATCTACCGCGGCTGGCTCGACGGCAATCCGGTGCCGGTCGCAGCGCGGCCGCGCACCGCCGCCGGCGGCGGTGAGGCCGCGGAGGTCGGGGCGCTGAAGGCGAAGATCGCGGCGTTGCAGCAGGAGCTCGCCGGCCTCAAGAACCGGCGCGAGTGGCGGTGGGGATCGGCGCTGCTCAACGTCGCGACCCTCGGCGGCAGCAGGCGCGGGCCGCGCTAGGACATCGTCGGCAGCCGACCTCGCCGCACCGACCCGATGGTCGAACGGCGATCGCTACAGCGACCCGAAGTGCAGGAATACCGCGTTCGACGTCGCGATCCCCGCGGCGTTGCCAGCCGACGGGTCGAGAGCGATGGATTGCAGGAACAGATTGGCGCCGAGGAAGACCGTGGAGGAGGGGATCGCATACGGGATCACCGCGGTGCCGCCGTTGGGCGTGACGAGGCCGAGGCCCACGGTCGCTGCAAGGCCGACGTGGGCTGCGCACCCCGGCATGCCGAACGCGGCAAGGTCGGTGCCGGCAGCGTCGCTGTCGAACGTGGCAACGGTCGTCGCGAATGTGGTCGCGGGAGACAGGTTGCTCGTGGTCAGATCCACGGTCGTGCCGAGCAACGGGCGCGGTGTGGCGGCGAGTTCTGGGGCCGTGGCGCCGTAGCAGCCGGCGCCGTAGCGCGCGGTGGTGGCTTCGTTCGGAGCGGGCTCGGGGAAGATCGCTGCGTCCAGGTAGGTCTCGTTCGCGGCGTCGGACACCAGCGCGAGGATCGCAGCCGGGCCGGCGGCGGCGACGGTCGCGGTGACCTCGAAGGTCGCGGAAGAGCCGGCGGGCACGAGCAACGTCGCCGACTGTTGCACGAGCACGGCGTTGACGGCGAAGAAATCGAGCTGGTACGACGCCGCTGCCGCCGTCGCGTTCTCGACCTCTACCCGGGCGACGAGCGGCGCGCTCGGCGTCGCGCCGGCGGTGATGCGGTCGACGCGGATGCCGAACGTGGCGCTGGTGTCGTCGACGGCTTGACGGTCGCCGGCCGACTGCGTGCCGGGCTTCGTGATCGGTGCGCCGTTGAGCGTCAGAGTGCCGAGGTCGGTACCGAGCGGGACGATCACGGCATCGGCGATCACCGTGGTGCTGTCCTGGCACGTAACCACACCGGCAGTCAACTGCTGGGTCTCGAAGTCGGCGACGAACACGCGTGCGCAGCCGGTGCGTGTGAGCGCCCCGCCGACGTGCTCCAACTCGTAGTTGGTCCACGTGCTCTTCGAGAACGCGTCCGGCACCGTATTGCTGTTCGTGTCGTCGAACTCGACGATCCACCGGTTGGCCGCGTTCGGGTAGCCGCAGTCGCCGATCTGCCAGCCCTCGGGCGGACTCGTCGGCGTGCGGTACCGGGCCTCGAAGTGATCGCGTCCGCGGCTCGGACCGGCCGGGTCCGGCACGCACACGAGCACGAGTTCCGCACCCACCTCGTCGAGCAGCGGCCAGGTCGAGCAGGTGCCGCTTTCGTATCCGATCGGTCGTGCGTTCCACGAGTCCGGCGTGTTGTCGTTGTCGAGGTCGTAGTCGAGCGGAGGCTGCTCGCGAAGGGGGCCGAGGAAGTAGGCGTAATCGTTCGGGGGACACGTCACCGGGAACGTGATCACCGACTGGTTCGGTGCCGTCGGGAAACCCGTGCCGGTCGGCGTCAACGTGACGTCCAGCGAGAAGTTGCTGTTGCCCTCGGAGTGGCCCGTGAAGCAGTGCAGGCCGGCAGCGAGCGTGCCGGAGCTCGTGCCCGTGGGCACGCCCATGACCTCACCGGTCGCACTGCTCGTGAACGTGTAGGCCTGATCGAGGCAGACCGTGACAGCGAAGTTCGCGTGACCGCGGCCGTAGAGCCAGAGACCGTTGCCGCAGTAGGAGCCATTGAAGCCCTCGGTGCTCCATCCCGTCGCGATGATGCGCACGGTCGGGCCCGCGCTCACGTTCCAGAGGGTACGGCCCCAGCCGTGCCAGGTCGCGGTGCCACCGCTCGGCTGTGCGGCCACGTCGTAGCGGTCCCAGATGCCGTGGTACGGGCCGACGCCGAGCGGCGGGATACCCGAGATCGAACACGCCGTGCTCACTCCGAACGACGCCGATCCGTCCATGATGGCGCTGCCGGCCTGCGCGGTGAGCTCGGGTGAGGCGAGGAACAACAGCAAGGCGACGGGGTGCTTCATGGTTCGTCCTTCCGGTTGCCAGTCTACCGGTTTTCGACGAAGCAGTCGGCGATCAGACCGCGCGCTCGGCGAGCACCGTGAAGAAGCCCGGGAAGTAGCGCCGCTCCTCGAAGTTGGCGCGCCGCGAGCGCGCCTCGAAACCGGTCTCCAATGCGAACAGCGCTTCCCGGTCGTCAACCGGACCGAAGCCGTTGATGCTGGTGCTGCGGAGCGCCAGCGCCGTGCGATCGAGCCAGCCGCAGACCTCGCGCAGCGTGTGTTGCGATTCGTGCGGGTGCAGCACCTGATCCCGAAACCACGATCGCAGCAGCACATCGTCGGTGGCACGGATGCCGTCGAGCTCGCGGTAGCGAGCGAACGCCGCGTCCTCGCCTTCGGTCGCGAGCAGCGTTCGGAACAGCTCGAGGAAAGGGCCGCGTCCCGGTGCGTGGTAGAGGCCGGCGAACACGGCGCCGTTTTCGCCGGCGAAACGCTGCACGCGGGTGAACGCCGCGGCGCAGTCGCGCGTGTGGTGCAGCGCACCGACGCTGAGCACGAGGTCGACCGGGCTGCCGTGCTCGTACTCGAACAGATCGCCCGAGACGAAGCGCACGCGCTTCTCGATCCCGAGCGCCGCCGCGACGTCGCGCGCACGTTCGAGGGCGCGTTCACAGAAGTCGATCGCTGTGACCTCGACGCCGTAGTGCAGGGCGAGCGTCGCGGCGAGCCAGCCGGCGCCGCAGCCGAACTCGATCGCGGTTCGGACCCGACCGCGCGCCAGCCGCGCGTGCAGATCCGGGTAGATCCCGGCGAGGTCGTGTCGGCGGATCGCCGCGGCGGCGTCGCCCGGTGTGCGGTGCAGGTTGAAGGGCAGCCCGTCGTAGAACCGCTTCACACTCGCGGCGGTGGGCAACGGCCCCGAGGCCGGGTCGGGGGGCCGGGACGCGCCGAGGCGGCGACGGGCCGCGGCGGCGATGCGGTCGACGAGACCGGACGCGACCGCATGGCTGCGAACCTGAGCCGTGATCGCGTCGTGTGACTTCGGGCCGATGTGCCGGCCGTCCTCGGCGCGGTCGGGTGCTTCGCCGCCGAAGTCGACCGCGAGCAGGAAACCGGGGTCGAGCTGCGTCGCCAGCGGGCCGAGGATCGGGTGCGGGCCGTGCCGGCCCGGGTGGTCGCCTCGGCGGCACATCGCGAGCGCGGGCACGCCGCGACTCGCGAGGAAGAACTGTGCCAGCAGGATCTCGCGCAGCGCGGCGAGTCGGCCGAGGGCCGGGTCGTAGAACGCGAAGAAGCGATCCGCCTGCTCGATCGCGGCAGTGCACCAGGCCTTGTCGCGATCGTCGTCGGGCATCGCGCGGACCGGGGCGCGCACCTCCTCCTCGAGCAACCAGGGGCCGAGGTGGATCGCCGCGTCGTCGGTCAGGGCCTC
The DNA here is from genome assembly GCA_020425925.1 of Planctomycetota bacterium. Classification (GTDB taxonomy): domain Bacteria; phylum Planctomycetota; class UBA1135; order UBA1135; family UBA2386; genus JAGQRA01. The sequence goes on from JAGQRB010000501.1 coordinate 5,899, forward strand.
GGTGCGCTGCCACTCGGCGAAGTGGATCAACGCGAGGTCGGGTGGGGCAGCCGAGCACTGCGTGACGATCATCCGCGCGATCGCGGCGTTCGATGCGCCGTTGTCGGCGAAGTTCATGACGCAGACATCGTCGGCGGGGAGTCCGAGCTCCTGGCGCAACAGACCTGCTGCCTTGACCGGCCAGGTGTCCTCGAGCTGAAGGCCGGTCCCGAAGACCGTGCTCTCACCGAAGATGTAGACCCGCAGTGGCGCGTCGGCGTGGAACTCGGCGCCGCGGAAGCCGAGGGTGTTGTAGGCGTAGATCCGCTTCCCGGTCCGATCCCAACCGCAGCTGCGTTCGACGTACGACTCACCCAGGCGCGCGCGACGTTGCGCGAGTGAGCCCCGGTAGGGCACGGGGCTTTCGGGCACGAGCGGGTCTCGTGGCATCTTTCGGTGTCGAGCGGCGTGGAGGGCGAGTCCCCGGGGCTTCCCGGCGGCAGTCCGTCGGCGGCGGCCTCAATTCTGCATTCGCGGTCGGCATTCCTCAACCTGTGGGCTCGGGCATCCGCGATGTCGCGCTGGCGAAACGCGCAAACCCGAACGTCGGCTCCCCGCGGATCGCGCGATGCCAGCGCACCGTCAGCGAGGCCGGGGCAGCGCACCGACGACGACCGTTGCCCGGTCGGGCACGTCGATCCGGTAGCGCAGGCCCGGGGTCGCCAGCCGGAGTGCGCCGGCGGGCAAGGCGTGTTCGGTCCCGTCGGTACGGATCCGCGTCGGACCGACCGCGACGACCAGCTCGTCGTCCGCGGCCGAGCGCTCGTGGCTCCCCGGGCCGAGGATCTCGAGCGCGAGGTGTTTGCCGCGCATCGCGTTCGGCGCCGAGCCGGGCTGCCAGATGCCCGGGCGCGCCGCGATTCGGCTGTGGGCGAGCGCCGCGTCGACGTGCAGTTCGCGACCGCTGCCGTAGTCGTAGAGTCGCAGCGTGCAGTCGGAGGCCTGCTGCAGCTCGGCCAGCAGGATGCCGGCGCCGACCGCATGGATCGTGCCTGCCGGAACCAGCACGACGGTGCCGGTCTCGACCGGGATCCGCTGCAGCAGCGAGGTCAGGGTGGACTCGTCGGCGGCACCCGCGACCGCCGCTCGCACGGCCGCCGCGAGCGTCGCGGCGTCGACGCCGTCGCGCACCCCCGCCAGGACTTCGGCGCCGGGATCGGCGGCGAGCACGACCCACGCCTCCTCCTTGCCGGCACGCCCGGTCGCGTCGTCGTCGTCCGGGTGCACCTGGATGCTGAGGCGGTCGCCGGTGTCGAGCAGTTTCGCCAGCAGCGGCAGGGACCGCCCGAGCACGGCCGACAGCGGACTGCCGTCGCTCCGGCTCTCGCTGCCCGGCATCGTCGAGAACTCCCACGACTCGCCGATCGGGCGCACGATCGACGGTGGCGCCGCGCGCAGTCGGGCGAGGCGGTCGCCGCCCCAGGGTCGCGACTTCAGCGTCGTCGGGCCCGGTTCGGGGGCCAGCAGGGCGGGTGCGGACGGTGGCTTGCTCATCGGCGGGTGGCTTCGCTCAATCGTCGAGGAACGCGGCCCACGGCGTGCCGGCGAACGCGGCCGCGAGCTCGTCATAGTTCTCGATCACCGACGACAGCGGTTCGACCACCTGACGCCGTGTGCCCTGTCGGAGCAGGCCGTGCCGTGCACCGAGGAAGTCGAGGATCGCCGTGCCGCTGCCGTCCGGATCGGTTGCGAGGTCTTCGTAGTGGACGTCGAGGAGCGCGTGATTCCGGAAGAACCGGGCGGCCTCCTCCTCCTGCGCGATCGTGCGCTCGAACGACTCGATGCACTGCTTCGGCCAGAGCTTGACGCGCACGTCGCGGTGGGCATCCTTGTCCGAGGCGATTGCCCATTTGTCGGTCAGCTTGGCGATCTTCTCCGAGACGTGTTTGCGCAGGCGATTCCGCCGCTTGATGTGCAGCACGCGCAGCTCGCCATCGGACTGCAGGTAGCGCCACACCGGTTCCCAGTCGGCGCCTCGAGCGTGGTAGTAGAAGATCTTGAAGCCGATGAAACGCGTCTGCCGGTCGACGTTGGTGAAAACGCGCTGTTCCAGGAATCGGATCGGATCCGCAGCGCGGAGCTCGAGATCCACCGCGCGATCGGCAGCCGATGTGTCGCGCGCGTGGGTTCCCCAGAAGATCGTCTCGGGTTCCGAGTCGTTGAAGAGCTCGTTCATGCACCGGATGTTCGGATGCGAGTTCAGCATGCTGGCGAGCAGGTTGGAACCCGTTCGCCCGCAGCCCAGCACGATGAAGCGTCGGAGGTGAGACACTTCCCGAAGGTTAGCGCCGGCCGCCGGCAGAACGAGTGGCTGTGGCGGAGTCCCGGATGAGGCGCCTGCTGAAGCGTTGGTACCGGCGCTTGCGCGACCGGCGGACGCGGCGATCGCTCGTCGCGCCAACCGCCGCGGAGCGGGTCGTGCTGACCTCGACCTGGGACTTCCCGAATCCGACGCACGGTTACGCCTACCAGGAGATGCTCGGTTTCCTCGCGCGCGGCTACGACGTGCGGGTGTTCTGCGGTGAGCCGCGGCCGCACAACGGACTCGCGGCCCGGTTCCGCCCGCTGCTGTCGCGCACGGCGGTGGTGGAGACCTTGCGCGATCTGCATCTCGCCGACCGCGCCTGGCTCGAACGCGAACACCCCGGCCGGATCGATGCCTTCCTCGCGCGGGTGGCTGCTGCAACCGGCCGCGAGCTCACCGAGCTGCGAGACGACCCGCTGGTGCTGCGGGCCGCGACCTTCACCCGCCTCGTCGCGCTCACGCGTGCGCGCTACCTGCAAAGCTGGTTCTTCTACGACCAGTCGTTCATGGCGATGTACGCGGCGCAGGTTCTCGGGCTGCCGCGCGCGATCTCGTGCCACGTCGACCACGTGCTCGCCGACCATCCGCTCAAGCTCGTGCCGCTGCAGCTCGCGACCGCGGATCTCGTGCTCGCGATCAGCGAGCGCACCCGCGCCGAGC
>JAGQRB010000502.1 GCA_020425925.1 Planctomycetota bacterium
CAGGCGAGCTGGTCCGCAGAGGTCGACGCCCTCGACCCGGACCTCCTCGTCTTTCAGTACGGCGCGAACGCCGCGTGGGAGGGCACCTCGACCGCCGCGGCCGCGCGGCTGCGCCAACACTCGTCGGACTGGCTCTCCCGCGTTCGTCAGGACCACCCCGACCGAGACTGCCTCGTCATCGGCATGCTCACCCGCGGCGACTGGGTCGACGGCCGCGCAACGGTCTGCGACTCCGTGCCCGACGTCGTCGCCGTTCAGCGCGAGACCGCGCTCGCCGCCGGCTGCGCGTTCTGGAGCGCGGCCTTCGCGACCCCCATGACGTTGTAGTTCTGCACCACCCTCTCGGCGCCGTAGTAGCTCAGGCAGACTACGCCGGCCTGCCGGCCTTCCATGCGCGGCGCCGCGGCTTTGCACAGGCCGATCAACGACCAGGCCGAGACCTGCTGGGCGAGCGCGTAGCCGTCCCAAGAGGTGTCGACGAAGTTGCCGCCGAGCTCCTCGCGTTTGGCGAACGCGATCGAGTGCACCAGCCCGTCGATGCCGTCGAACTCCTTGCCGATGGCATCGAAGCAGCGTTCGATGTCGCCGTCGACCGTCACGTCGCAGGGGGCCAGCACGACGTCGCCGCCGAGCTCGGGTGCGAGTTTCTTGACGGCTTCGCCCATGCGATCGTTCTGGTAGGTCAGCGCGACGCGTGCGCCCTCGCGCTGCAGCGCCTGGGCGATGCCCCAGGCGATCGAACGCTTGTTGGCGACACCGAAGACGACGACGTTCTTGCCGGACAGAAGTGCCATGGGCGCGAACATAGCGCCCCGGCGCCGGGGTTCACGCCTGCTCGCCGGTGGCGGCGAAGGCCTTGCGCGCCGGCGTCGTCCACGGCGTCTCGTCGCCCTCCGGGTGCCAGGAGAGCGTCCCGCGCGCGTCGACCCGGGCGGTGTGAACGGTCAGCGTGATGCGATGGTGCGTGATCGCGTGCCGGATCCGCGCGAGCTCCGCACCGACTTCGATCGCGGCGCCGTAACGCGTCCGCAGGATGCCGCGGAGATCCGACGCGTCGACCGTCACCAGCACGCCGGCACCCGGCAGCTCGACCTGGCCGGCGTTCGGTTCACCGGCGGGCACGCGGGCGCCGAGCACGTCGCCGCCGCGGCGGACCAGCACCGCGCGCGAACCGATCTCGAGCGGCGCACGGCGGGGCTTTCGGACCGGCAGCTCGGCGGTCCGGCCGGCGGCATGCGCGACGCAGTCGTCCCCCACGGGGCAGTCGCCGCAGCGCGGTGACGTCGGCGTGCAGACCGTCGCGCCGAGTTCCATCAGTGCCTGGTTGAAGTCGCCCGGCCGCGCGTCCGGCAGCGTGGCTTCGACGAACGCGCGCACCGCGCGCTGGCCGACCGCCGACTTGATCTCGGCCGCGATGCCGCGGTGCCGGGCCGCGACACGTTCGACGTTGCCGTCGATCGCCGCTTCCCTGCGGTCGAACGCGATCGACGCGATGGCGCCGCGGGTGTAGCTGCCGATGCCGGGCAGTCGACCGAGCTGCTCGGGGTCGGGTGGGACGGCGCCGGCGTGCTCGGCGACGACCGCGCGCGCGCCGTCGCGCAGCAGGCGTGCACGCCGGTAGTAGCCGAGCCCGCGCCAGGCGCGCAGCACCTCGTCGTCGTCTGCCGCGGCAAACGCCGCCGGCGTCGGGAAACGTGCGATGAAGCGCTCGAACGCCGCGCGCACGGCCTCGACGCGGGTCTGCTGCAGCATCACCTCGCTGACCCAGATCGACCAGGGGTCGCGGTTCCGGCGCCAGGGCAGGTCGCGCCGATGCGCGTCGAACCAGGCGAGCAGGCGGACCGCGAGGTCGCCCTCCGGAGTGCCGTGTGGGGCGCCGCGCGGGCCTTCAGTCACCGACCGCGCTGGCGTCGGTCGGCCGGGTCTGCAGCTCGAGGCCGAGCCGGTCGCGCAGATCCTGTTCGGCCTGGTCGAGCAGGTCGTTGAGCTGCACCGCGTTCTCGCTCTCGGAGACCAGCGAGATGCGGATCGTGCGGGTGCGGTCGGCGCCCTGCACCCGCGTGCGCACGCTGACCATCGGGTGGCGATTGGCGATGTCGCTCAGCACGCGGCTGATCGACGACTCGTCCTGGCCGTGGTAGTCGACCTGACGCTCGCCGCGCACGGTGTCCGGCCCCTCGGCGCTCATCACCGGCATCACGTCCACCGTGAAGAACCGTTGCATCTCGGCCGGCACACCGGGCAGCAGGAAGACCGATGTGTGGTCGAGTCGCAGCTTCACCGCAGGCGCTGTGCCGACGGTGTTCTGGAAGCAGACCGCACCGGTCGGGACGAGCGCCATGCCGCGCCGCGAGTCGTTGAGCTCGGGGTCGCCGATGATGTCGCGGGCGTGCAGCCGCTTGTAGGAGGCCTCGATGAACTCGAGCGCCTGCGGATCCTCGACGAGCTCGCGACCGGAAGCCTTGGCCAGGCAGGCGCGGGCGTTGTCGTCCCAGTTCGGCCCCATGCCGCCCGTCATCAGGATGAACGTCGGCCGTTCCGAGATGGCCCAGGTGAGGGCCGCGACCATCTCGGCCTCGACACGGTCGATGACCTGGATCGTGCGCACGCGGTAGCCGATGTCGTCGAGGCGGTTGGCGATGAACGCCGCGTTGCGGTCCACGACCGCGCCCTCGAGGATCTCGCGCGAGACGACGAGAATGATGACGCTCTTGTCGAACAAATCAGGACTCCGTGGGGGAAGGAGGTCTGGGGTTGGGCGGGGAGCTGCCCCTTGCCGGGAGTCGGGTCGACAGCGCGACGGATGCAGCAGCGCAATGCTACAGGAACGGCGTTGTTGAAGGTCCACCGGCGCCCCGGAAGAATGCTCTTTTCTGGCGACACCCTCCCGCACCGAGCCCCGTAAATGACCGAGACGACCCCGCCCCAGGGCGGCCGCATCACCGATCTCCTGCTCGAACAGGAGATGCGTGAGAGCTACCTGAACTACTCGATGAGCGTGATCCTGAGTCGCGCTCTCCCGGACGCGCGCGACGGGCTCAAGCCATCCCAGCGCCGGGTGCTCGTCGCGATGAACGACCTGAACCTCGGGCCGCGCGGCAAGCACAGGAAGTGCGCGAAGATCGCCGGCGACACGTCGGGCAACTACCACCCGCACGGCGAGTCGGTGGTCTATCCGACGCTCGTCGGCATGGCGCAGCCGTTTACGACGCGCTACCCGCTGGTCGACTCGCAGGGCAACTTCGGTGCGATCGACGGCAGCCCGCCGGCGGCGATGCGCTACACCGAGGCGAAGCTCGCATGGCCGGCCGTGCACATGCTCGAAGACCTCGACAAGCAGACGGTCGACGAGACGTGGAACTACGACAACACCCGGCTGCAGCCGGTCGTGCTGCCGGCGCGTTTCCCGAACCTGCTGTGCAACGGCTCGACCGGCATCGCGGTCGGGATGGCGGCGAGCCTGCCGCCGCACAACCTGCGCGAGGTCGCGCGCGCGCTCGAGCTGCTGCTCGACAACCCCGACGTCACGCTCGACGAGCTGCTCGAGGCGGTGCCCGGGCCCGACTTCCCGACCGGCGGCATCATCATGGGGCGCGGCGGCATCCGCAACGCCTACGCCAGCGGTCGCGGCTCGGTGGTGGTGCGCGCCAAGCACCACATCGAGGAGAAGCGCGGCCGCAAGCTGATCGTGTTCACCGAGGTGCCGTTCCAGGTCAAGACGACGACGATCCTCGAGCGCATCGACACGCTGGTGAAGAACGGCCAGATCGACTCGATCGCCGACGCCAACGACGAGACCAACGACCGCGTCGGGTTGCGGCTCGTGGTCGAGCTCAAGCGCGGTGTCGAGGACGAGCAGGTCACGCTCAACCAGCTGTTCAAGCTGTCGCCGCTGCAGGGCACGTTCTCGATCATCAATCTCGCGATCGTCGAGAACCGGCCGCGGACGCTCGCGTTCAAGCAGATGCTCGAGTGCTACCGCGATCACCGCATCGACGTGATCAAGCGGCGCACACGGTTCCTGCTCAAGAAGGCGCAGGATCGGCTGCACATCATCGAAGGGCTGCGCCTGGCGGTGCAGAACATCGACGAGGTCGTCGAGATCATCAAGACGTCGGCCAACGTCGACGAGGCGCGGCAGCGGCTCATCGCGCGGTTCGAGCTCAGCGACATCCAGGCGCGCGCGATCCTCGACATGCGGTTGGCGCGGCTGACCGGTCTCGAGATCGAGAAGCTCGAGGCCGAGCACCGCGAGGTCACCGAGAAGATCGCCTACTACCACACGATCCTCAACGACCGGAAGGTGCTGATCGGGCTGATCCGCCAGGACCTCAAGGACATGGCCGAGCAGATCGGCGACGAGCGCCGCACGGTGATCTCCGACGAGGAGGTCGGCAGCTTCATCGCCGAGGACCTGATCCCCGAGGAGATGATGGCGGTCACCGTCACCCACGGCGGCTACATCAAGCGCACCGCGCTCGACCAGTACCGGACACAGGGCCGCGGCGGCAAGGGTGTCAGCGGCGGCGAGACCAAGGAGGGCGACTTCCTCTGGAAGCTGTTCGTCGCGTCGACCCACGACTACCTGCTGTTCTTCACCGACACCGGCCGGGTCTACTGGAAGAAGGTCTACCAGCTGCCGAGCTTCGGCCGCACCGCCAAGGGACGCTCGCTCGCCAACGTGGTCGAGACCCAGGAGGGCGAGCGCATCACGGCGATCCTGCGCGTCGACCAGTTCGACGAGGAGCGCTTCCTGGTGACCGCGACCAAGCGCGGCCTGATCAAGAAGAGCAGCTTGTCGCTCTACAGCCGCCCGCGTGCGGGCGGCATCATCGCGGTCAAGCTCGACGAGGGCGACGGTCTCGTCGGTGTCAGCCTCGTGAGTCCGGAGCAGCACATCGTGCTCGGCACCCAGAGCGGCATGTCGATCCGGTTCTCGGAGAGCGATGCGCGCGCGATGGGGCGAAGCGCCGTCGGCGTCTGGGGCATTCGCCTGTCGGACGGCGACGCGGTGTGCTCGATGGTCGTCACCGACGGCAGCGGCGAGCTGCTGACGATCTGCGAGAACGGCTACGGCAAGCGCACCAAGGTCGAGGAGTACCGCGTCCAGTCCCGCGGCGGCAAGGGCATCATCGACATCCGCACCAACGAGCGGAACGGCAAGGTCGTCAACGTGCTCTCGGTCACCGACGAAGACGAGGTCATGATGATCACCAAGGACGGTCAGATCGTGCGCACGCCGGTCGCCGGCATCAGCGTGATCGGCCGCAACACGCAGGGCGTGCGCTGCATCTCGCTGAACGGCGACGACGTGCTGATGTCGGTCGCGCGGATCCCGCGCGAGGACGAGGCGACGACGGACGCCGAGGGCCCGGAGGGCAAGTAGTGGCGGACTACCTCGATCGTCTGACCGCGGACATGAAGGCCGCGATGAAGGCCGGCGACAAATCGCGTCTCGAGGTGCTCCGCATGGTCATCAGCGAGATCAAGAAGAAGGCCGAGGAGAGCGGCGAGCTCGATGCCGAGGCCGAGGCCGCGGTGCTGCACCGGGCGGTGAAGACCCGCGCCGACACCGTCGTGCAGGCCACCGCCGCCGGTCGCACCGAGATCGCCACGAAGGAGCAGAGCGAGATCGAGGTGATCCAGGCCTACCTGCCGCAGCAGATGTCCGCCGAAGAGGTCGCCGAGAAGGTCGGCGCCCTCGCGGCCGAGATCGACTACGGCGGCCCGAAGGACACCGGTCGCTTCATGAAGGAGTGGATGGCGCGCTACAAGGGCCAGGCCGACGGCAAGGCCGTGCAGACCGCCCTGAAGCAGCTCTGACCAGATCTCGCGGGTACGCGGTACAAACAACAACCCAAACTCCGTGCCGACCCCGGTATCTCCAGAATCGTGTCGTCGATGGCACGATCTTCGCGTTGTCGTTTGTACCGCGTACCCGCGGGACCTCAGCGCGCTTCGTAGGCGAGCGGCGAATGCACGTCGTAGCCGACCGGGGGGCGCAGCGCGTGCGGGTCGGAGATCACGTAGCCCGGCCGCCGGCGGTAGAGGTCGTCGGCGGTGTTCGGCTGCATGTCGGGCCCGAGGATGCCGTACTTGAACATCTCGACGTAGGCCGGCGCGATCGGCTCGTCGAGCACCAGCGCCGAGTAGCGCTTCGTCACCATCGCCTGCAGCATGCCGTCGCGAAAGCTCACCAGCGCCTCGCGGACCCGCGGTGACATCTGCGCGAGGCGCTGCTCGTCGGCGAGCGCGTAGACGTCGAGGACGCCGTTCGCGGCGCGCGGCAGCGTCTGCATCAGATCGAAGATCGCCTGGCCGTGCGCGCTCGCGGCCTTGCCGACCCGCGAGCTGACGTAGCCGTGGGCCGGAACGAAGACGTCGCGCGGCTGGCTGCGGACGTAGGCGAGCAGTTCTTCGTGGGCCTGGCGGTGTGCCGGCGGCGGCACCGCGCGCGGCCGCACCGGCGGCGACGCGAAGTCGAACCAGAACAGCAGTCCGAACTGCGCGAACAACAGCGTCGCGAGCCAGCGGACCTGCGCCGCGGCCGCGACACCGAGCACGCAGGCGACGCCGAAGCCGTACATCAACACGTTCTGGAAACCGCCGACGTGGCTGCGCGAGAGCCACGAGCAGGCGATGCCGCCGCTGCCGACCGCGGCCAGGAACAGCGCGGTGCGGGCCTGCCCTCGCGCGCAGCCGGCGACGAAACCCACCAGCCCGAGCGCGACCAGCGGCAACATCGGCCAGAGGTCGCGGGTCCAGTAGAGCCACTTGTCCTCCCAGCCGTGGTACGTCGGCATCTCGAACAGATAGAACGTCGACCAGCCGCCGGTCAGCAGATGCAGCAGGCCGAGCGCGAGCGCGATGCCGCCGACGCCTGCGATGCCGAACTTGACGCCGCGGCGCCAGTCGAGGATCAGCGCGCCGATGCCGATCGCCGGCAGCCACATCGCGGCCGACTGTTTCGCGAGCATGCCGAAGGTCGCGCAGCCGGCGGCGACCAGCCAGCCGAACCGGCCGCCGTGCTGCAGCGCGTAGCCGCACCCGAGCATCGCCAGCAGGAACAGCGAATCGTTGCGCGCGAGGTCGTACCACCAGAACAGCCAGCCGTAGCCGGCGCAGAACACGCCGCTCGCGACCAGCCCGGGCAGCACGCGCCCGGTCTCCTTGCGCACCCAGTGCCCGATCAGCATCGCGACCCCGATCGACGCCGCCGCCGCCACCAGGCGCAGCGCGAGCAGGCCGTCGACGCCGCCGGCGATCAACCCGCCGCCGAGCCAGAACAGCATCGGCGCGTAGAGGAACGGCACGTGCTCGGGCGTCGGTGCACAGTAGATCGGCCGGCCGTCGGCGACGCGCGCGGCATGGTCGACGAGCGCGCCCTCCATCCACTCGAGCTCGAACGGGTAGCCGATCCGCTGCGACGCGAGCCAGACCAGCCAGCCGAACGCGACGGCCGCTGCCGCCGCGAGCGCGAGCCACATCCACCGCTCCGGGCGGCTCTCGATCGGCGGGGAGGATGTCATCGCGGGCCGGCGGAGCATATCTTCGCCGTCGAGATGCGTGCAGCGTTGCTGTTGCTGGTCGTGGCGGTCGCCGGTGGGCTCGCGTTCTGGCTGTGGGCCGCTGGCGAAACGCCGTCACCGGGGCCACGCGACCCCGATTCTCCGAGCAACCCGGCCGCGGTGGAGCAGCAATCACCACCGGCCGGCGAGAGCGCCACGTCCGATCAGCCCATCGCGGGCGACGCCGCGCGCGCCGTGCCGACCCGCACGGCGGTCGACGTCTCGGCGCCGACGGACCTCGCCGACGCGCCGACCGCGTGCCTGCTCGCGGTCGACCACGCCACCGGCCAGCCGGTCGCTGGCGCCGTCGTGCAGCGGCTCAAGGGCGGCGCCGAGATCGCGTTCACCGACGAGCGCGGGTTCGCCGAGCTGCCGCTGGCCGAACGCGAGCAGCTCGCGGTCGTCGCGGAACGCTACCTGATGCGGATGGCGGCGACGCGTCTCGGGTCGAGCCGGAGCGAACCGCAGCGGGTCGAGCTCGTGCGGGACCAGTGGTCGGTATGGCATCGACTCGAGCTCCGCGGTCCGGGCGGCCGCGCGGTCGCCGCCGCGTTCGCGCGCATCGACGCACTCGGCGATCCCGAGCCGCTCGCGCATCCCGATCCGGTCGTGGCGCGGGCCCGTGCCGAGGACGATCGCCTGCGGACGCTGTTCGCGCCGCTGCACGAGTCGATTCGCATCGAGAACGGCGAGGAGCTGCGCTTCGCCAGTGGTCGGCCCTACGCGCTCGAGGTCGCCGCGGTGGACGATCTCGCCGCGCGCATCCGGCTCGACGCCGCCGACCGCGGTCGGACGCTTCGGGTCGACCTGCAGCCCGGACTGTTCGTCGCCGGCGTCGTGCAAGGCGACAAGGGCCGTGCGCTCGCCGGCGCGACGCTGAGCCGGCAGGGCGGCGATCCGCTCGGCCTGATCTGCACCACCACGGCGAACGGTCGCTTCGCGTTCGGGCCGCTACCCGCGGGCGATCTGACGCTGTTGGTGCGCCATCCCGACCACGAGCCGACCGCGTTCGCGACCGGCGCCGGACGAAGTGACGTGGTGATCACACTGCATGCGCTGCCGAGCTCGACGCTGCGCGGGCGGGTGCGTCGGCGGCCGGGGCTCGAACCGATCGAGGGCGCGACGGTGTCGTGGACCGCGACCAGCAACCCGCCGCTGACCGCACGGACGGCCGCGGATGGCACGTTCACCCTGCCGACGACCGGCGATGTCGCCGGCCGCCTGCTGGTCAGCGCGCCGGCATGCATCGTGCTCGAGGAGCTCGTTGCACCGGGCGCGCCGTTCGCCGACTACGACGTCCTGCCGGCGCTCACCGCCGATCGCCTCGCGGGCCGGTTGACGGCGGTGCTCGCCGGCGTGGTGTTCGACGCGCAGTCGCGTCCGCTCGCCAATGCCGGTGTCCGCTGGGTGCCGGCCGCCGAGCCGCAGCCACAGCTGCCGAGCGGCCGCCGCACGGTATCGGGCCTCGTGCTGCAGCTGCCGCTGACGGTGACCTCGCGCGCCGACGGCTCGTTCGAGCTCGAGACCGACCGCTTCGGACCGGGCCGGCTGTGTCTGCTGGTCGACGGCCGGCCCGATGCCGGCATCGAGACGACTGCGGTCGCGGGCACCAAGCAGGACGACTACCGGCTGCGGCGGTGAAGCGCATGGCACTCGGCGAATGGGAACGACTCGGTGACGAATCGCTGCTGCGCTACAAGGTCTTCCACGTTCGCAAGTCGCGCCGGCGATCGCCGCGGACCGGCGCGGACATCGGCTTCTTCCTGATCGACACGGCCGACTGGGTCACCGTCGTCGCGCTCACCACCGCCGACGAGATCGTGCTCGTCCGGCAGTTCCGGCAGGGCAGCGAACGCGTCGCGTTCGAGATCCCGGGCGGACTCATCGACCCGCACGAGACCGACCCGGCGGTGGCGGCGGCGCGCGAGCTGCGCGAGGAGACCGGCTACGAGGCGGCCCGGCTCGAGCTGCTCGGCGAGATGAACCCGAACCCCGCGATGTTCTCCAACCGCTGTCATGTCTTCCTGGCGACCGGTTGTCGCCGGGTCGGCGGGCTCGCGATGGACCCCGGCGAGGACATCGAGGTCGTCACCGTACCGCTCGCGGAGCTCGACGAGCGGATCCGCCGGGGCGAGATCGAGCATGCCGTGGTGCTCGGTTCGCTCGCGCTCTGGCGGGCGCGCGGCGCCGCGACGTGATTTCTGCGCTCGCGCGGCGGTTTTCCCCAATACTTGGCCACTGATCTCGGCACGTCCGCTCGGCCGCCGCGCTGCCGCTCACCCCACGAACCATGCAGAAAACCGTCGCACTCGTCGTCCTCGTGCTGCTCGTCGGGGCGGGCCTGTTCTTCACCTTCTTCTGGGGCGACACCGCCGCGCCGATCGCGCCGGAGCCGAACCGCGCCGCCCCCGAGACCACGGCGACGGTTGCCGAGCGGGAGGCGGCCGCCGCGCCCGGATCCGTGGCCGTCGCGCCGGCCGCGACCCACCGGACCGAGGTCGTCACGGTGGACGCGAGCGTGCTCGACGACCCCGAGATCCAGGCCGGTCTGTCCGGGTTCCGCGGTCGCGTCGTTACCCACGACCAGATTCCCGTCGGCGAGTGCGGCGTGCGCTTCTACCGCGCCGCGATGGACGTCGTGCTACCCGACACCGTCGACCCGTTCGCCGACGGCCCGTCGCTCGAACCGCAGTACGTCGCCGGCGAGACCCGCACCCAGGAGAACGGCACGTTCCTGCTGACCGGTCTGTGGCCGCGCGCGGTGTTCATCATGTTCGCGGGCATCGGTACCGACACCCCGGTGCACCAGATCATCACGCGCACGCCGTCACCCGGCGAGATCGTCGATCTCGGCGACGTCGTGCTGCCCGACGCCGGCGTGATCGTCGGCACGGTGCTCGGTCCCGAGGGCGAGCCGCTCGCCGGTGCGCTGGTGCGTGCTGCGGACATCCCGGGGACGCTCGCCGGCTTCTTCCCGGTCGAGCGTTTCGATCCGGAGGGCGCACTGTTGCTGCGCGTCTCGGACGCGCCGGTCGAGGTGCTCGAGATGCCGGCCTGGGTCAAGCCGGCGTTCGAACAGGTGCCGATCCCGACGACGCGGTCGGCGACCGACGGCAGCTTCCGGCTGGTCGGCGTGGTGCCGGGCAGCAACCTGCTGGCGGTGACGGCGAAGGACTGCGTCGCGCACGTCAAGCCGAGCGTCATGGTCCGCGCCGGCGAGGAGGAGAACGTCGGCGAGGTCAAGCTGCGCGAGGGCGAGGAGCTGTTCGGCAAGGTCCTCGATACCGCGGGCCAACCCGTCGTCGACGCCGAGGTGGTCGCGGGCTCGACGATCACGATGGCGCCGGTCGACCTCGCACGTCGCGTCGGCAAGACGAACGCCAAGGGCGAGTTCACCGCCCTCGGCTTCTCGCCGGGCAAGGTCACCGTCGCGGCGCGCCGCAGTCCCGCGGATCCGTGGGTCCTCGCCGAGCCGCAACCGATCCTCGGCGACGTCGTCGTGACGCTGCCGGCGACGTTCGCGGCGCGGGTGAAAGTGCTCGATCCGGCGGGCAACCCGGTAGCCTCGCCGCGTTTGCGGCTGCTGCGCGGCGAGGGCGGCGAAGGCGCCGCCGAACTCGCGGCATTCGGCTTCGTGCCGCCCGTCGATCTCACGGACCGATTGCACCACGACGCCGAGCACGAACTCTGGCGCATCGACGGCCTCAAGGCCGGCGACTACACGCTGGTCGGGGATGCGCCGGGCCTCGCCACCAGCTTCCAGGGTTTCAAGCTGGGCGAGGCGGACGTCGAGCTGACGCTGCAGCTCCATCCCAAGCGCGAGTTCCTCGTCCGCGTGGTCGACCACGAGGAACGGCCGATCCGCAACGCGGTGATCTACGCCAAGCCCAAGGGCCACGGGCTCTACGACATCCCACTCAACTGCGGCCGCACCAATGCCGAGGGCCGGCTCGCGATCGACCGCTTCCAGGCCGAGGAACTGCGGGTCAGCGCCGAACATCCGAAATGGGGTTTCGTGCACGGCGAGGCGACGCTGGAGCAGGAGCTCGTGTTGCGGCTGGTGCCGCCGGGCTCGATCGAAGGCGTGCTGAGCGAGAACGGCGCGCCGCCCGAGGCCGGCAAGTTCACCGTGACCGTCGAATGGCGGCGCAACGACGGTCCGCGCGGGCCGCTCGAGGTGATCCCGCGGCTCGTGAGCGCCGGCGCGGACGGCACGTTCCGGGTCGCGGCGCTGCAGCCGGGCAGCTACCGCCTCTCGTCGCTCGATTCCCTCGAGGCGGTGCGGTCGCCGGGCAGCATGTTCCTGATGATGACCTCGGCGCGCATGGGCGGCGAGTTCAACCGCGAGCGCCAGACCATCGAGGTCGTGTCGGGACAGGCGACGCAGGTCCGACTCGAGGTCGGCGAGAAGCCGATCGAGGGTCCGACCGCGCACCTGTTCGGTTCGGTGATGGTCGACGGTCGCCTCGCCGAGGGCGCGCGGGTGATGGGCTGGATCGAGAACCGGCGCTTCACGGCCGAGGTCGACCGCGCCGGTCGTTTCGATCTCGGCGTGGTGCCGGCCGGCGACGCCTGGATCAACATCCAATCGAAGGGCGGCATGTTCGACGGTGGCTCGACGATCTGGCAGGGCAACCTGAAGCTCGCCGAGGCCGAGGAGAAAGACCTGCGCATCGAGGTCATGACCTCGACGATGTCCGGCACCGTCGTGACCGAGGACGGGGTGCCGGTCGCCGGCGGTGGGTTCGTGCGAGCGCAGGGCCGGATCGACAGCGACTCGAATCTCTATCTGCACGCGCCGGTCGACGACCAGGGCAGGTTCGAGTTCGACAACGTCGCGCAGGGGACCTGGTCGCTCGAGGTCGACGGCAACGGCGACGAAGCCAAGCGCGGCAGGCTCGACGGCATTTCGGTCACCGCGGGTGTCCCGGTCACCGACCTGCGCATCGTCGTGCTGCCGGCGATCAGCGTCAGTGGCAGGGTCGACATGTCGATGTTCAGCAGCGGCGAGAAGCCCCAGTGGGTGTGGATCGCGGTGCACCAGGTGGCGGCCGACGGCTCGCTCGGTGACCAGGTGAACGGCATCGGCATCGACATGGACGACGGCTCGTTCCACACCGAGGAACTGACGGTCGGCACCTACGGCATCCGCCTGCACGCGGGCTTCGAGGACCGGGGTGACCGCTATCGCTGCGAGGACATCACGGTTCCACCCGAGGGCCTGAAGGACCTGTTCCTGCGCGGCACCAAGGAATAGGGGGCGCTCAGGACAGCCGGGCGGCGGCGCGCTGCGTCAGCGCGAACGCGAGCTCGCCGATCAGGCTCGCACTCGAAGGCAATTCGACGCCGACGAGCATGCCCTTCTTGAGCGGCAGCGCCAGCCCGGGGCCGCCGGTGAGCAGGGTGCCGAGCAACAGGCCGAGGTGCGGCTCGTGGCCCACGAACGCGACGCCGGCGCGGCCTGCCGCGAGCGCCGCGGTGACCAGTTCGAGTGCCTCTGCGATGCGCGCGCCCGGGACCAGTGCCGAGTGGGTCTCGATCGCCGGTTTGCCGCGCACCGCGTCCCGGAGCTCGATGGCGGTCTGCTGCGCCCGCACGAGCGGACTCGCACAGATCGTGTCGAGCGGATCGGCGAGCCGACGCCAGACCGGCGCGGCACGGCGTAGACGCTCGCGACCGTCGTCGGTGAGCTCGCGCAGATCGTCCGGCTTGTCGAAGCCGTCCTCGGCGCGACCGTGGCGCAGCAGGTAGATCAGCATGCGCAGACGATAGCGCTGCTTCGCGGTATCGTTCGGGCCGTGTCGGATTCTGCCCGTCGTCGGACCTCTGCCCGCCGCCCCCCGCGGCGATGGCGCCCGCGGCCCGCGCTCTGGGTGCTCGCGATCGCCGGTCTGATCGCACTCGCGGCGTTCGGCGTGCGGGAGTGGCTCGCGGGTCGGGTCACCCTCACGTTCGTGCGCTCCGGCGGCGCGGTGCCGGCGCTCGCCCTCACGGTGTTCTCGGATCGTCTGACGTTCACGAGTCCGTCACCGCCGCTGCCGCTCGGGCAGGTCGAGGTCGCGAGCGGCCATTCCGTGACGCTCGATCGCGGCCTCGTGCCGCAGCGTGCGGTCGTGCGCTACGCCGGCGACGGCGTCGGCACCGGCGTCGTCTTCGTCGAGCTCGGGCGCGAGCTGGCGCCGATCGAGCTCGTGGCACCGCGCGCGATTCGCGGTCGCGTCGGTGAGCCGATCGGGTTCTGGGCGTTCGGCTGGCGTTGTGCCGGCCTCCGGCCCGTCGGTGGCGCCGAGATCACCGCGATGGCAGGTGGCGAACACGGCATCGCGATCGGCACCGCGACCGCGGATGCCGAAGGCAACTTCGAACTGACGGGCATTTCGCCGGCGGCGCATCCGCTGAGTCTGCGCGTGCGTGCTCCGGGTCACGCGCTCGCGCACGTCGCGGTGCCGGGCGCCGGCGGCGAACCGGTCGTCGCCGCGCTCGAGCCCACGCGCGCGTTGCACGGTGACGTCGCGACGCCGGCCGACTTCGATCCGACGACGCTCTGGGTGCTGGCGCGCGGGTTGCCGGGCGTGCAGGCACGGCCGGCGCGCGACGGGTCGTTCACGTTGGACAACCTGCCGCCGTCGGCGGAGCCGCGCCTGCTGTTGTTCGGCCTCGGCGATCACTACGGTTGTCGCGAGGTGCGCGCCGGGCGCGACGAGCCCGTGCGTCTCGAGGTCGTCGTGGCCGGCGTCGTGCGCGGTCGGGTCGTCGACCGCGAGACCGGTGCACCGATCGGTGGCGCGCTGGTCTTTCCCGACGACGCCCCGGCCGTGCGCAGCCGCGCCGACGGCGGGTTCGAGCTCACGCGTGTGCTGCCCGGCACCGTCGAGCTGACCGCGCAGTACGAGCAACCGATCAAGGGCCGGCGGCGCGGCAAACAGCGCCTCGGCCGCCAACAGATCGAGGTTCGCGGCGGCGAGACGCTCGCCGACATCGTGTTGCAGCTCGAATGAGGAGGATCGCATGAGAACGGTCGCAGTGTTCGGAATCGCGCTCGGCCTCGCGTTCGCGTTGCCGCAGGAGCCCGGGAAACCGGCACCGAAGTCCCAGGCACCGCAGGATGAGCGCAAGGGTGTGCCGGCCCGTGACCCGCTCGAAGGGGTCTATCGCCTGCGTTCGCGAACCGTCGACGGTGCGGTCGATCTCAACCGCAGTCGCGGCTACGTCGCGATCACGCACCGGCACATGTTGATCTGCCTGGCGGGCGCGGGCACGGATCCCGACTACCCGCTGCTCCGCGCCGGCGTGCGCACCTGGCAGAAGCGCGGCGGCAACGTCGAGTCCGTCGTCACCCTCGGCTTCTACACCGACGAGGAAGGGGAGATCCACATCGACGAGCCCGGTGCGTTGCAGGTCCAGCGCGTCGATCTCGTGCGCGGCGGTCTGCGGATCTGGCAGGACGGCGAGAGCTACCTCGACTTCGAGCGGCTCGAATAGGCCTCAGCGGCGTCGATTGCGCAGGCTGCGCCACTCGGGCGAGCCACAGGCGACGTGTGTGGCGACGTAGGCCGCGATGCCGACACCGATCGGGATCGCGACGTTGTAGAGCGCGATCTGCCAGTGCCCGGCGTCCGGCGCCGCCGTCCGCGCCAGGCGCACCGCGACCGCCATCACGGCGGTGGCGGCGCCGGCTCGCAGCCA
>JAGQRB010000503.1 GCA_020425925.1 Planctomycetota bacterium
CGTCGCCCGGCGTCGCCGTCGCGCCGGGCCGGTCGATCGGCGCACCGCTCGCCGGCAGATCGGAGCGCAGGCCGTCGCCGAGCTCGCGGCAGTAGCGGAACAGCAGGCCTACCGCCGGCGGCGCGGGCGGCGGCGCGACGCCGCAGGCGGCCGCGAGGACCGCGGCTGCCGCCGGCCAGGCGAACGGAACAGGTGACTTCGGCCACGACTTCGGCACGCTGCCGATTCTCGGTCGCGTGTCGGCAACGTCAACCTCGCGGCGCGCTGGCGCAGCAGTCGGCGGCGCGCGTGCTTTCGCGGTCGCGGCTGGCTAACGTCTGCTGCCGGTCTTTTCGATTTTGCTCGTATTTCGCGCGCCACGCGCAGCCACCGTCAGGGAGGTCCACTTGTCGTCGCAGCGTTCCGCAGCCATCCGTTCGATTGCCACCAAGCGTCCCGTTCCGATCGCGAACGACTCGCGTCGGCAGCTTCCCGAACTCTTCGGCGCCAACGTGTTCGGCCTCGATCAGATGCGGTCGCGGCTGCCCGAGAGCGCCTACGCCGCGCTGCGCTCGTGCATGGAGCTCGGCTCCGAGCTCGATACCGCGCTCGCCGATCAGGTCGCCACCGCGATGAAGGAGTGGGCGGTCGAGCGCGGTGCGACGCACTTCACGCACTGGTTCCAGCCGATGACGGGCAGCACGGCCGAGAAGCACGACAGCTTCGCGAACGTCGAGGACGGGCGCCTGCTGATGGAGTTCAACGGCAAGTCGCTGATCAAGGGCGAGCCCGACGCGAGCTCGTTCCCGAGCGGCGGCCTGCGGGCGACCTTCGAGGCGCGCGGCTACACCGCGTGGGACCCGACCTCGCCGGCGTTCGTACGCGAGACGACCAACGGCGTGACGCTGTGCATCCCGACCGCCTACTGCTCGTGGACCGGTGAGGCGCTCGACGAGAAGACGCCGTTGCTGCGCAGTGCCGATGCGCTGAACCGCGCCGCCGTGCGGCTGCTCCGTCTGCTCGGCGACGAGCGCGTGCGGTTCGTCTACCCGACGCTCGGCTGCGAGCAGGAGTACTTCCTGCTCGACCGCGATCTCTACATGCTGCGGCCCGATCTGATCGCGACCGGTCGCACCCTGTTCGGCGCCAAGCCGCCGAAGGGGCAGGAGCTCGAGGACCACTACTTCGGCTCGATCCAGCCGCGTGTGCTCGCGTTCATGCAGGAATCCGAGTTCGAGCTCTGGAAGCTCGGCGTGCCGATCAAGACGCGGCACAACGAGGTCGCGCCGAGCCAGTACGAGGTGGCGCCGATCTTCGAGCGCACGACCGTCGCCGCCGATCACAACATGCTCTGCATGGAGGTGCTGAAGCAGGTCGCCCAGCGCCACGGCTTCCAGTGTCTGCTGCACGAGAAGCCGTACGCGGGCATCAACGGTTCCGGCAAGCACAACAACTGGTCGATGTCGACCGACACCGGCGAGAACCTGCTCGAGCCGGGGCAGTCGCCCGACCAGAACATGCGGTTCATCGTGCTGCTCGCCGCGATCCTGCGCGCCGTCGATCTGCACGCCGACCTGCTGCGCGTGACGATCGCGCACGCCGGTAACGACCATCGCCTCGGCGCCAACGAGGCGCCGCCGGCGATCCTCTCGGTCTACCTCGGCGAGCAGCTGATGGACGTCGTCGAGGGCATCGTCGCCGGCACCGGCAAGGGCAGCGAACGCCGCCGCGAGCAGATGCAGCTCGGCGTCGGCGTGCTGCCGCCGCTGCCGCGCGACGCCACCGACCGCAACCGCACGTCGCCGTTCGCGTTCACCGGCAACAAGTTCGAGTTCCGCGCGGTCGGCAGCAGTCAAGGCGTGGCGAAGCCCAACGCCATCCTGAACACGATCGTCGCCGACACGTTGAACTACACCTCGGACCAGATCGAGAAGTTGAAAGCCAGCAAGGGGCTCGAGGGCGCGGTCAACGAGGTGGTCGCCGAGCTGTTCAAGGCGCACCAGCGGGTCGTCTTCAACGGCAACGGTTACTCGGAGGAGTGGCACGCCGAGGCCGAACGCCGCGGACTCCCGAACTTCCGCAACGCGGTCGACGCGATCGCCCAGTTCCACGCCGCGAAGAACGTCGAGCTGTTCGAGCGCAACGGCGTGCTGTCGGCGAAGGAGACGGCGTCGCGCACGAGCATCATGTACGGGAGCTACTGCAAGACGCTCGCGATCGAGGCCCAGAGCGCGCTGTCGATCGCCCGCACGATGGTGTTGCCGGCCGCGCAGAAGAGCCAGCACGCGTACGCGCAGAGCATCGCCGCGACCAAGGCGCTCGGCATCGAGGCCAAGGCGCAGGAACGCCGGCTGCACCAGGTGACCGCCCGCATCGAGGCGTTGATCGACGACATCGACCGGCTGCACACCGAGTTCGACCGCGCCGAGTCGTTCGACGGCGACGCCGCGGCGCACGCCGTGCTCTACCGCGACAACGTCGCGCCGGCGATGAACCGGCTGCGCGAGCAGGCCGACGTGCTCGAGACGATGGCCGACGACTCGCACTGGCCGCTGGCGAAGTATCGCGAGATGCTTTTCCTGCTGTAGGCAGGAAAAGCAACTCGCGATACTTGCGGATCTTCGCTCGCGGCTCGGCGAAGACGGCGGCGGGCAGACCCGGGCCG
>JAGQRB010000504.1 GCA_020425925.1 Planctomycetota bacterium
CGCATCGAGTTCGCAGCGGTCGCGACGCACGCCACCGTGCTGGTCAACGGCGTCGAGTGTGGCCAGCACCTCGGCGGCTGGACGCCGTTCCGGATCGACGCGACCGCCGCCGTGAAGTGGGGCGAAGCGAACGTGCTCGAGGTCGTCGTCGACGAGCGCGTCGGCCACAACACGCAGGGCTTCCTGCCGATCATCCAGCCGCACTTCGGCGGCATCTGGCAGGACGTCACGCTGTGCCTCGACTCGGGGCCGGTGATCGATCGGCTCGCGATCGAGCTGTTCGGCGAGCACCGAACGATCGCGTTCGGGAACTCACCCTGCCGCCTGCGCTGGAACGTGCCGGTGCTCGGCGGCTCGCCGGCGACCGACCTCGCGGTCGAGGTGGTCGGCCTCGAGGCGCGCGGCCAGGGCTCGAGTGGCACCATCGACGTGCCGCTCGCGGTGCCGTGGTCGCCCGACCAGCCGACACTCCACGACCTGCGCATCGTGCTGCGGCGCGGCGACGAGGTGCTCGACCGGGTCGAGCGCCGCATCGGGTTCCGGTCGCTCGCGGCCAGCGGCACGACCATCTCGTGGAACGGCTCGCCGCTGCAGGTCCGCGGCATCCTGCACTGGGGCTACAGCCCGCCCGCGCTCGCTCCGCCCGTCGATCGCACGTTCTGGCGCCGGCAGCTCGAGGAGATGAAGGCGCTCGGCTTCAACTGCCTGAAGTGCTGCCTCTGGGTGCCGCCGCAGTGCGTCTACGAGCTCTGCGACGAGCTCGGACTGCTGATCTGGCAGGAGTATCCGACCTGGCACCCGCAGATGGACCAGGCCCACAAGCAGGAGCTGCTGACCGAGTACGAGGAGTTCTTCGCCAACGACCGCAGCCACTGCTCGGTCGCGTTCCGCAGCATCACCTGCGAGACCGGCCACAGCGCCGACCTCGACGTCGTGAAGACGCTGTTCGAGGCGTGCAAGGCCGCGTGCCCACAGACGCTCGTGGTCGACGACAGCTCGTGGATCGGCTGGCAGCGCATCACCGACTTCTGGGACGAGCATCCCTACGGCAACAACTCGTGGTTCCCGGGCCGGCTCGAGGAGTTCGAACGGCACATCGCGGAGAAGGGTGAGAAGCCGTTGCTGCTCGGCGAGTGCATCGCCGCGGACACCTGGGTCGACCGCGCCGCGTTCACGGCGAAGTGGGGTGCGGGACCGAGCTGGTGGCGGCCGCTGTGCTGGGACTCGCAGGCCGAGGTCGAACCTTGGCTCGCCGCGGAGTTCGGCCAGGCGACCGTCGATTCGCTGCTGCCCGAGTCGCTCGCGTTCGGCCTGCGGAACCGCAAGTTCCAGATCGAGCAGCTCCGGCTGTCTATCCCGGACGCCGGCTACGTCGTCTCGGTCGCGCGCGACTTCGCGAAGGCGCGCATGGGGCTCTACGACGATCAGGATCGACTGAAGTGGAACGCGGCCGACTGGGCGTGGCACCGCGACACGATGCTCTGCCTCGTGACCGACGGGCCGAGTCGAGCGGTCGGTCCACCGTTCGACGACCGGGTCGGCGTGCGCGTGTCGCACTTCGGGCGCGGTCCGCTCGATGGCGAGCTGCGCCTGTGGTGCGAGGATCCGAAGCTCGAGACCCGCGTGCCGGTTCGGCTCGCGCCGGGTACCACCAGCGAAGAGTTCGAGCTCCGGATCGAGTGCGATCGCGACGCGCCGACCAGGCTCCGGGTGCACGCCGCGCTCAGCGGCAGCCATCCCGCCAGCAACGCCTGGGACCTCTGGTGGACACCGCTCGCCGACGACCCCGCCGACGACGTCGTCGTCGCCGAGCGGCTGACGCCGGAGCTGCTCGCGGAGCTCGAGCACGGTGCCCGCGTGCTGCTGCTCGCCGGTGACCGGCCCGGCTCGGCGCGCACCGAGCCGCTGTGGTTCCTGCGCGGCGCGCCGTTCGCCCCGCCGCACCCGCTGCGCGAGCGCGTGCCGCCGGAGCTGTTGCTCGAGCTGTCGTCGTTCGATCTCGAATCGGGGCGCGTGATGCCGTGGCAGCCGTGGCGCGACGAGGTCGATCCGATCCTCGCGTTCTGGGACACGCACGACATCGCCGAGACCAGGCTCTGGCTGCACGCGTTCGAGACCCGGGTCGGCGAGGGACGGTTGCTCGCGACGACGCTGCGGCTGCGCGAGAGCGGGTCGATCGGCGGCATCGGCACCTGGCTCGAGTCCGCGCTGCGCCACCACCTGACGTCCGGTGCCGCGCCACAGCGTGCACTCTCCGCCGCGACGATCGCGGCGCTGCGCCAGAAGCTGAACGAGAAGAAGCTCGACCTGCCGGTCTGGCGCTTCCGGACCGACCCCGAGAACAACGGCCGCACCGCGAACTGGCAGGACCCCGCGCTCGATGTCACGACCGCCGCGTGGCGCGACCTCAAAGCCGGATCGCACTGGGAGAACCAGGGCGACGACCTGAAGCACTACACCGGCGTCGCGTGGTACCGGGTCGACGTCGACATCCCGGCCGACTGGCAGGGCCTGCCGGCCCGCTGCGTGTTCGACGGCGTCGACGACAGCTTCGACTTCTGGCTCGATGGCGAGCACCGCGGCACGTTCGGCGACGAGGTCCGGAGGGTGACGATCTGGCTCGAGACCCAGGTCGCCGAGCTCGGACCGCTGACGCCGGGGCGCCACACGCTGGTGCTGCGGGTCGTCGATCACGCCGGTGCGGGCGGGCTCTGGAAGCCGGTCTGGCTCACCACCGGGCCGGTCGGCGACAAGAGCCGGCTGCTGCATTGAGCGCGCCCTTGAGTTCGGGCCCGTCACGGCAGATATAGTGCGCACATGAAGGTCTCGAGCATCCAACCGACCCCGAACCCGAACGCGTTCAAGTTCCTCACCGACGCGCAGCTGACGGCCGCCGGCCAGTCGAAGCACTTCGGCAAGCCCGAGGACGCGCGCAGCGACGTGCTGGCACAAGGCCTGTTCGCGGTGCCCGGCATCGAGACCCTGTTCTTCTGCGACAACTTCGTCACCGTCAGCATGACGGCACAGGCCGACTGGCGCGCGGTCGCCGAGCAGGTCACGCGCCTGCTCGAGAGCCACGTCGCCGACGAACCCGCCGGCGCGACCGCGGCCGCAGCCGCGAGCGACAACCCGCTCGACTCGCTGCCGAAGGGCGGCGACCCCGAGGTGCTGGCGAAGATCAACGCGCTGCTCGACGACCGCGTGCGCCCGGCGCTCGCCGGCGACGGCGGTGGCCTCGAGATCATGGGGCTCGAGGAGAAGACGCTCTACATCCGCTACCAGGGTGCGTGCGGCAGCTGCCCGAGCTCGACCGCCGGCACGCTGATGGCGATCCAG
>JAGQRB010000505.1 GCA_020425925.1 Planctomycetota bacterium
AGCGCTTCACCGACTCCGGGCTGGCGGTGACGATCGCGGTCGAGCCGGGCGCGCGTTACCGGCTGAGCGGCTGGCTGCGCACCGAGGGCGCCGAAGCGCGCGGCCGCGCGCCGGGCATGATGCTCAACGTCCACGGCGGCCAGCGCACCAAGGGCGTGCGCGGCACCAGCGACTGGACCGAGGTCGCCGTCGAGTTCGACTCGGGCGACCAGCAGGAGATCGTCGTGCACTGCCTGTTCGGCGGCTACGGCGGCGCGACCGGGACCGCGTTCTGGGACGATGTCAGCCTGGTCAAGATCGGCGGCGGCGCGACGTTCGCCGGCGCACTCGAGGCGCTCGCGAGCCTGCCCGCCGACGCGACGGCGGCCGCGACCCCGGCCGAACGCGAGTTCACGCCGGATCCGGCGGTGCACGAGCGCGGCGCCGCGGTCTACGGCCGCACCTGCATCGCGTGCCACGGCGTCGACGGCCGCGGCGTCCCCGGCGTGTTCCCGCCGCTCGACGGCTCGGGCTGGCTGACCGGCGACCCCGAGCTGCCGACCAAGATCGTGCTGCGCGGGCTGATGGGGCCGGTGCAGGTCGGCGACCGGCAGTTCAACAACCTGATGACGCCGCTCGGACCGCTGCTCACCGATCAGGAGATCGCCGACGCGCTCACCTACGTGCGCCAGCGCTGGTCGAACGACGCCGCCGCGGTGACGGCGGCCGAGGTCGCGAGTGTCCGCGCCGCGACCGAGAATCACCCTCAGATGTGGACGGCCGCCGAGCTCGGCCGCTGAAATGTCGTTTCGATCATGACCACCTACCGCGCTGCCATCGTCGGCCTCGGCTTCGGCGCCGAGTTCATCCCGATCTACCAACGCCATCCGAACGCCGAGATGTTCGCGATCTGCCAACGCTCGCAGGCGCAGCTCGACAGGATCGGCGACGCCTTCGGGATCGAACGCCGCTACACCGACTACGCCGCGATGCTGCGCGATCCGGAGATCGACTTCGTGCACATCAACACGCCGATCCCGGATCACGCCGAGATGACGCTCGCGGCGCTCGAGGCCGGCAAGCACGTCGCCTGCACGGTGCCGATGGCGACCAGCGTCGACGACTGCCGGCGCATCGTCGAGCTCTGCGACAAGACCGGTCGCAAGTACATGATGATGGAGACCGTGGTCTACAGCCGCGAGTTCCTGTTCGTGCGCGAGATGCTGGCGAAGGGCGAACTCGGCAAGCTGCAGTTCCTGCAGGCGAGCCATCAGCAGGACATGGACGGCTGGCCCGGCTACTGGCCCGGGCTGCCGCCGATGCACTACGCCACCCACTGCGTCGGTCCGATGCTCGGTCTGCCGAAGAAGGACGCCGAATACGTCTCGTGCTTCGGCTCGGGCACGATCCGCGACGAGATGATCGGGATCTACGGCTCGCCGTTCGCGGTCGAGACCGCCCACGTCAAGCTCAAGGACAGCGACCTGTCGGCGCGCATCATCCGTTCGCTGTTCGACACCGCGCGGCAGTACCGCGAGAGCATCGACGTCTACGGCAGCAAGAAGGCGTTCGAATGGCCGTTGATCGAAGGCGAGCGCGCGGTGCTGCACACCGCCAAGCGCCCCGAGCCCGAGATCCCGGAACGCATCGAGGTCCCCGACTACGCCCACCTGCTGCCCGAGCCGATCCGCGCGTTCACCACCAAGGGGGTCTACGACCTCGACGCCAACGAGCATCTCTCGTTCACCCAGGGCGGCGGCCACGGCGGCAGCCACCCGCACATGGTGCACGAGTTCCTCAGTGCGCTGGCCGAGGACCGCGAGCCTTGGCCGAACGCGCGGCAGAGCGCCAACTGGACCTGCGTCGGCATCCTTGCGCACGAGTCGGCGATGGCCGGCGGCGACAAGCGTCTGCTGCCCGAGTGGACTCTGAGCCGCTGATCGCCGATGCCCACGAAGCGCCCGCTCGGTTTCAGCTTCCTCTACTTCGCGCCGCGTCTCACCGACGAGCACCAGCGCTGGATCGACCGCGCCGCCCACCACGGCTACGACGGCGTCGAACTGCCGGTGAACGCGGCGACCGACGCCGAGCTCGCGATGCTGCGGCGTGCGGCGGCCAACGCCGGGCTGCGCACGACCGCGGTCGGTTTCTGCACGCCTGGTTCCAACCCGCTCGCTGCCGATGTCGCCGAGCGGCGCGCCGCGCTCGAACAGCTCCGCACGCTGGCCGAGCGCGCCAGAGCCATCGGCGCGGACGTGCTCGCCGGACCGATGCACTCGGCCTACGGGGTCTGGACCGAGGCGCCACCGACCACAGCGGAACGCAGCCGCTCGGCCGAGGTGCTGCGCGCCGCGGCCGACTACGCCACCAGCCTCGGTGTCCGGCTCGCGATCGAGCCGCTGAACCGCTTCGAGAGCTACTTCCTGACCACGGCCCGCGACTGCGCCGAGCTCGTCCGCGCCGTCGACCATCCCGGGCTCACGGGCGCCCTGGACACCCACCACGCCCACATCGAGGAGCGGGACACCGCGGCCGCGATCGCGGCGATGGCCGGCACGCTCGGCCACGTGCAGCTCTCCGAGAACCACCGCGGCACCCCGGGTAGCGGCCAGGTCGACTTCGCGGCCGTGCTCGCCGCGCTCGACCGGATCGGCTACCGCGGCTGGCTCGTGGTCGAAGCGTTCTCGCGCCAGACGCCCGAGTTCGGCAACATGCTGCGGGTCTGGCGCGAGCTCGACGACGGTCCGGACGCCGTGATGGCGGCCGGGGTGGCCGTCGCCCGCAACGCCCGCACCGGCTGACCCTCGCCCCCTCTCTCTCCCGGAGCTGTTCCTTGTCCGATCACGCCTCCTCCGTTCCCGCCGCTGCCACCCTCACCGAGCGCGAACGCCGCCTCCTGTTCTGGGCCAGCTTCCTCGCGCTGGCCGCCGCCGGCACCGGCTTCGCGTTCCGCGTCGCACTCGGCGAGACCTACGGCGCCGAACTCGGTCTGACGAAGCAGCAGGTCGGCGAGGTGTTCGGGGCGTCGCTCTGGCCGATCGCGATCACGATGATCCTGTTCAGCCTGGTGGTCGACCGCACCGGCTACAAGCTACCGATGATCGGCGCCTTCGTGCTGCAGGCTGCGTCCGGCATCGGCACCTGGATGGCGAGCGGTCACCTCGGGCTCTACTTCGCGGCACTCGCGGCCGGCCTCGGCCACGGCATCGTCGAGGCCGTGATCAACCCGGTCTGCGCCGCGGTCTACCCGCGCGAGAAGACCAAACGGCTCACGATCCTGCACGCCGCGTGGCCGGCCGGCCTCGTGCTGGGCACGCTGCTCGTCATCGGCGGCGACAGCTTCGGCGGCGGGCTGTCGTGGCGCACCCACGCGCTCTGGATCCTGGTGCCGGCGGTGCCGTACGTGATCATGTTCCTGCCGTGCCGCTTCCCGGTCGACGAGCGCGTCGCCGCCGGCGTGCCGTTCCGCGAGATGCTGCGCCAGGTCGGCTTCCTGACCGCGTTCCTCGCCAGCGGGCTGATGTTCTACGAGATCGGCAACCAGGTCTACACGCTGACCGAGCTCAACAAGCCCGACGAGGCCGGCAACCTGCCGTTCTACGTCGAGCACTGGTTCTCGATCAGCGCCGTGCTCGGCGCGGTGTTCGGCATCGTGTTCGGCGGCGCGGTCAAGAGCCTCGGCCAGCCGCTGTTCTTCCTGCTCTGCGTGCTCATGATCCCGGTCGCGACCGCCGAACTCGGCACCGACGGCTGGATCAAGGGACTGATGGAGCCCGTGCTCGCCGGCCGCGACATCAACCCGGCGATGGCGCTGGTGTTCTCGGCCTCGATCATGCTCATCCTGCGCGTGTTCGCCGGCAGCATCCTGCGCTTCTTCAACCCACCGGCGCTGCTGTGCGTCAGCGGTCTGCTGTCGGCGGCCGGGCTCTACTGGCTCTCGACCGCGACCGGCATCGCGATCTTCATCGCGTTCGTGCTCTACGCGCTCGGCCAGACCTACTACTGGCCCTGCGTGCTCGGCTTCACTTCCGAGCGCTACCCGCAGGGCGGCGCGCTGACGCTCAACACGGTGTCGGCGATCGGGCTGTTGTCGGCCGGCATCGTCGGCGGCCCGCTGCTCGGCGTCGCCTTCGACCGTTCGATCCACGACACCGTGAAAGCGGAGGCCCCCGCGCTCGCGACCGCCGCTACCAGCACGGGTGGCTTCATGTGGATGACCCACGAGAAGATCGACCCGAAGAAGGCCGGTCCGTTCGTCGCGAGCCTGCCGGAGGCCGAGCGCGCCGAGGTCGAGCAGGTCTATCACGACGCCGCCCCGAAGGGCGCGGCGCAGGTCAAGGCCCGCCGCGACGTGCTGGCCTACGCCACGCGCTTCCCGCTGCTGCTGTTCGTCGCGTTCGGTGCGATCGCGCTCTGGTTCCGGAGTCGCGGCGGCTACAAGCAGATCCACCTCGAGACCAGTCCGTAGCCCGGCGAGGCGACGCCGACCCGGCGCGGGCTCAATCGAGCCGGCGCCGGATCGCGCGGGCCAGCCGGCGCGCGTCGTTGGGGTCGCGCAGCGTGACCCCGTCGCCGTGCTCGAACTCGATCCGCACCCGCGGGTGGAACGGCAGCAGCAGCGCGACCGCGGGCACCACGAGGTAGTAGAGCAGGCCGAACACCAGCGTCAGCGGACCGAGCTTGAACACCCGCCGCGCCGGCCCGAGGGTCTCGGCGATGCCGCCCGAGAACTGCTGCAGGCTGGCCTGCTCGCCGTACGAACCGCCGCGATGCTCGACCTCGGCGATCGCCGCGAACGGCACCAGCTCGCCGGCCCGGACGACGCCTTCCCGGGTGACCTCGACCACGGTGCGGCGGCGCCAGAGCTGCACCAGCAGCGGCAGCGGCCCGAGCATCGCGAACAGCTGCGCGGTCACCCACCAGGCCGTCTTCGACCCGGCGCCGCGGCTCGGAGCCAGCGCGGTCTCGATGCACCCCCAGAGCAGCGGCGCCAGCACGAGCGAACTGACGACGAAGCGCCAGAGCGTCGCGCCGCCGCGATAGACGCCCTCGTGGAAGTCGGGCTCGTTCCGGCCAGCGGCTGCGGCGGTCGCGTCGACGGGCTGCGCCGGATCCCAGCCGCACATCATGCAGCGCTGCCAGTGACCGTGGAACGTGCGACCGCAGCCGCCGCAGGTCGAGGGCGCGGCATCGACCACCGGCGGTGTCGTCCGCGAATCGAGCTCTACCGTCATGCCGACCCTATCGGCCGGCCGCGGATCCGATCCGCGGATCCGTCCCGGATCGGGCCCCTGCTAGCGCTCTTCGACCTTCTTGTAGCCGCGCGCGTTGTCGCCGGTGTAGATCTGGCGCGGGCGCGTGATGCGCTTCTCGGGGTCACCCTGGAACTCGAGCCACTGCGCGATCCAGCCCGGCATGCGGCCGATCGCGAAGAACACCGTGAACATGTCGACCGGGATCCCGAGCGCCTTGTAGATGATGCCGGAGTAGAAGTCGACGTTCGGGTAGAGCTTGCGCTCGACGAAGTAGCTGTCCTCGAGCGCGATCTGCTCGAGCTCCTGCGCGATGTCGAGCAGCGCGTCCTTCTTGCCGAGCTCACCGAGCACGTCGTAGCACG
>JAGQRB010000051.1 GCA_020425925.1 Planctomycetota bacterium
CGCGGCCGCCGCGTCGCGCGTGCTGCGGCAGCTGATCGAGCGCTGCCAGCAGCAGGGCTTCGTGCCCTATCTCGGCGTGCTGAAGCGCCACCGTCCGGATCCGTTCCTGATGACGCACGCGGTCGACGGCTACTCGCTGGCGATGGACTTCGCGGTGAGCCGGAGCAAGCGGCGGCGCGAGGCGCTGTGGCGCCTCTGTCGCGAGCTCGCCGAGATCGTGCTCGAGGCCGGCGGGCGGTTCTACTACGCCAAGGATGCGGTGCTGCTCGCGACTTCGTTCGCCAAGGTTCACGGCGAGGACACCGTCGCCCGCTTCCGCGCCCTGAAGCGGCGCTGGGATCCCGACAACCTGCTGCAGACCGATCTCTCGCGCCGCCTCGGCGTGTGAATCGGTACGCGGTACAAACCACAACCCAACCTTCGTGCCATAGCGCGATCTTTCGCTGGCGGCACGAACGTTGGGTTGTGGTTTGTACCGCGTACCCGCGAGCTCCCGGCGGCAATCCTTGCCGGCAGACCCGGCAGGAAGTGCCGTTCGCTGCCGGTGTCACGCAGTAGCAGCATGGACTTGCGGTTGGCACCGGCGTTGCTCGCTGCCGGCATGAACGAGATCCAGGGGCTTTCCGGTCGCGCCGCACAGGGGCGATCCCTCCCGCTCGCGAACGTCCCGAACGTCACGGAGCTCGCCGCGCGCAGTTCGCTCGCGCTCGCGGCGGGTGGTGCGACCGCGGCCACGGGGGCGATCACGAACGCCGCCGGCCAGACACTGTTCGACGTGCGCGAGCAGCTGCGCGACGCGGTGGCGGCGGCGATCGGCGAGCATGGCGACGCCGCCGGCCGCGGCGCCGCAATCGAAGAGGCGATCCGCTCGGCGCTGATGGCGAACGGTTTCGACCCGGCCGAACTCGAGGCCGCCCGACTCGCGCCGGGCTTCGCGACACTGGCGTCGGTGCCGGCGGCGGCCTCGGCCAGCCCGCAATCGCTGTCCGCGGCCCTGCTCGGCCAAGGCGGCCCGAGCCTCGACGAGGCCCTGTTCGGTGGCGGCAAGGACGACGAATCCGGGGCCGAGGACTTCCTCCAGACCCTGCTGGGCCAGTTTCGGGCCGGCGTGAATCTCGACCTCGAGGTCTGACCCGAGTTGCCGCCCGCCGGCTCGGAACCTATACTTCGTCAACCGGAGGGGCAGTCTCAAGTCGAGACATCCCATTGCCGATGCAATGGGCACCGACACCAGTCGGCCCGGACTCCGGCGAGCCGTCCGTGAACGGACCGCCCGCCCTGAGGTCCCGCCGGACAACCTTCACGCGTGCACCCGACCATGGTTCACGCCGGTCCAAGAACAAGAACGAGTGAGTTTCCAATCCCTCGGGCTCGGTGAGCCCATCCTGCGCGGCGTCCGATCGGCCGGCTACGAGCAGCCGACGGACATCCAGGCGCAGGCCATCCCGAAGATCCTGGCGCGCCAGGATCTCATCGGCCTCGGTCAGACGGGCAGCGGCAAGACGGCCGCCTTCGGTCTGCCGATGCTCGACCGCCTCGCCGGCGGCGAACCCGGCCTTCGCGGCCTCATCATCGTGCCGACCCGCGAGCTCTGCGTGCAGGTCGCCGAGAACCTCCGGATCTACGCCCAGCACGCCGGTCTGCACGTCTGCACTGCGTTCGGCGGCATCGACCTCGGCATCCAGGAGTCCGCGTTCAAGCGCGGCCTCGACGTGCTCGTCGCCTGCCCGGGCCGCCTCATCGACCACCTCGAGCGCCGCAACCTGACGCTCGAGAAGGTCCAGATGGTCGTGCTCGACGAGGCCGACCGCATGCTGGACATGGGTTTCATGCCGCAGATCCGGAAGATCTTCATCCGGCTGCCGCACGAGCGTCAGAACCTGCTGTTCTCCGCGACCATGCCGAAGGAGGTCGAGAGCCTCGTCGAGGACTTCCTGCCCGGCGCCGAGCGTGTGCAGATCGGTGCGCGCAGCCAGGCCGCGAAGACGATCGCGCACCGCTTCGTCGGTGTCGGCGTCAGCGACAAGAAGGCCGCGCTCGAACGCGTGCTCGAACGCGAATCGGGCAAGGTGCTGATCTTCGTCAACAAGAAGATCAACTGCGAGAAGCTCGGCAACGCACTGAAGCGCGACGGGCTGCCGGCCGACGCGATCCACGGCGACAAGAGCGCCGAGGCGCGGCACGCGTGCCTCGGTGCGTTCACCCGCGGCAAGGTCCGCTTCCTGGTCGCGACCGACGTCGCGGCGCGCGGCATCGACGTCGACGACATCGATCTGGTGGTGAACTACGACTTCCCGCTCGCGCTCGAGGACTACGTGCACCGTTCGGGTCGCACCGGCCGCGCCGGCAAGGCCGGTCGCGCGCTGTCGCTGGTCGCGCCGTCGGAGAAGCGGCTGCACGCGATCGTCGCGGCTCACCTGCGCGGCGAAGCCGTCAGCTCGGCGCCGCGTGGGCGCGCCGGTGGTGGTGGTGGTCGGAAGCGACAGCCGCGCCGGCGCCTGCAGCGGGCCTAATCCGCGCGCGCTCGCCGTCGCCCGACAGCAGCATCAGGTCGCCGAACTCGTGCGACAGCAGGCCGGCTCGGGCCGCGCGCTGCGTAGCGGCCTCTAGCAGCGTCGCCGGCGCGAACGCGCACAGCAGATCGAAGTGGCTGGTGCCGGGCTCGTGCATCCCGGTCAGCACCGCGGCGACCACGCGCGGCACGTGATCCGGGCCGATGCGCAGCGCGGTCCAACCCGACCCCGCCGCGAGCTCGCCGCCTTCGGCCGCGCTCTCGAGCGGGCGAACCACCGTCGTGCCCGCCGCGACAACGCGCCCGGTCGCGTTCGCGATCGTCACGACGGCATCGATCGGCACGTCGTAGCGTTCGCGGAACGGCAACCGCCGATCGAGCGTGGCATCGCCGGTCGACGACAGGCCGGCGGCGTGCGTGATGCGCGCGATCGCGACGCCGCGGGCGCGCAGCCGATGCACGAGCTCCCACGACAGCGGCAGCGCTGCGGACGGCGGCTCGACGGCCCACGGCCGGTTCGCGAACGGCGTCTGCACGTCCCAGATCGCGAGCGGTCGCTCGAGGTAGGAATACTGGATCGGCGAGCCGGCGCGGTAGAGCGCGCGCACCAGTTCGGGGCCGCTGGTGTCGAACTGCAGGCGCACGAGCCGTGACGAGTCCGGCGCTACCGCAGCGATGGTCGCGGCGAGCGAGCCGAAGCGGAGCTCGTCGCCGACCGCGAGCACGGGTGGTGGCGGCCGGCGCTCGGTCGGCTGGTGCCAGTCGCCGGCGCCGAACAACACGGCCAGGAACGTCCCGTCCTCGCGCTCGCCCGCCAGCCTGGCCTCGATCGATTCACCGACCGCGCTGATGCCCGTAAGCGACGCCGGCAGCGTCGCGGCGTCGTTGACGACGAACACGTCGCCCGGACCGAACAGTTCGGCGAGTGCGTCGACGTTCGCGAGCGCGATGCGCCCGTCGTGCGCGTCGACCGTGAGCAGGCGGGTGGCGCGCACGTCGGCGCGCGGTCGGGTGGTAGCGTTCATCGCAGCACCTCGTCGGCGAGTTCGATGGCGACGTCGGCGGGCCGGCGTAGAGCGGTCGGGTCCGCGTCGGGCAGCGCGTCGCGGTGCATCGCGGTGTCCATCTCGCCGGGATCGAACGCCACGAACCGCACCCCCTCGCCGCCGAGCTCCGCGGCCCAGATCCGATGCAGGTGGTCGAGCGTGGCCTTGCTGGCGCCGTAGGCACCCCAGTCGGGATACGCGTTGGAGGCCGCGTCGCTCGTGACGTGCGCCACGACGCCGCGCCGGCGCAGCAGCATCGGTCCCGCGACCAGCTTGGTCAGGCGGAACGGTCCGACGACGTTCACTGCGAGCGCGCGCTCGAGGTCCTCGCAATCGGTGTCGATCAGTGCACGCAGCGGCACCGGCCCGAGCGTGCCGGCGTTGTGCACCAGCACGTCGACCTCGCCGAGCGAGGTTGCCGCTGCCGCTGCGATCGCGTGCACGCTCTGCTTGTCGCCGATGTCGGCAGCGAAGCCGTGGGCGTTGCCGCCGGCGGTGCGGATCTCTGCGACGGTCTCGGCGAGGCGGGCCGCGTCGCGAGCGACGAGCAGGAGCCGTGCGCCGCGACGTGCGAGCTCGATGGCGAGCGCCCGGCCGAGGCCGCGGCTGCCGCCGGTGATCAGGACTCCGGGGCTTCGCGCTTCGGGGCCCCGGGCTTCGGTCGGTGACGTTCTCATGTCCGTCTCGTAGACCGCGTCTGCCATTTCGATGTCCCGATTGCCAATGCATTGGCCGAAGGTCAACATGCTGTCATGCCTGACAGCGTCGACCTCGGCGGTCGTCTCGCCCGCAACATCCGACAGCTGCGCGAGGCGCGCGGCCGCACCCAGGCCGAGCTGGCCCGGCTCGCCGCTCTGCCGCGTGCGACCTGGACCAACCTCGAATCGGGCGCCGCGAACCCGACCGTGGCCGTGCTCACCAAGGTTGCGCTGGCGCTACAGGTCTCGGTCGAGGAACTGCTGTCCGAGCCGCGTGCCGACTGCGAGCATTTCCCGCGCGGCAGGCTGCCGGTGCAGCGTCGCGGTCAGGCGATCCTGCAGAAGCTGCTGCCGCACGCGATCCCGGGCATGGAGATCGACCGTATCGAGCTGCCGCCCGGTGCGCGCATGCCGGGTGTGCCGCATACACCCGGCACGCGCGAGTACCTGACGTGCGAGGCGGGCGACCTGACGTTGACCGCCGCCGGCGAGACCTGGCACCTGAAGCCCGGCGACGTGCTCGCGTTCCGCGGCGACCAGCCGCACGGCTATGGCAATCCGGGTAGCAGGAAAGCGATCGGGTTCTCGGTCGTCGTGCTCGCGCCGGTGCTGCCGTGAGTCCGCGGGCCTTTCGGACGCGGCGCTACTCACGACCGGCTACTTGACGATCGGGACTTCGAGGCGCTGGGTGCTGCGGAACGAGGTGCCGTCGTAGAACCAGTCCTGGAAGTAGAACGTCGTGTTCGTCAGCCACTCGGGCAGCGGAAACGCCCACGACGGGTTGGCGCCGATCGCGAGCGGGAACGTGCCGAGCGCTCCGCTGCCCGACGCCGGCACGAGCAGGCGGCATCCCGGCGCGACGGCGGGGTCGATCACCGGCAGGTCGGTGGTCGCGAGCCCGACCAGCAGGAAGTGCCAGGACGTCGGGGTCGCGCCGGTGACCTGCGGCCGGCTGAATTCGCTGCCGATCTGCTGGCTGCCGTCCCAATGGATGTTTGGCGGGCCACACGATGAGCCGTTCGTGCTCCACGGCACCGCCGGGTTGTTCACCGCGCGGATCACGACGCCCGTGTTGGAGAACAGTACGGCGATGGCCACGATCTCGGACTCCGGATTGAACACGCAGCCCGCGGCGAGCTCGTTGCCGTTCTGGCTCGGCACGGAAACGAGGCTCGGCGCCGGCGCCTCGGTCTCTGCGCCGGAGAGGCCGAACCGTGCATAGCGCAACAAGTGGAACCCGGGTGACGGGTCGTCGAGCACTCGGAAGACCGCGGTCCAGTGCGAACGTGTGTTGCTGTCGTAGGCGATGTCGCGGAGGTCCATCCGGCGCGAGCTCGTCGCCCGGAACTGGACCGGGGGCAGATCGAGCGTCGGGCTCGCGCTGGAACCGCTCCAATCGAGACGCTCGACGAAGAGGCGGTCGCCGAGCGTCGAGGTCGTCGGGAAAGGGTTGGCCGGCCAGCTCGCGGTCGAGAAGGCGACGGCGTAGCGGCCCTGCCGTCCCTCGACCGTGGGGCGGAGCTGATGCATGGTGCCGTTCTGGGCCAGATCGCTCGTCCACTGCCCCGACGCCATCGTGCCGTCGCGGCGCACGAGGCGACCGTTCGCGGCCCAGGGGTCGCTCTGGTTCAGGACCGCTTCGCTCTGGTAGACGCAGAGCCATGGTTGGTCGCTGTCGTCTCCAACCTTGTTGATCGATGGCCATTCGTTGTCGGAGAACGAGCCGCCCTCGATCTGGAACGGTGTGCCGAACGCGCCGCCGGCGGTCGAGAGGTCCAGTTCGACGCCGAGCACGTCGCTGCTGCCGCTGTTGCCGAAGGTGCCGCTGAAGGCGTCGCGCTGGAACACCACGAGCGCCGCCGAGCCCGTCAGCGCCCCGCCGATGTCGACGCGCCAGTCGCCGAAGCCGGCGGGCGGTTGCAGCGGGATGACCGCCGTGCTCAGCGACAGGTCCTGGGCGGCATGTACATGGCATCGCAGCGCCGGGTTGCCGCCGCCGAAGACGCGCCGCAGCATCACGGCGAAGCGCTGGGGCGTTCCTACGAAGGCGCTCGCCACCTCGTCGGTCGACCAGTTGGCCGTGAGATCGGTGTGGACCAGGATCCCGTTCTGGGCGTCGTCGTCCATCAGGTAGGTGTAGACGTCGAGGTCGGTGGCCGAGGCGGCGACGGCGAAGCTCGCGAGCAGGTTGTGCGCCGGTGCATTCGGCTGTCGTGCGGTGTCGGCGTCCCCCGCCACCGAGGTCTGGTTCGGGAGGAGGTGGATCAGGACCCGGCTGGCGGTCAGGGGATCGACCGTTACCGGCAGGATGGCGTTCGCCATGAACGCGGCCGGAACGGTCAGCGTGATTTCGCCGTCGGCGAAGGCGGTCTCGACCGGCGTTCGCAGGCCGCGGGCGTCGAATGCGAACGCGCGTCCGTAGGTCAGCACTTGACGGCCGGCGGGATCCGCGAAGTCGAGTGCGACGTGCGCCGGACCGGTCGCGGCGGCGACGAGGTCCGTCGTCACACGTCCGCGAACCACCAGCGGGCCGGCGGCCGGTCGCTTTGCGACGACGAAGCTCTGCTCGAGTCCTTCGGCGAGCACGTCGTAGGCTTCGACGAACGCACCGAAGCGGTACTCGCAGCGGTAGTCGTCGCAGGTCCGGGTCGGCCGTTCGCCGGTCCGGAGCAGCTCGACGCCGCCGACCGTCAGCGACGTCGTGCGCCACGACCACGGCCGATTCGTGGGATAGCAGCCACCGAGGTAGGGAACGAACGTCATGTCGTCTTCGAACGACACTTTGTAGCTCGTGCCGGCGGCCCAGGTTCCGTACGGAACACCGTTGTCGTCCGCCGCCGTATGGATCGGCACACGCGGTGCCGCGGCGGTCTGCGCGGCTGTTGGCAGGATCAGGGCGAGCATCGCGATGATCGGCAGGGGCAGGGGCAGGACAGCGAGGACTGCGCTTCTCATGGGCTTTCGAACGGATTGAGCGAGGCGGTCCGCGATCGCGTTCGAAGAAAGCCGACGAATGACGGCCGGCGGCGGCGGGGGGCCGGGAACCTAGCCGAGGATCGAGCGCGCCGCCGCGACCGGATCGCTGGCCTGCACCAGCGAGCGGAACACGACATCGAGCTTCGACTCGTCGCCCTGCCCGGCCCTCTCACGCAGCTGCTTGCCGGTGCCGACCGCCAGCAGCTCCCCCTTGCTCAGCACCGCGATGCGGTCGGCCACCGATTCGACGACGTCGAGCAGGTGCGAGCAGTAGAGCACGGCGCCGCCGCGCTCGGCGAACTCCTTCATGAGCTCCTTGACGATCAACGTCGTCGTGACGTCGAGGCCCGACAGCGGTTCGTCGAACACCAGCACCTTCGGCTCGGTCAGCAACGCGGCCGCGATCGAGACCTTCTGCATCATGCCCTTGCTGAACCCCGCCATCGGCGAATGGCCGCGGTCGGCGATTTCGAAGCCGGCGAGCAGCCGTTCGCCGCGCGCGCGGGTGACGTCGTCGTCGAGGTCGAACAGTCGGCCCTTGAGCAGCAGGAACTCCCACGGCGTCAGCGCCTCGTGCAGGCGTGCGACCTCGGGCAGGTAGCCGACGCGGCGGCGCGCCTCGGCCGGTCGCCGCCACGCGTCGATGCCGTCGATCTCGACTGTGCCGGCGTCGGGCGGCTGCAGGCCGACGATGCACTTCACCGCGGTCGACTTGCCGGCGCCGTTCGGACCGAGCAGGGCGAGTGTCTCGCCGGGGCCGATCTCGAGATCGAGGCCGCGCAGCGCGACGTTCGAGCCGTATGCCTTGCGCAGACCGGACAGCCGTAACATGCGCGCATCTTGGCGGCGAACGCACGTGCGCGCGAGCGGCGGCTGGCCTATATCGCGCGCCATGCGCGTCATGTTCCGTCTCGCCCTTCCGTTCCTCACCGTGCTCGCCCCGGCCGCCATCGCCCAGGATGGGGCGCAGCAGGGCCCTGCGATCGCCTTCGTCGATGCGTTCCCGGCGCAGGAAGAGTTCGAACGGCCGCTGTTCGTCGCTTTCCACCCGACCGATCCCGAGATGGCGTGGGTCGTGACCCAGGCGGGTCAGGTCCTGCGCGTGCCACGCGACGGCAGCAAGAGCGACCGCGAGGTCGTGCTCGACTTCAAGTCGCGGGTCTACCGCGGTCACAACGAGGAAGGACTGCTCGGCTTCCAGTTCGATCCGGGCTACGCCGACAACGGCTTCGTCTGGATCTACTGGTCCGAGGAGACGACGCCGACGAAGGGCGCGGTGGCCGGCGGCCGCGAGCACGAGAGCAATCGCCGCTCGGTGATCTCGCGCCTGACCGTGCAACGCGGCGACGGCGACGACGGCACGCTCGCGGTCGACCCGGCGACGGAGCTGCGGGTGCTGGAGGTGTTCCAGCCGTGGGGCAACCACAACGGTGGCACGATCCTCTTCGGACCCGACCGCATGCTCTACATCGCGATCGGCGACGGCGGGGCGGCGAACGATCCCTACGGCAACGCCGAGAGCCTCGAGCTGCTGCTCGGCAAGGTGCTGCGCATCGACGTCCGCGAGGCCAGCGCCGAGACGCCGTACACGATCCCGGCCGACAACCCGTTCGTCGATCGCGAGGACGCGCGCGGCGAGATCTGGTGCTACGGCCTGCGCAACGTCTGGCGCATGGCGTTCGATCGCGAGACCGGCGAGCTCTGGTGCGGCGACGTCGGCCAGAACCTCGTCGAGGAGGTCGATCACCTCGAGAAGGGCGGCTTCTACGGCTGGAACAGCTTCGAGGGCAAGGGCGAGTTCGTGCTGCGGGACGGGCGGACGCCGACACCGCCCGATCCGATCCCGCCGGTCGCCGAGTACGGCCACCGCGATGGCCTGTCGGTCACCGGCGGTCACGTCTATCGCGGCAGCGCGCTGCGGGCGCTGCGGGGCTTCTACGTCTACGGCGACTTCGTGACCAGACGGATGTGGGCCGTCGACACGACCGGCGAGCACACGGTCGTCGACCTCGCGCCGGCACCGCTGCAGCCTTCGAGCTTCGCCGAGGAGCCCGAGGGCGAGCTGTTGATGACCGGCTATGCCGGTGACAAGGGCCGGATCTTCCGCGTGGTTCCCGCCCAGGACTGAACGGATACGCTGGTCGCGTGCGCTGGCTGCTCCTGATCGCCGCGATCATGACCATCGCCACCCTGCTGGCGGTGTGGCGAGGAGAGGAACTCCCGCCCGCGACGATGGGTGACCGCGGGCCCGCGATCGCGATGCCGCCGGCTGCGGGTGCGGCGGCGCCGGCGAACTCGCCGGTCGGTTCCGACTCGTCGCCCGACCTGCCGTCGGCTGCGGTGTCGACTGGTGCAACGCCGGGCGCAACCACGATTCCGGCCGACGCCGTATCGACGCCCGCTGCCGACGAGCCGCAGGGGCCGGCATTGCGAGGTCGGGTGTTCGGCATCGACTCGACGCCGATCGCCGGCGCGGTGGTCACGCTGCTGCCGGTCCTCGACGGCCGCGTTGCCGCGCCGCTGACGACCACCGGGTTGCCGTCGGCGCGCACGGCCGCGGACGGTCGCTTCACGATCCGCTTCGCCAACGAATCGCCGCGCGACCTAGCGGTCGCGGCGCGCGGCTGGTCGCCGACCGTGGTGGCGGCCGTGACCCCGATCCCGAACGGGCCGGAGTGGATCGTCACGCTCGCGCGCCCGTCGCGGGTGGCGGGTCGCGTCGTCGCGGTGCCGGGAACGGGCGCGGGTGGCATCACCGTGCAGGTCTGGATGGCCGGTGCGGCGCCGTCGCGAGCGCCGCCCGATCTCGGGCCGGGCGATCTGTGTCCTGGCGGCCAGCTCGTCGCCGAGCGGGTGCTGGCCGCCGACGGTGCGTTCACCTTCGACGACCTGCCGGCCGGGCGGGCCGTGGTCGGCGTCACGCCGCAGCACGGCAGTGTGCACGAGATCGTCCCGCTCGCTCCGGGTTCCGAGCACACGATCGAACTCGTGCTGCCGGTGCCGGGACGCGTCCACGGTCGCGCCGAGCCCGGCTGCTGCGTGTTCCTGTTCGGCGGCCAGGCGTCGCGGTTCGTGACCGCGGCGGCGGACGGCGCGTTCGAGTTCGCCGCCGTGCCGCCGGCGAAGTACCTGATCGGC
>JAGQRB010000506.1 GCA_020425925.1 Planctomycetota bacterium
GAGGCGCCGGTTCGGGTCCTGCGGCCTGACGCGGCACGATCACGGTGTTGTCGCCCGGCACGGCCGGATTGAACGCCATCGGGTTGGTCGCCGCCGGGTCGTCCTCGGTCACGACGCCGACGAAACCGGTGCGCGAGTCGCTGCGCCCGAGGATCTCGCCGAGGCCGTGCTCCGGCTCACCGCCGACGCCACCTTCGCCAACCCCGCCTACTGCGACGGCGCCCGCTTCCCCCGTGCCACCTCCCAGCCACGCACCGTCGAACGCGCCCTCGGGCTGCTGGGCGTCGCGCGTCGCCATGCTCTCGCTCACCGGCAGGCTGCGCTCCGCCAACGCATTGATCAGCACGGCGACCACGAGCAGCGCCGCAGCGGCAGCGACGCTCACGAACAGGCGGTAGCCACGGTTGTGGCCGACGACCGCAACCGGGCCGCGCGGTTCGGCCGCGATCGTCGCCATCACACGGCTGGCGAGATCGACGGGAGCCGTCGCAGCCTGCAGCGCCGCGCGCACGCTCGCGACCGTACCTTCGTACTCCGCCAGCGCCGCAGCCAGCGGCGGGTTGACGCGCAGCTCGGCTTCGAAGCGCTCGCGCTCGCGCTCGCTCATCGCACCGTCGACGTAGGCGGCGAAGCGCTCGTCGGGTTCCCGCGGCGAGGTGGTCACGGCGCGAACTCCCGCAGCATCTGCTGCAGCATCAGGCGGCCACGGTGGATGCGCGACCGCACCGTGCCGGCGGGCACGTCGAGCACCGCCGCGATCTCGTCGTAGGACAGCGACTCCATGTCACGCATCACGACGGCGGTGCGGAACTCCTCGGGCAGCATGCCGACACACTCGCGCACGCGCGCGAGGAACTCGGCCTGGTGCGCGCGCTCGGCGGGCTCGACCTCGCGGCCCTCCGGCACGACGTAGAAATCGTCGCTGTCGCCGACCGGCGCGTCGATCGAGACCGTGGTCCGATTGCGCTTGCCGGCGCGCTGCTTGCGGTACTCGCTGATGGCGACGTTCATGGCGATCGTGTGCATCCAGGTCTGGAACCGGACCTGCCCGTCGAAACCGGGTAGGCCCTTGTGGACCCGCAGGAAGACCTCTTGTCCGAGATCCTCCGCCGTCGTCCGGTCACATCGCAACACGTTCACCATCAGCCGCATCACCCGATCCTGGAACATCTCGACGAGGCCGCGGAAGGCGTCGAGGTCGCCGGCCTGCGCTCGCTGCATCAGCGGGCGGGCGGGATCGGCGACCTCGTCGTCTCCGCGCGCTGCCGCGCTCGGCGTCCCATCGACGCGTTGCGCGAACTCTCGCGGTGTCCCGCGCAAGAGACGCGGAACCCCGGGCGAGGTTCCCTCGGCAACGGGCCTTTTCTCGGAAGTCACGGGATCTCGGCGGTCGCGGGCGCGGCGTCGCGGTGGCAGCGTCGTTTCAGCGGCCACCGGCCGCCCCGCGGAGGATAGCGCCCCCGCGCCGGAGCGGCGACCCTTACGACGGCACCCGACCCTGCGGAACTTCCGGCCGATCGGGCGCGCCCCGGGATACAGTGCGTCGCGCGATGAAGAAGACCGTGTTCACGTTCGCGTGTCCGTGCTGCGGCAAGTCGGTCGAAGTCGACACCCGGAGCGGCAAGGCCCGCGCGGTCCGGCCCGAGGAGAACAAGGGTCAGGGCGACCTCGACACGCTGCTCGCGGCGCACAAGCGCGAGAGCGATCGGCTCGACGACCTGTTCAGCTCGGCGCGGGACCGCCACGAGCACGAGGGCGACCACCTCGAACGCGAGCTGCGCCGCGCCAAGAAGGAGGCGGAGAAGGACTCCGACGAGCGGCCGCCGAACATCTTCGACCTCGATTGAACTGCGGGCTGCGCGCCGGCGGCTCGATCAGAACACCTCGACCATCGTCGGCGTGCTGAGCTCGATCGACGAACCGGTCAGCGTCGCGCCCTGGAACACCAGGTCCACCGGCCACGGGATCGCCGGGCTGGTGTAGGTGGCGTAGCCGGTGATGCCCGGCACCAGCCCCATGAAGTTCGGCGCCGGGTAGTACTCCGGGAAGCCGAGCCAGCCCCAGACGAACGGCAGCGAGAGCGGCACCGCGGCCGGACCGCCGGGCGCGAAGGTCATGAACACCCAGACCAGCGGGGTCGGCGGCGTCACGAAGTCGATCGTCGCGGGGCTGAACGCCGGAATCTGCGGCGTCGCGGCCTCGGCCGCGAACTCGAAGATCCGCGTGTTGCCGGCCAGCGCGTTGACGTGGCTCGCGACCCCGAGCACCGCCGACGGCGGCTGCAGACCGAGCTGGTCGCCGAGCGTCGCACCGATGCTGCTGCAGCCGGTGCCGAGCGGCCAGCACGGCGCGTTCTGGATCGAGCCGCCGAGATCGGTCGTCAGCACTGCGCCGCCGGTCAGGGTCTCGCCGGCGAACAGCAGCGTCGGCACGTTGACCACGCCGCCGCAACCGGACACG
The DNA here is from genome assembly GCA_020425925.1 of Planctomycetota bacterium. GTDB lineage: Bacteria > Planctomycetota > UBA1135 > UBA1135 > UBA2386 > JAGQRA01. Next base: position 2,461 of record JAGQRB010000506.1, read on the forward strand.
GTGTAGCTCGACGGCGTCAGCCAGTCGATGTCGAGCGCTTCGACGTCGCCGATCGTCGTCACACAGACGCCGAAGCGGTCCTTCACCTGCGCGTTGGCGGTCATCGCGTTGACCTGATTCTCGGTGTAGACCCGGATCGCGCTGCCCGGGGCGGTCGCGACGATCGTGCCGCCAGACCCGGTCGTGTAGGCCCAGGGCGGCAGACAGAAGATGTCGCCGTCGCGCATCACGGTCGGCCCGCCGCAGGGCGAACACGCGATATCGACGTCGATCGAGAGGTAGAGCCCCTGGTTGTAGCCGAAGCACGCGGCATCGACGTCGATCACGATCGGGCTCGGCGGCAGGCCGAGAGCGATCTGGATCTGCTCGGCGCGGATGAAGTACTCGACCTGTCCGTTGGTGGGCAGGCGCACGATCCGCGCGATGTCGCCGGGTCGGAACGGCGAGCCGCTGACCGCCGTCCCCATCGGTGCGGCCGGCGAGAAGTAGAGCGTGCTGAAGGTGCTTCCCGCGATCGGGCTCGGCACCATCAGCAGCGCATCGATCGCGCCGAACAGGTTGATGCGCTGGTAGACGTCGTTGCCGTTCTCGTCGCCGGCCATGACCTCGAACGCCTCGCGCGGCGCCCATTTCTCGACGCGCGACGGACACGGCATCGCGGCGAACCCGACGATGTCGTTGGGGTAGAGGTTCTGCAGCACGGTGCCGCCGCTGCCGGTCAGCGTCTGCTCGGCTTGCGAAACCGTGAAGAGGAAGTCCGGACCCTGAGCGGCGGCGACGCCGGTCAACAGGGCCGAAGCGAACAGGACGGTGGTGCTGTGGTTCATGGTGACCTCGGGGAGTGGGTTCCCCCCTGAAGATCCCGTTCGCCCGGATCGCACGCGTTTGTGGCCGTTCGCTGCGGCGCGCCGCGATCCGTTCCGGTCACTCGTAGCCGAGCAGGCGACCGAACTGGTAGATCGCGACCGCTACCGTCCAGGCCAGCCCGGTCATGTAGCAGAACACGAAGACCGGCCAGAACCACGAGTGCGTCTCGCGGCGGATCGCGGCGAGCGTCGAGGCGCACTGGCTGCAGAGCGCGAAGAAGGCCATCGCGGCGAGCGCGACGAGACTCGTCATCGCCGGGTGACCGTCCGGGTCGCGGGCGTTGCGCAGCGCGGTCCGAAGGCGCGCGACGGACTCCGACCCGACATCGGTGTCGGCCTCGAGCTCGCCGAGGCTGTGCAGCGTGCCGAGTGTCGGCACCACGAGCTCACGCGCGGGAAACGCCGCGAGCACGCCGACCGTCAGCCGCCAGTCGAAGCCCGCCGGCGCGAACGCCGGCTGCACCGCGCGACCGATCGACGCCAACCAGCTCTGCTGCAGATAGGCCGCCGCTTCCTCGTTGTCGAGCGCATCGCGCCGGCCGTCGCCGGCGGGTCCCACCGGCGCGGCCGCACGCAGCTCGTCGTAGCGCTCGCCGATCGCGGCCGGACGCGGGAAGTAACCGAGCAGCCAGACCAGCACGGTCGCGGCGAGGATCACGGTGCCGGCCGTGCGCAGGAACTCGCGCACCGACAGCCAGACGTGGCGCGCGACGAAGCGCAGCCGCGGGCGGTGGTAGACCGGCATCTCCATCGCCAGCATCGAGCTGCCGCCGCGCAGGATCGTCCGCCGCAGCACGAACGCGACCACGAATGCCGCCACGATGCCCAGCAGGTACAGCAGGAACAGCAGCAGCCCGGCCTGGGCAGGCGGGAAGAACGCGGCGAGCAGAACGACGTACACCGGCAGCCGCGCCGAGCACGACATCAGCGGGGCGACCGCGATGGTCGCGAGGCGATCGCGCTCGTCGGTGATGATGCGGGTCGCGAGGATCGCCGGGATCGCGCACGCGAAGCTGCTCGACAGCGGCACGAAGCTCTTGCCGGTCAGGCCGACCTTGCGCAGCAGGCGATCCAGCAGGAACACGGCGCGCGCCATGTAGCCCGACGCCTCGAGCATGCTCACGAACGCGATCAGCAGCGCGATCTGCGGCACGAACAGCAGCACCGTGCCGAGCCCGTTGACGAGACCATCGACCAGGAAGCTCTGCAGCCAGCCCGCGGGCACCGCATGCTCGAGCCAGCCGCCGACCGATTCCTGTCCGAACTCGACGGCGCGCATGAACGGCTCGGCGACGAAGAAGACGGCCTGGAACGCGAGCCCGAGCACCGCGACGAGCGCGAGCGGCCCGAGCACCGGATGCAGCAGGAACGCGTCGATCCGATCCGACTGGGTGCGTCCGGCGCGCGTGCGCTCGACGAGCGGCAGCTCCGGACTCGCGAGCGGTGGCGACAGCGGCGCAACCGCCGTCGCGCTGGCGAGCAGCGCGCGCAGCTCGCTGGCACCTGCCCCGGTGCGACCATCGACCGCCAGCAGCGGCAGGCCGAGCGCACGCTGCAGCCGCGCGACATCGACCGGATCGCCGTTCCGGGTCGCGACGTCGGTCTTCGTCAGGGCGACCACCAGCGGCAGCCCGAGCTGCCGGAGCTGCAGCAGGAAGCGCAGCTCGACCGCGAGTCGGGTCGCGTCGAGCACCGCGCAGATCGTGTCGGGTGCGCGGCCGACGCCGCCGCGGAGGTAGTCGAGCGCGACCGCTTCGTCGCGGCTGATCGGCTCGAGCGCCGCGATGCCCGGCAGGTCGACGACGCAGAGTTCCTGGTCGCCGGCGCGGATCGTCACCTCGCAACGTTCGACCGAGCTGCCGGGGAAGTTCACCGGCCGCTGCACGGTGCCGGTGAGGTGCATCATCAGCGACGTCTTGCCGGCGTTGGCGCGCCCGAC
>JAGQRB010000507.1 GCA_020425925.1 Planctomycetota bacterium
CGCGCGTCGTCGTCAATCGACACTGGGCGGCGTTCTTTGGCGAGGGCATCGTGCGCACCCTCGACGACTTCGGTGCGCAGGGCGAGCTGCCGAGTCATCCGCAGTTGCTCGACTGGCTGGCGGTCGAGTTCGTCGAGCGCGGATGGTCGATCAAAGCGCTGCACAAGCTCATCGTGACGAGCCAGACGTATCGTCAGGCTTCGGTGATCCAGCCCGAGCACCTGCGACTGGATCCTCAGAACCGCTTGCTCGCGCGTGCGCCGCGCTTCCGCCTCGATGCCGAGGTCCTGCGTGATGCGGCGTTGCTCGCGGCCGGTGTCTTGTCGGACAAGATGTACGGGCCGCCTGTGCGACCGCCGCAGCCCGAGGGCGTGACCGAGGTCGCGTGGGGAAGCCCGAAGTGGAAGGCAAGCGAAGGCGAGGATCGCTTCCGTCGCTCGATCTACACGTTCCAGAAGCGCACGGCGCCCTTTGCGATGTTCCAGGCCTTTGATGCGCCGAGCGGCGAGGCTTGCATCGCGCGCCGGGAGAAGTCGAACACGCCGCTGCAGGCCCTGTCGCTGCTGAATGATCCGATGATGCTCGAGCTCGCGCAGAGCTTCGGCACCCGCATTGCGCGTGAGTGCGTCGAAGTACCGTCTACGCAAGCTCGCGACGACGCAGCGGACGAAGCCCGAGTCGAGGGCATGCGTCGCGCGTTTCGATGTGTCCTGACGCGCAGTCCGACGCAAGGTGAAGTCGAAGCGCTCATGGGTTTCTTCCGGACCTCGTACGAGCGCTTCCTTCGAGACGACGTCGCGGCGCGCGCCGTCGCGGGTCCTGGCGAGGGCAACGCGGCGATGCGAGCCGCCTGGACGGCGGTCGCGCGTGTGCTCTTCAGTCTCGACGAGGCCGTCACGCGAATCTGATCATGGTGCAGCAAGGCGAACGACAGCACGTCTCTCGCCGCCACTTCCTCACGGATTGCGGCGTCGGCCTCGGCAAGATCGCGGCCGCGGGGCTCCTCACGGATGGGCTACGAGCAGGTCGCGCGGTCGCGGACTCGCAGCGCGGGTCCAAAGAGCCGCAGTTCCCGGCTCGTGCCAAGGCGGTCATCCATCTCTTCATGGCTGGAGCACCGAGTCAACTCGAGCTCTTCGATCCGAAGCCGGAGCTCACGCGACTCGAGGGCAAGCCGCTGCCGGCGTCCATCATCGGCGATCAACGCTATGCCTTCATCCAACCGGATGCGGCCGTGCTGGGCCCTCGCTTCGCGTTTGCCAAGCATGGTGCGTCGGGCATCGAGCTCGGCGAGCCGCTGCCCTACCTCGCCAAGGTCGTGGACAAGCTCTGCGTCGTGCGCTCGATGCACACCGATCAGTTCAACCACGCGCCCGCGCAGCTGCTGATGAACACGGGCTTCCAGCAGCCGGGTCGGCCGAGCCTCGGTTCTTGGGCGATCTATGGTCTTGGTGCCGAAACGAGCCAGCTTCCTGCCTTCGTCGTCATGAGCACGGGCAGCGGCCTCAGTGGCGGAACGGCACTGTGGTCGAGTGGCTTCTTGCCGAAGCAGTACGCGGGGGTGCGGTTTCGGAACGGACGCGATCCCATCCTCAATGTCGCGACGCCTACCGGGATCAGCGATGCCTTGCAGTCGGAGACGTTTTCCCTCGTCGCTCGGCTCAATCAACAGCGTCGAGAAATCGTCGGCGATCCGGAGATCGATGCGCGCATCCAAGCCTTCGAAATGGCTGCGAGACTCCAGGTCTCGGCACCTGAGCTGATGGATCTGCGAAGTGAGAGCAAGGAGACGCTCGCGCTCTACGGCTGCGATCCAGATCGTCCGTCCTTCGCGCGCGCGTGCCTGCTCGCGAGGCGCATGGTCGAGCGTGGAGTGCGCTTCATCAGCATCTTCCACGAGGGCTGGGACGCGCACTCGGACGTCGCGGGCAACGTGATCAACAACTGTGGCGCGACCGACCAGGGCTCGGCCGCTCTTGTCGCCGATCTAGAGCGCCGAGGATTGCTCGACGAGACCCTCGTGATCTGGGGGGGCGAGTTCGGGCGCACGCCGATGGTCGAGACCAATCCGGCGCTCGGCCGCGCGCTCGGCCGCGACCACCATCCGCAGGCGTTCACGATGTGGTTCGCCGGCGGCGGTGTGCGCCAGGGCCTGACCTACGGCCGGACCGACGAGTTCGGCTTCCACGTCGTCGAGAACCCGGTGCACGTGCACGACGTGCAGGCGACGATGCTGCACCTGCTGGGCCTCGACCACGAACGGCTGACGTTCCGCCACGCCGGGCGCGACTTCCGACTCACGGACGTGCACGGCCGGGTGGTGCGCGATCTGCTGGCGTGACGTGTGGAACCATGGGCCGCGCCGCGTTTCCGAACGCATCCGGCCGGCCCGCGCCGACGAATGTCGCCGTTCACGCCATGATCAGCCTCGCCGTCGTCGGAGTCGTCTACCTCGCGCTCGGGATCTGGTGCACGATCGCGCCGCGATCGACCGCGGCCGGGGTCGGTTTCGAGCTGCGCGGCGGCGCCGGCATGTCGGAGTTCGTCACCGTCTACGGCGGCCTCGAGGTCGGCCTCGGGCTGGCGAGCTGAACGCCGATCCCGCGGTGTGCAATCCTCCGGTCGGATGCACAAAGCGCGGTTCGCACAACGGATTCGCCACGTGCCGCATCGGCACGCGAACTCGCCGCGTGTTCGGATTCGAGGATCGGGCGTCCGGAATCCGAGCGGTCCTCGTTCGCGTGCGATCGGCACGGTCGTTGTGTAGGGCGGGCGTCCGAATCGACCCCAAACGTCCCCATACGACGATGAACTACCGCAACATCCTTCCTCTCTTCGGCGCCCTGACGGCGCCGCTGCTCTGCCAGAGCTTCACCACGACGACGATCGCCGCCGGCAATCGTCCGGACGAAATCACGCTCGGCGACGTCGACAACGACGGTGACCTCGACATCGTCGTCGCCGTCGACACGCCGGTGAACGGCGTCAACGTCTGGCTCAACGACGGCACTGGCAGTTTCACCCTCTCCAATTCGATCACGATCTCGCCGCAGACCCGCTCGGTGCTGCTCTGCGACTTCGACAACGACGGCGACCTCGATCTCGCGGTGAGCACGTCGTCGTCGGTCGCGGTGCTGCGCAACGTCGCGGGCACCTTCGGCAACGCGGCGTTCTACCCGGTCGGCACCAATCCGCGCGGCCTCACGGTCGCGGACTTCGACGGCAACGGTTCTCCCGACCTCGCGGTCGCGAATCGCGACTCGAACACGGTTTCGGTGCTGCTCAACTCGGGCACCGGCTCGTTCGGCGCGGCCAACACGATCCCGGTCGGCACCGAGCCCCGCAACGTCATCGCCGCGGACTTCGACCGCGACGGTGACGCCGACCTGGCTTCGTCGAACCACGACTCGCGCGACGTCACGGTGCTGCTGAACGCCGGCAACGGCACGTTCGGCTTCGGCGCCACGCTGCCCGTCGGCGCCAGCTTCCGGGCCGAATGGGTCACCGCGTCCGACACCGACGCCGACGGCGACCTCGATCTCGTCGTCGCGCTCGGCGAGGTCAACGGCCGGGTCGGCGTGTTCGCGAACCCCGGCAACGGCGCGTTCCAGGGCCAGCAGATCACGTTCGTGAACGGCAACGAGCCGGGCTTCGTGCTCTGCGTCGACGTCACCGGTGACCGCCTGCCCGACCTCGTCACCGGCAACGAGGACAGCAACGACGTCTCGGTGCTGGCGAACACCGGTGCAGGCTTCGGCACCCCGATCGTGATCCCGACCGGCCTGCACCCCGACGACATGGCCGCGGGTGACATCGATCGCGACGGCGACATCGACCTGGTCTGCTCCAATCGCGACTCCAACTCGGTGTCCGTGCTGCACAACCAGACCGCGAACGCGGCGACCGGGCCGACGATGGTCTACACCGGCGCCGTCACCCAGGGGCCGGTGATGCGGCTCGAGCTGGCGGCGCCGACGGAGGCCGGCAAGACCTACGTCGCGGGCCTGTCGTTCGCATCCGGCCCGGGCATCATGCTGCCCGACAGCCGCGTCCTGCCGCTCGGCCCGTCGGCGCTGCTGACGGTCTCGCTGACGATCGGCAACACGATCTTCCCGGATCCGATCGGCATCCTCGACGGCAGTGGTACCAAGAACGTCCGCTTCGTGCTGCCGGCAGGGCCGTCGCTGAGCGGCATCAACGTCTACGGCGCGTTCCTGGTGCTCGATGCGGGCCGGCCGAACGGCATCGGCGAGATCTCCTCGCAGCTCGCGCTGACGATCCAGTAGCGGCCCGGGCGGTGCCGCGCGGCCCATGGCGTCGCCCGTTCGCCGGGCGTCGCCGAACCGATCGCCGGCATTCCTGCGGCGAGGGCCGCGCGGCCGCGCCGGAGGGCGGGTAGGCTCTCGGCCACATGCGCACGCTGGTGGCCTACTCCCTCGCGCTGATCGCGATCCTCACCGGGCTGTGGTTCGGTTTCTTCGCCGGCGGCGACGACGCCGAGGCCGAGGGCAAGCGATCGATGACCGCGACGCCGGTGATCCTGGCGCCGGTCGTCGAGGCCCCGTTCGCCGATTCGCTCGAGGCGCTCGGCACCGCGGTCGCGAACGAGAGCGTGCAGCTGACCGCGAATCGCTCCGACCTGGTGCGCGCGGTGCACTTCACCGACGGCCAGGAGGTCGCGCGCGGTGCGCTGCTGGTCGAGCTCGAGACCGCCGAGGAGGAGGCGCGCCTCGCCGAGGCGACCGCGATCCTGCACGAGCGCGAGGCCGCACACCGCCGCGCGGTCGAGCTGTTCGAGCAGCAGATCGCGCCGGAAAGCGACGTCGAGACCGCGCTGGCGCAGCTCGACGCCGCGCGTTCGCAGCTGAAGACCCTCGAGGTGCTGATCGCCGACCACAAGGTGACGGCGCCTTTCGCCGGGCGGCTCGGGCTGCGGCGCGTCAGCGTCGGCGCGCTGCTGCAGTCGTCGACCGTGATCGCGACGCTCGACGATCTGTCGGTCGTCAAGGTCGACTTCACGATCCCCGAGACCTGGCTGTCGGCGGTACACGTCGACCAGCCGATCACGGCCAGGACCGACGCCTGGCCGGCGCAGACGTTCCCCGGCACGGTCTCGGCGGTCGACACCCGGCTCGATCCGCGCACGCGCTCGGCGACCGTGCGCGCCGAGGTGCCCAATGGCGAACGGCTGCTGCGGCCCGGCATGCTGATGAAGGTGGTCGTCGATCGCGGCGAGTCGCCGTCGCTGCAGGTGCCCGAGGACGCGGTGGTGCAGAAGGGCGACAAGCACTACGTCTTCGTCGTCGGCGTCGACAAGGTCGCGCACCAGGCCGATGTCGAGATCGGCCGCCGGCGCGTCGGTCGCGTCGAAGTGCTCGCCGGGGTCACCGCCGAGCAGCGCGTCGTGGTGCAGGGCATCGCGCGCGTGCGCGACGGAGTACCGGTCGAGATCGTCGCCGTGCGCGGCGCCGGGGACTGAGCGGGCAACCGACATGATCCTCTCCGATCTCTCGGTCCGCCGCCCGGTCTTCGCCACGGTCCTCAGCCTGGTCGTCGTCACGCTCGGTGTCGTCGGACTGGCGCGGCTCGGCGTGCGCGAGCTGCCCGACATCGACGCGCCGACCGTCAGCATCGACACGCGCTATCCCGGCGCGGCCGCGACCGTCGTCGAGACCCGCGTCACGCAGATCCTCGAGAACGGCGTCAGCGGCATCGACGGCATCCGCACGATCTCGTCCGACACCACCGACGGGCGCTCGTCGATCAACATCGAGTTCCACACCGACCGCGACCTCGACGCCGCCGCCAACGACGTGCGCGATCGCGTCTCGCGCGTGCTGCAGCAGCTGCCCGAAGAGGTCGATCCGCCCGAGGTCGCCAAGGTCCAGACCGGTTCGGACACGGTGTTCTGGATGAACCTGGCATCGCCGGTGCGCGACGCGCTCGAGCTCACCGACTACGCCGAGCGCTACATCGTCGATCAGTTCGCGAACGTCGCGGGCGTGGCGCAGGTGCGCTACGGCGGCGGCAGCCGCTACGCGATGCGGGTCTGGCTCGATCGCGAGGCGCTGGCCGCGACCGGCACCACGGTCGGCGACGTCGAAGCCGCGTTGCGGCGCGAGAACGTCGAGCTGCCGGCCGGTCGGATCGAGTCCGAGAGCCGCGAGTTCACCGTGCGCGTGCAGCGGCGTTACCGCACCGCGCAGCAGTTCACCCGGCTCGTGGTCGGTCGCGGCAGCGAGGGTCACCTGCTGCGACTCGGCGACGTCGCGCGGGTCGAGGTCGGGCCGTCCGACGACCGCACGATGTTCCGCCGCAACGGCGAGGACATGGTCGGCATCGGCATCATCGCGCAGGCCAAGGCCAACGTGCTGGCGGTGACCGACGGCGTCAAGCAGCGCATGGACCAGGTCAACGCGCAGCTGCCGAGCGACATGCAGCTCTACCCGAGCAGCGATTCGTCGCTCTACATCCGCGCCGCGATCAGCGAGGTCTGGCGCACCCTGCTGATCACCGCCGGCGTCGTCGTGCTGGTGATCTTCCTGTTCCTCGGCAGCGGGCTCGCGACGCTGGTGCCGGCGGTCACGGTGCCGGTATCGCTGGTCGGCACGTTCTTCGTGCTCGATCTGCTGGGCTACTCGATCAACCTGCTGACCCTGCTCGGCCTCGTGGTCGACGACGCGATCGTCGTGCTCGAGAACATCGCGCGCCGCATCCGCGAAGGCGATCCGCCGCTGCGCGCTGCCTACCTCGGGGCCCGCCAGGTCGGTTTCGCGGTCGTCGCCACCACGGTCGTGCTGGTTGCGGTGCTGGTGCCGGTCGCGTTCCTCGAGGGCAACACCGGGCGGCTGTTCTCCGAGTTCGCGCTCGCGCTCGCCGGTGCCGTTGTGCTCTCGACGCTCGTCGCCCTGACGCTGTCGCCGATGATGTGCTCGGTGCTGCTGCGACCAGGCGAGCCGGCCTTGCTGGCGCGGCTGGTGGACGCCGGTTTCCGGCCGCTGCAGCGGCTCTACCGCTGGGTCCTCGAGGGTCTGGTCGCGCGCCCGCTCGCCGCGCTCGCGATCGTCGCCGGCCTCGCGCTGTCGATCGGCGGGCTCTACAACGGCCTGCCGCAGGAGTACGCGCCGCAGGAGGACCGCGGCTCGTTCCGGGTCAGCGTGCGCGGGCCGGAGGGCGCGTCGTTCGAGCACTCGGTCGCAGCCGCGACCGCGGTCGAGAAGGTGCTGCTGTCGCTGATCGAGACCGGTGAGGGCCAGCGCGTGCTGGTGCGCGTGCCGGGGTCGTTCAGCTCGGGCGGCAGCGTGAACTCGGCGTTCGGCACCGTGCTGCTGGTGCCGTGGGGCGAGCGCGAACGGTCGACCAAGCAGGTGATGGCGGAGATGGATCGCCGGCTCGGCGAGATCCCGGGCTACCGCGCGTTCACGATCGCCGAGTCGGGCCTGCTGCGCCGTTCGGGGCAGGCCGTGCAGTTCATCCTCACCGGCTCGACCTACGAAGAGCTCGCCGAGTGGCGCGACGTGGTGCTGGCGGCGGCGCAACAGAACCCCGGTCTGGTCGCGGTCAACTCGGACTACGAGGAGACCAAGCCGCAGCTCGAGGTCGCGGTCGACAGCGACCGCGCCGGCGACCTCGGCGTCTCGTCGGTCGAGGTCGGGCGCACGCTCGAGACGATGATGGGCTCACGCCGCGTCACGACCTTCGTCGACCGCGGCGAGGAGTACGACGTGATCCTCGAGTCCGAGGACGCCGGCAAGCGTTCGCCGGCCGATCTCGAACAGATCTACGTGCGCTCGAGCACCACCGGAGAGCTCGTGCCGCTCGCCAATCTGGTCAAGATCCACGAGTTCGCCGACTCGGCGACCCGCAACCGCTACGACCGCCTGCGCGCGATCAC
>JAGQRB010000508.1 GCA_020425925.1 Planctomycetota bacterium
CCTCGAAGTGGCCGTTGCCGCCGCACGGGCAGCGCCGACCGCGCGGCACGTAGGTGGTGTGGCCGATCTCGCCCGCGGCGTTGCTGCCGCCACCGAACGGTTGGCCGCCTACCATCAGGCCGATGCCGATGCCGGTGCCGAAGAACAGGCACAGCAGCACGTCGTGGCCGGCGGCGTAGCCGCGCAGGTACTCGCCCCAGGCACTGGCGCGGCCGTCGTTGATCAGCGTCGTCGGCAGGCCGACGCGCTGCTGGACGTGATCGGCCAGCGAGTAGTAGCCGAGCGGCAGGTTGGTCGCGTCGCGCACCACGCCGCCGCCCTTCGGCACCACGCCGGCGACGCCGAAACCCGCCGCAACCGGTGCCGTGATGCCCGCCGGCGTGGCCTGGATCACGCGATCGACCGCGGCATCGAACTCGGCCAGGAACGCGTTCTGTTCGCGCGGCGTCGCGAACTGCGTGACGGCGTGCACGCCGAGGTCGTCGCTGACCAGTGCGAAGCGGCACTTGGTGCCGCCGAGGTCGCCGGCCAGCACGGTGCGCATCAGTCGTCCGACAGGATTTCCATGAGCTCGTCGAGCAGCTTGACGAGCTCCTGGTTCTGGTGTTCGAGCACCGTGACGCGGCGCATGACCTTCTCGACCACCGGCGGCAGGATCGCCTCGAGCACGACCGACTTGATCATCTGGAAGGTCTCGACGCGATGCGGGCTGGTCTTCTCGTCGAGATGGAAGTGGTAGGCGTTCTGTAGCGCCTCCCCGGTGTGGTCGAGGATCTCGCGCGCGACCGGGTCGTCTTCGCCCTCGGCCGTGTGGTGTGACATCTTGAAGGCCTCGACCTTGTAGCGGTGGAGTGCTTCCTTGAGCTGCTTCTTCACTGGGGTCCTCTCACTGGGGTCCTCGAAATCCTGGATCGTGCCGCTCGGGATGATGCAGCGTTCCGGCAGTGTCATTGCTAGCGCCGGCGCCGGGCGGCCGCAATGGCCGACCCGCCGTCCTCGCGGGTCGGCGCCGGCCCGGCGCGGCTCACACCCTGCCGACCACCAGGCGGGAGTGGGGGCCGCCGAAGCCGGGCGAATTGCTGATCGCGTAGTCGACCTTGAGCTCGCGCGCCTCGTTCGGGATGTAGTCGAGATCGCAGTCGGGATCCGGCGTCTCCTGGTTGATCGTCGGATGCACCCGACCGTACTGCACCGACATCGCCGCCGCCGCCAGCTCCACCGCGCCCGAGGCGCCGAGCAGGTGGCCGAGCATCGACTTGGTCGACGACACCGCGAGCTTCTTGGCGTGGTCGCCGAACACGTGCTTCAGCGCGAACGTCTCGATCTTGTCGTTCAGCGAGGTGCTGGTGCCGTGTGCGTTCACGTATTGGATCTGCTCGGGCGCGATGCCGCCGTCCTTCAGCGCCATGCGGATCGCCCGGGTCGGGCCGTCGGCGTCCTCCTTCGGCGCGGTGATGTGGAAGGCGTCGTCGGTCGAACCGTAGCCGAGCAGCTCGCAGAGGATCGGCGCGCCGCGGCGTCGGGCGTGTTCGTACTCCTCGAGCACGAGCGCGGCCGCGCCCTCACCCATCACGAAGCCGTCGCGGTCGCGGTCGAACGGACGCGAGGCGTGTTGGGGATCGTCGTTGCGGGTCGAAAGCGCCTTGAGCGAGCAGAAACCCGCGAGCCCGAGCTCGGTGGTCGCCGCTTCCGAGCCGCCGGCGAGCACGATGTCGGACTCACCCCACTGGATCGAGCGCAGAGCCAGGCCGAGCGAGTGGCTCGCGCTGGCGCACGCCGACGACGTGACGTAGCAGGTGCCCTGCAGGCCGAACCGGATCGCGGCCTGACCCGCCATCGCGTTCGACATGATCTTCGGGATGAAGAACGGGCTGACGCGATCGGCGCCACGCTCGAGCTGGAGCTTGCGCGAGGCCTCGATCTCCCAGATCCCGCCGATGCCGGTGCCGAGGATGCAGCCGGCACGGGTGCGGTCGATGCCGTCGAGATCGAGTCCCGATGCCTTCATCGCCTCGTCGGCCGCGACGAGGTAGTACATCGTGAACTTCTCGAGTCGCTTGCTCTCGGAGCGCGGGAAGTACTTCTCTGCGTCCCAGTCCCAGACCTCGCACGCGAACTTGGTCGTGTGCTTCGTGGTATCGAAACGCGTGATCGGGCCGGCGCCGGACTTCCCCAGCAGGAGGTTGTCCCACGTGGTCCGCAGATCGAGCCCGAGCGGTGAGACCGCCCCGAGACCCGTGATGACGACCCGGCGTTTCGACATCGAACTAGAGCCAGCCAAACTCGAGCCAGCCGAACTCAAGCGAGCTTGCCCGAGATGTACTTCACCGCGTCCCCGACGGTCTGGATCTTCTCGGCGTCCTCGTCCGGGATGTTGATCTCGAACTCGTCCTCGAACTCCATGACGAGCTCGACCGTGTCGAGCGAGTCGGCCCCGAGGTCGTTGATGAACGAGGTCTCCGGGGTGATCTTGTCACGGGTCGTCCCGAGCTGCTCGCAGACGATGTTGTGAACGCGTTCTTCGATGTTCTCTGTCTTCGACACTGTCATTCCTCGTTCGCTTTCTCGGTTGATGGCGCCGAGGCCCCAGGGGCGTCGGGCGCGCGGAAGTTACATGGTCATGCCACCGTCCACCACGAGCGTTTGGCCCGTGATGTAGGACGCGGCGTCGCTGCACAGGAACGCCACGACTCCGGCGATTTCTTCGGGCGAGCCGGGGCGCTCCAGCGGGATTCTCTGTTGCATTGCGGCCTGGACGTCGGCAGGCAGATCGACGGTCATGTCGGTCGTGATGAAGCCCGGCGCCACGACGTTGCAGAGCACGCCGCGGCCCGCGAACTCCTGCGCGAGCGACTTGCTGAGGCCGATCAGACCGGCCTTGCTCGCCGCGTAGTTTGCTTGTCCGGAGTTGCCGGTCAAGCCTACGACCGAACCGATGCTCACGATCCGGCCGCCGCGCGCCTTCGCCATCGCGCGGGCGAACGCCTTGCAGACCAGGAACGTGCCGCGCAGGTTGGTCTGCAGCACGGCGTCGAAATCGTCGGCGCCCATGCGCAGGAACAGCCCGTCGCGCGTCACCCCGGCGTTGTTGATCAGGAAGTCGACGTTGCCCGCGGCCAGCGCCGTCTTGGCCAGCTGCTCGACGCTGGCGGCATCGCCGACGTCGCAGGTGACGGCGTGCGCCTCGCCGGCGCCGGCCGGCAACGCCGCGATCGCCGCGAGCGTGGCGTCACAGCCGCCGGCCTTGGTGGAGGTGCAGAACACGCGCGCGCCTTCCGCCGCCAGCGCGACCGCGATCGCACGGCCGATGCCGCGCGAGGCGCCGGTGACGACGGCGGTCTTGCCCGGGAATCGCGGTGTCGAGGCCGCCATCACCAGCGCACCACGATGTGGCCCCAGGTCATGCCGGCACCGAACGCCGGCATCACCACGAGCTTGCCCTTGACCAGTC
>JAGQRB010000509.1 GCA_020425925.1 Planctomycetota bacterium
CGCCGGCTCGAGCGCGACCGCGGACAGCAGCGCGGTCGCGAGCGGCCGCGTCGTCGGATCGTCGGCCCGCACGATCGCGAGCAACGCCGACGGCGTTGCTTCGAACTTCAGCCAGCCGGCGCGCTGACGTTCCTTCTGCGGCAGCGCGTCGAGAGCGCCCTGCAGCACGGCGCCCTGCAACGCCGCGTCCGGAAGCTCGGCGGCGAACGCGAACACCTCCGACTGCCGCGCCGCGTCGCGCGTGCGCATCGCGATCCGCGCCAGCTCGCGCAGCGCCGCGGCGCGGTTCTCGGCATCAGCAGTCGCGGCGTCGGCGACGCGGCGCAGGAGGTCGACCTGGCGGCCCCCGCAGCTCATCGCCGCCAGCGTGCGCGCCATCGGATCGCCCGTACCCGCGAGCAGCGCCGCGAGCCCGTCGAGCGCACGGTCGTGGCGCCTGGCTGCCGAGCGCTTCGCCAGCACCTCGCCGAACGCGAGCGCAGCGTGCCAGGCGACGTTCGGCGTCCCGCCGGCCTTGGCGTGGTGTTCGCACATCGCCCAGACCAGCCCGTTGCCCGCGAGCAGGGACGGCAGGCTGTGCTGCAGTGCCATGCAGACGACGCCGGCGTCGGCGTCGCGTAGACCGCGCAGCACGTCGTTGGCCTCGAGCGTGTCGAGCCCGGCCAGCGCCGACAGCAGCACGATTCGGCAGGCCGCGCGCTCGTGCGCCGCCAGCGCGCCGCGCAGCAGGGTCGCGGCCGAGAGGTCGCGGCGCTGCACCAGCTCGCGCAGCGCGAGATCGCGCGTCGTGCCGTCGGCGCTGGCGAGCGCGGCGACCAACAACGGAACCTCGGCGCCCGCGATCTGCGGCACCTGCACCCGCCCTGCCGGCCGATCCGACGCCACTACGCGCCAGATCCGGCCGCGGCCGATCGGTTGCTCGAGCCCGCGCTTCACGACCTGGTCGGCCAGGAACGAGGTCACGTAGTTGCGGTGCTGGATCAGGCCACGGTACATGTCGACGAGGTAGAGGCCGCCGTCCTGACCGCCGAACAGGTGCACCGGTCGGAAGCGCTCGTCGGTCGACGCCAGGAACTCCTTTCGCTCGCCCTCGTACGGGTTCGCCGCGGCGAGCAGCCCGTCGGTGTCGGTCGGCACGAAGCGCCGCACCAGGTTGCCCGCCGGTTCGCAGACGAAGATGTCGCCGTCGCACGACCGCCCCGCGCTCGCCAGCGCGCTGCCGCGGTAGACGTACGGCGAACAGACCGCGGTGTTGCGACGCAGGGTGTAGTCGTCGCGCAGCATGCCCTTCTGGTAGCCGCGGTTGATGCCCGGCGTCATGCGGATCGGCCAGGTCGACTGGTTGTCGACGACGCGGTGGTTCAGCCCCGGCAGCCCGCCGAACGCCGCCGCCGCCGGGCCGTGGTGACCGGGCACGAGATCGCAGCGCAGCCAGTCGGAGTTGTAGTTGAAGTAGTAGCGGCCGCGGTCGTCGAAGGTGATGCCCCACTGACCGCCCCCGCTGCCGTCCTCGAACGCGAACTCGCCGGGTCCGAGCCAGCGCAGCAGCCGCTTGTCGTTGCTGATGTGGATGCGGTGGTCGAGCCCCCAGCGCAGCCCGTTGCCGCTGTGCTCGGGGTTGTCGATGCCGGCCTGGAAGCCGTCGCAGAGCGCCTGCTTGCCGTCGGCCACGAGGTCGCCGTCGGCGTCGGGGCACCACCACAGGCTCGGCGGCTCGATGACGAGCGCGCCGCCCGCCATCGGCAGCACCGCGCGCGGCAGCACGAGGTCGCCGAGGAACGTGGTCGAGCGGTCCATGACCCCGTCGCCGTCGTCGTCGTGCAGCACCGCGACCCGGCCGGTCGGCGCGTTCTCGCCGCTGGCCTGCAGGTCCACCATGTAGCTCGGCCATTCGCAGACCCACAGCCGCCCGGCGGCGTCGAACTCGGCGACGACCGGATCGTGGATCAGCGGCTCGCTGGCGACGAGCTCGGCGCGGAAGCCCTCGGCGAGCACGAACGTCGCGAGCTCCTCGGCCGGTGAACGCGGCGTCGCCGGCGGCACCGCGACGTCGGCGGGCAGCATGGTCTGCGGATCGTTGGCGCGATCGCCGCGCTGCGCCGCGAGGCCGGCGCAGAGGACCACCACCGGGACGAAGGCGGCCGCAACCGATCGCACCGTCACACCAGCTCCGGCATCGCGAACTCGTCGCGCTGCGCGGGCCGCGGTCGATCGCTGCCGTCGGGTTTCGGCTGCAGCAGCGCGCCGACCCGCAGCCATTCGCCGGACAGTGCGACCTCGTTGCTGCGCAGGTGGTTCTCGAGCCGCAGGAACGCCTCGTTGAGGTCGGGCAGCGCGCGCAGCCGGTCGGCGACCGACTCGCGCTCGTGCAGCGCGCCCTCGCGGTAGCTGGCGTTGCCGAGGTCGCAGAGCGCGGCGCTCAGGTGGCCGATCTCGACGCCGGCGCTGAGCTTGCTCGCGTCGCCGGCGCGCACCGCGTCGACCCAGTTCTGGTAGTGGTCGCCGCCGCCCTCGAACTTGCGGATCACCTTGCCATCGAGATCGCAGGCATGGCCCTTGTCATAGCTCGTCAGCACGACGTAGCCGTGCTCGCAGTGGATCACGACGCCGATGCCGGTGCCGAGGAAGCGGTCCATCTGCTTGTCGCCGTGGGCCCGCGGCAGACCGCGCACCTCGAACACGATCGGCGCCTCGTCGTAGTCGCAGAACACCACCTGGGTGTTCGGCGTCTCGCCGTCGTCGACGTAGCCGAAGCGGCCGCCGACCCCGAGCACCTGCTTCGGCATCGCGGTTGCGCCGACCGCCCAGCGCGCCAGGTCCATCTGGTGCACGCCCTGGTTGCCGAGGTCGCCGTTGCCGTAGTGCCACTGCCAGTGCCAGTCGTAGTGGAACTGGCGACGCCGCACCTTCTCGAACGGCGCCGGGCCGAGCCAGAGGTCGTAGTCGACCTGCGGCGGCGGGTCGAGCGGTGCCGCGACCTTGCCGATGCTGCCGCGCGGCTTGTAGCACAGCCCGCGCGCCAGCACGATGCGGCCGAGTTCGCCGCTGCGCAGGAACGCCATGACCTCTTGATTGGCCGTCATGCTGCGGCACTGCGAGCCGGTCTGCACCACGACGCCGTGCTGCTTCGCGGCAGCGACGAGCTGGCGCCCGGACCAGACGTCGTGCGCGATCGGCTTCTCGACATAGCTGTGGATGCCGCGCTGCGCCGCCCACACGCCGATCAGCGCGTGGGTGTGGTTCGGGGTCGCGACCGAGATCGCATCGCAGCGGCCGCTGTCGAGCAGCTTGCGCACGTCGGTGAAGCCCTCGACGTCGTCGCCGTCGGCCTTGGCCTTCTCGAGCCGGCTGCCGAGCACGTCGCGGTCGACGTCGCAGAGCGCGGTCAGCCGCACGTCCGCGAGTCGGCGCAGCCCGCCGATGTGATCGCGCCCGCGGCCGCGGACGCCGACGACCCCGACCCGCAGCGCACCGTTGCTACCGAGGATCCGACCGAACGAACCGGCGGTCTGTGCCGTGCCGACGGCCGCGCCAGCGAGGCCGACCGCCACCGAGCCGCAGAACTGCCGCCTGGAGAGCGAGGACATGCCGGACAGTGAACCGCAAGTCGGCCGCCATCGCCAGCGGCGGCGCGGGATCGCCCGATCCGCGCGACCCGGTCAGTGCAACCCGATCACTGCGACCGCGCGCGGATCAGCGCAGGACGACGGTCTCGCCCGGCACGACCGTGACTTCGGTCGTCTGGCCGCCGACGGTGACCCGGTAGTCACCGGGCGGCAGCTCGCCGACGCCCCAGCCGGTGACGTCCGAAGCGAAGCGGTGCAGCCGCGGCTGCAATCCCGGCACCGGATCGACCGGTTCGAAGCCCACGGTCAGCACCTGCTGGGTGTCGCCGATCCCCGGACGCAGACTCTCGTCGATCAGCACCCGGCCGGTCGAGGGCACCTCGATCCAGCTCTCGTTGCCGAGCAGATCGCCGAGGCTGGCGTAGGCCGTGGCGCCATCGGGCGCGATCGCGACCAGACCGAGATCCTCCGACACGATCTCGTAGCTCAGCGCGCCGCCGAGCGACGTGAAGCCGAGGAACCGCACCTTGGCGCGGCCGCGCGGACCGCCGGGCTGCAGCGCGAACACCTGCGCCGTCGGCACGAGACCGCGGCTGAGGCTGTCGAGGAAGTGCACCTCGAGCGTCGTCTGGGTCGGCGACGTGGTCGCGAAGTGCTGGTGCCGGTAGGTGTTCGCGAACGCGAGGCTGGTCCCCGGAACCACCGTGTGGCACTCGAAGATCGCAGCGAACTGGCCGGGCAGGCCCGGCGCCGGACGGTAGCTCGCCTGACTCTGCGAACCGCTCGGCACCAGCGCCCGCAGCGCCGGCGACGACTGGCTCATGTTCCGCAGGTAGAGCTGACCGGAGCCGACCGGCAGCGCCTCGACGACGCCGAACTCATTGGTCTCGGCGGTGTAGACCCGGGCGGCCGCGCCGGGCGGCAGCCCGGGCATGTCCTGCCAGATCTCGATCGTGGCACTGACCGGCAGCGAGTGCAGTCGGACCGGCCGCAGCCGCGGGCTGACGATCGTGCCGTCGAACAGCGCCGCGACGGCGCTGCCGCGCGGCGGCAGGTCGACGACGGTCGCTTCGAGCTCGGGGTGCATCACCGCGACCGCGAGCGACTGATGGTTCGGCATCGTCGCCGGCAGCCGCCGCAACACGAAATCGCCGGCGACATCGCTCGTCGCCTGGCCCTCGGGCCACGGCAACACGCAGCCGAACAGCTCGTCGACCACCAGCGGCAGCAGCCGGGCACCGCGCACCGGCTGACCTTCGTCGTCGAACACGCGGCCACGGAACTCGGCGCTGGTCTCGACGAACAGCGTCTTCTGCACCCGCACGTGCTGACCGTTGGCGATCAGACGGTAGGCATCGGGCGCGACCAGACCGAGCTCGGGGCGCTGCGCCGGCGGCACGATCTGCAACACGGCGAAGCCCGACTCGCAGCGCGGCGGCGCGCCCGGGATGCCGGTCTCGAAGCCGAAGAACCCGGCCTGGTCGACCGTCACCGGCGGCGCCGAGTGCATTCCCTTCTCGCCGCGATACGACACCAGCACGGTGGTGCCGACCGCGCGCGCGCCGCTGCGCTCGATCACCGAGCCGCGCAGCGAACCCGGCCCGAGCGGTGGCGCGACCGGCGTCTCGGTGCGCTCCGGCCCGCCGCTCGGCATCTGGGTCAGCGAGAACGCGTAGTCCGAGTAGCGCGCGACGTAGCCGGCACCGACCAGCTGCTGCATCTCGCCATTGCGGTAGATGATCGCGCCGTCGCCCTGCTTGACCTCGAGGCTGACCTCGAGATCGGCCGGCGAACCGGACTTCGGATCCCAGCGATCGCCGAGCGGGTTCGAGGCCGACAGCACGTATTCGCCGCGGGTCAACTCGAGCCGGCTGCCGTCGGCCACGGCGAACGAGAACGGTCGCCGCGCATCGACCGCGAGCTTGCCGTTGACCAGCATCGGCTCGCCGTCGCGCAGCTGCACCGCCGAGTTGTTGCCGAGCTCGAAGCGCGCGGCCGGTTGCCGGCCTTCGGAGCGGTCGTGCCAGTCGGCGATCGCGCCGCCCTTCGCGCCGACCCAGACCAGCTGGTCCTCGCTGATGCCGTCGCCCGAGCTCAGCTGCACGGCCTTGCCGCCGAGCATCGTGTGGGTGTCGGCCGAACTCATGATCGTCAGACGCGCGATCCGCACCGGCGCGCTGTCGTCGCTGACGGTCCGCAGATTCTGGTAGAGCGCGAGGCCGGCGAGCAGCATCACGCTGACCATCAGGCTGCCGGGCACCGACACCAGGAAGCTGGCGGCAGCGGCGATGCGACGGCCGAACGGCACACGTTCGATCCGCTCTTCGACCGCATCCTCGTCGGCGTCGGCGTCCGCGTCGGCGCCATCGCCGAACTCGACATCGCCGAACTCGACGCCGTCCTCCTGCATCAGCCGGCGCAGCACCTCGCTGCCGAAGCCCGGCGGCGCCTGCGTGCGCGCCCGCGGCAGCACCGACTTCACGAGCAGCAGCTCGTGCTCGGCGCGCGCCAGCGCCAGGCCACAGGAACGGCAGCCGTGGACGTGCTCCTCGACCGCGCCGGCGGCGCGAGCGTCGAGCTCGCCGTCGACGAAGTCGCGCATCAGCCCGCGCATCCGAGCGCACTCGGCGTTCGCCGGCGGGAAGCGCCGCAGATCGTCGGAACTCGGCGGTTGGTGCAATGGCGTCGTCACGGCTCGCTCACCTCCGCGAGGCGGCTGGCCAGGATGTCCTTGCCGCGCGCGATCTGGACCTTGACGTTGCTGA
Organism: Planctomycetota bacterium; assembly: GCA_020425925.1. Lineage (GTDB taxonomy): Bacteria > Planctomycetota > UBA1135 > UBA1135 > UBA2386 > JAGQRA01. Next base: position 6,332 of record JAGQRB010000509.1, read on the forward strand.
CCGAGATGTCGAGCGCGACCGCGATCTGTGCGTTCGTCAGCCCGCGCAGGTACTTGAGTTCGAGCGGCAGCCGGACCTTGTCCGACAGCGCGCCGAGCGCACGGTGCACCGTCTCGTCGTCGTGCGACTTCCGGTCGTCGACCGCCGAGCGCGGGTCGGCCAGCTCGAGCACCGTGTCGTCGGCGCGGCGCAATTGCGGCACCTCGCCGACGCGCCGCCGGCGCAGCTTGTCCCGGCTGGCGTTGCCGGCGATGCGCAAGAGCCACGGCTCGAGGTTCTTGGTCTCGTCGAACGTGTCCCGCGCGCGGTAGAGCTTCAGGAACGTGTCCTGCGCCGCTTCTTCCGCGTCTTCCCGCCGCCGCAGGATGCTCAATGCCAGGCCGTAGACCATGTTCTGGAACCGTTCGACGAGCTGTGCGAACGCCTCCAGGTCCCCCGCCTGCACACGGAGCATCAGCGCATTGTCTTTGGGCCGGGTCAAGTGTGCGGTGCGAGAGGAGGACGAGGGAACGTCCGCGCAGTATGCCATCACTACGCAGCCTGCGGCGCGACGGGCTCTACGAAACTGGGGAAAGCTCTTGCGGCCGAGCGGAGTCGGTCGGTCGTCTCGCCGGGCTCCGTTGTTCAGGGCATTTTTCCTTACTTTTCAAGACCCGTGCCTCGGACGCCGATGCCAGCGCCACGAGCGGGTCGTGTCGCCACGCCGGCCCGACCCCGACCGCCCACCGCCAGACCCCGATCCGACCCC
>JAGQRB010000510.1 GCA_020425925.1 Planctomycetota bacterium
ATCAACGAGGTCACGCTCGACGCCCACTGCCCGATCTCGAAGGAGCCCGACTACAAGAAGTGCGCGGTGCGGATCCTCCCGGTGACGCGATGACCGAGGCTCACCACGAACGCCAGCCCGACGACCACGGCTCGCACCGCGGCGTACCGACCGGCACGGCCATGGACATCGTCTACGTGTGCGCGCTCGCCGCGGCCGTGGCCGGCCTGTACTTCGGCTTCCACTACAACATGACGGTCGCCGAGGCCCCCTACCCGCAGCAGCGCGTCGAGGCGCGAGCACAAGTCCCGCACGGCGCCGTGCCGGCGACCGCCTACGCCGACATCCGTAGCGGCAACCTCGGCCCGAACGCCGGTCTGCGCACGACCCTCCGCCCGCCGAAGGCGCCGGCCGATTCGCAGGAGCCGGTAGTCCCCGGCGACGCCGCGACGAAGCTCGCCGACCTCGCGGCACGCGCCGAGCGTCGCGCCTACAACGGCGCCCCGCCGACGATCCCGCACCGCGTCGACCCTCGCGACGCGACGACGTGCGTCGCGTGCCACGGCCCCGAGGGCCTGCGGCTCGGCGACGTGACCGCGCGACCTATGCCGCACGCGCACTTAGCGAATTGCACGCAGTGCCACGTCGCGCGACAGCCGGTCGCGGCCGAGGAGCAGCGCTGGCTCGACAATGACTTCGCAGGGCTACCGGCGCCAACGGCGGGTCACCGCGCATACCCCGGCGCGCCGCCGGTCATCCCGCACGCGGTCCACATGCGCGAGAACTGCGCGACTTGCCACGGCTGGAGCGGCACGCCCGGCCTCAAGTCGAGCCATCCCTGGCGCAAGAGCTGCACGCAGTGCCACGCGCCATGGGCGTTCCGTGACATGCACCCGGGCGCTGGCGCGGACTCGCCGCTGTTCCTGCCCGGACCGGACGTGCGCTCGGGAGAAGACGCCAGGTGAGCGACCCGCGCGAGCCCGACGTATCCCGCCGCGGCCTGCTGGGGTCGCTGTTCCGCCGCGCCGCGAGCGCCGCTGAGTCGCAGCTGCCGCCAGCCAGGCCGGCGGGCCGAGGGCGAGGCCTGTTCCCGGTCATCCGCCCGCCCGGCGCCGTGCCCGAGGCGCAGTTCCTCGAGCGTTGCACGCGGTGCAACGAGTGCGTCGTGGCGTGCCCGCACGACGCGATCACGCACGCGCCGCCGCGCTTCCGGCACGCGGCTGGCACCCCGATGATTGACGCCGCCGCGGCCCCGTGCCGTATGTGCGATGACTTCCCGTGCGTCGCGGCGTGCCCGGAGGCGGCGCTCGTGCCGGACGAGATCGGCCCGATCGCGATCGCGCGCCTGCTCGACTACAACTGCCTCGCGCATCAGGGCTCGTTCTGCACGGTGTGCAGCGAGCACTGCCCCGAGCCCGGCGCGATCGAGGTGCGCGACGGCAAGCCGACGATCGTCGAGGGCCCGTGCACGGGCTGCGGGATCTGCCACCACGTCTGCCCCGCGCCGACCAACGCGGTCGCGATGATGCCGCGACCGTTCGAGGAACCCGAATGAGCACCGAGCCGGAGCCGCCACCGACCGTCGAGGCCGAGCTGACGTCCGAGCAGGTCGACGACCTGTTCCGCGACCTGACGCTGTGCGCCAAGATGCAGCACATCTCGGCCAAGTTCGCGACTGACGTGCGCCCGGAGGACCGCTCGACGCTGCTCGACGACCTCGACCTGGTGAAGGCGCGCTACCTGCTCGACCGCGTCACGACGCGTGCGGTCCAGCTCCGCTACGACTTCGACGGGGCGCTGTGGATCGACACGGTGACGCGACGGGGCGAAGGCGACTACCACCTGCTGCGCATCCAGCACGCGTCTACTTGATGCTTGCTGACGCCGAAGGCAGGTACTGCCTGTCAAGGCGGCGGGAGCAGCAATTGAGCCGCATTTTCCAGAGGTGAACACTCGGACAGTCGTGACTCGACTCGCTGCACCAGCCCCTCTACAGGCCTTGCGAATTTGCGTTGTGCCAGTTTGCTGCCAGGAATTCGCCCCGAACATGCCCTCAGGTGCCCGCATCGCGTGCGCAACTCGAGTCGCCTGGTTCTTCCGAAGCCTCGTCGACATCCTCACTTGGCCGCGCCTGACCGCCGTCGCCCGCATCTGCCCGCACACCACCAGCCCGAGTTCCCAAGCTGAATGTCGTCGGTTCGATCCCGATCACCCGCTCCATTCCTACCTTGTAGCTCCCAAGCACTTGGGCACTTCGCCTCGCCGAGGCGAACGCACTGCTGAACCTCTAGCTGCTGTATCGATACAGCAGGAGAACAGAAGTGAAGCCCAAGACGCTGCGCGTCCCCGCGCCGGTCCACCATCGGCCAAGCGGCCAGGACGTTGCCTTCCTCCGCGATGCCGAAGGTCGGCGTCGCATGATCTACCTCGGCAAGCACGGTTCCACCGAGGCCGCCCGGCGCTACCGCGAGGTGCTGGCCGAGCACCTGGCCGGCAAGCCGGTCGCGACCTCGGCGCGGCGGAGGGAGCCCGCCAGCGACTGGCCGAGCGTGGCTCAGCTCTGCGCCGCTTTCCTGCTCGACGCCGAGCGCTACTACGTCGACGCCGCCGGCAACCGGTCGCGCGAGGTCGACAACTTCCGGCTCGCGCTGCGCGCCCTGCTCACCCTCTACCGCGACACCCCCACGGACCAGTTCACCATCAACGACCTCATCGTGGTCCGGCAGGCGTTGGTCGATGGCCAGTACGGCTACGAGACCGGAAAGTCCGGACGGCGCGCCGATGTGAGCGGCAGGAAGCGCAGCCGCACCTACATCAACGCGACGCTGCGGAGGATCAAGCAGGTGTTCCGCTGGGGCACCGAGCGGCGGATGGTGCCGGGGTCGGTCTGGCACGAGCTGTCGGCGCTGCGCAGCCTGCCGATCGGCCGGTGCGCAGCGCGCGAGACCGAGCCGGTCGAGGCCGTGCCCTGGAGCATGGTGGAGCCGGTTCTCGATCGCCTGCCAGGGCCGCTGGCCGCCTGCGTGCGGCTGCAGTGGTGCACCGGCATGCGGCCGTCCGAGGCGCTGCACATCCGGATGGTCGACGTCGACCGCAGCGGCGACGTGTGGCTCTGCACGGTCAAGAACCACAAGAACACCTGGCGGGGCCAGGCACGGGTCGTAGCGCTCGGACCAGAGGCTCAGGCGGTCCTGAAGCCGTTGCTGCGGGTGGACGGCGGCTACCTGATCTCCCCGCGCGATGCTGCCGCCCAACAGAAGGCGGAGAAGCGAGCCGCCAGGAAGACACCGATGACCCCCAGCCAGCTGGCGAGGGCCGAGCGCAACGCGGCCAAGGAGCCGGCGGTCGGAGGCCACTACGGCCTCGACGCCTACCGCAAGGCCATCCACCGGGCTTGCGACCAGGCCGGGATTGCGCGCTGGTCACCCCACCGGCTGCGCCACGCCAAGGGCACGGAGCTGGCCAGAACGGAGGGCATCGAGGTCGCCCGCGTTGCCCTGGGGCACAAGGACGACAGGGTCACGCGACGCTACGCTACGGGTGCCGAGCTGGATCTCGCGATCCGGGTCGCCAGGAAACACGGATGAGGATCACCGTCAGGCAAACTCCACCCCGAAAGCGCGGGAGCCGAACTAGCAGGCGGATCAGGAGGGCTTCCAACCCATGGCAAGGTGTCAAACACATAGGGTTTCAGCGCAGCTTGGCATACCGGCCATCCACGACGAATGCCGCGCTCTGTCCGGCCTAGACGACGTCGAGCAGTACGAGATCGACGTTAGCCAAATCCAACATCTGGAACCCATCTCCATGCTCCTGCTTGGCTCCGCCATCCGGCGCCTCAAGAAGCGCAACGGCGGCCGCTCGAAGGTGCTCATCACAGGCCGGAGCGACAACGACTTCCAGGGCCCGCCAGGAGAATGGGCTTCTGGTGGAGCATAGGCGATGATGACGTCGCGCCTGCCCCCTCCTCCAATCCCCAGGGCAGCACTATCCCAATAACACGTATCGACTACAGCGACCTGTTCCGGAAGAGCGGCAACATCGATCCGATCAGAAGTGGTGCGCTAAGCGCTGCCGCTGCAGCTGCCGCAACAACACTCTGCCTGTCGCAGGAGGTGACACCGCTCTGGCGGGCACTAGAGTACTCTCTACGCGAGACTATCCGCAATACCTTCGAGCACGGGCAGACCGACTCCGTGTGGTTCACCGCAAGCACTCGGCCACAGAAGGATGACGTCCAGATAGCAATACTCGACGAAGGCAGAGGAATCCGCGAATCATTGGAAGAGACCGGCCGCTACAGCTTCTCCGGCGACGCCGACGCCATCCGAAAAGCCATGGAACCCGGAGTATCCCGCAACAGCGGGAAGAAGCGCACGCCGGCACAGGAGGAGCGGCTGCGGGAGCAACATCCTGGGCAAGACCCTGCAATCTGGGACAACAGCGGCTACGGCCTGACTGATACGACTGACATCTGCAAGTTCGCCGGCCAATACTCAGTGATCAGTGGCGATCAGAGCGTCTCTTTTGTGGGCGCCGATGTCACAGGTGTCGCATGCCACCGCGGCACAGCTTTTCGGTTCGTCCTCTATCCATCCAAGGTTGCGGACGCTCTGGCCCAGGTCGCGCTCGACGACCCCGATTCAGGGTCAGGCATGACCATGTCGCAGAAGCTGCGGAAGCTGAAGGACAAGTTCCACTAGGTCGATCACCGGATCACCGGCACCGCAAGGGCAACTCGATGATGCCGTCGCCGTAGGCCGGCATGCCCATCTGCGTCGTCCCCAAGGCACTGCGAACCGGAGTGCCGATGCCGAAGAACGGCTCCGCTACAAGGAATGCGCGACCGATCATCGAGTACGGCCCGAACTGGTTCTGCTGGGCAGCGCGGTAGAACCCGCCCTTGGCGATCGTGTGGTTGTTGGTGAAGACGAGCACGAGGATCTCGTCGTAGTCCCAAGCCTCACCCCTCGCCCCTCTGCGCTTCGCGATCTTCCGGTCCTTGTCGTGGAGCAGCTGGTCGATCGCGGCGATGCCCTGATCAGGCGTGTAGACCCGCATGCAGGGGTTCTCGCGGAACATGCGCTCGAGCCCCGGAGTAGCCCCCTCGGGCACCGGGACCGAGTGCTCGTGGCCTCCGGGCTCGCTGGCCCTCTTCAGCCTGTACGCGTTCTCGGCGCGCTCCCCCTGGTCCACCAGTTCCACGATCTCGACCCCGAACCGACGACCAGCCCGGTCGCTGCAACGGTAGTCGGGCGGGTCCTGGCCATCCCCCAGGTACGCATCGACTTTGAGACCCAGATCAACCTCCCCCACCGAGTAGTAGAAGTGGGTCATCACCCTCTGCTCCAGCTCTCGGTTGTCGCGCCCCTGGAACAAGGCGCCGAACGGCCTCCTGCGGGGATGGTCGGCCATCTGCCGGTGGAAGTCGCGGCTCTCCTGTACGGCCCGCCTCAGCGGGTCGTCATCGAGGCCACCACCTGGTGGTTCTGGGGTTTCGTCCTTGCGGATCACCATGAACATCTTTACCTATCCGGTAAAGGCCACCTCGACAAGGGGTCGATGTGCAGATAGAATTCGCCTCATCGAGACTCGCCAAGAGCTTCGCCGACGACCGCTCCCGCACGCGGGCCTTCGGAGCCAACCGGGCCCAGGCCCTCGGGCGGCGCCTGTCCGCCCTGCTCGCCGCCACCAACCTGGAGCAACTTCGCAACACGCCGGGCCGCTGGCACGAGCTGAAGGGCGATCGGAAGAGGCAGCTTGCCGCTGATCTCGATGGCCCTTACCGCCTGATTCTGGAGCCCGTGATCGATGATGCCTCCCGCGCAGCCCATGCCAACGGGCTCGTTTGGTCGCTGATCACGCACGTCCGCATCCTAGACATCACGAACTACCATGACTGACTCGTCACACCAGATCCGCGACCTGTCGCCACCGGGTGAGATCCTCGGCGAGGCGATGGAAGAGCGCGGAGTCACCGGTGCCGAACTGGCGCGACGGCTGGGCTGCACGGAGAAGCACGTCAGCCAACTGGTCAACGGCAGGGTCCCGCTGACCACCGACATGGCGCTCCAGCTGGAGCAAGTTCTTGGCATCTCCGCCCAGTTCTGGAACTCGCTGGAGTTCAACTACCGCAGCGAGCAAAAGCGAGCCGAACAGCGACAAGGCTACGGTGCCTTCAGGGCCTGGATGCAGGCGTTCCCCGTGGCGGCGATGCGCAAGGCCGGCTACCTACCGACCACGGTTGGCCAGACTGTGATCGAGCGGGTGGAAGCACTGCTGCAGTTCTTCGGGGTCACGTCCCCCGACGCCTGGGAGGCGCAGTGGCAGCACGCGACAGCCCGGTTCCGCAAGGCCCAGAGCTTCGACCCGGACCAGGCCACGGTCACTGCATGGCTGCGGCGAGGCGAGATCGAAGCCGCGCGCATCGCCTGTTCGCCGTACGACGCGGAGAGCCTTCGCGCCGCGTTGCCGGAGCTGAGAGGGCTGACCCGTCAACCGCCGCAGCTGTTCCAGCCGCGAGCCGTTGGGATCTGCGCTTCGGCGGGCGTAGCTCTGACCTTCGTACCGGCGCTACCCAAGCTGGCGTTGAGCGGCGCAACTCGATGGATTGGCGACAAGGCCGTTGTCCACCTGAGCCTGCGACATCGCACCGACGACCAGCTCTGGTTCAGCTTCTTCCACGAGATCTGCCACGTGCTGGAGCACAAGAAGTCCGCGATCTTCTTGGACGCAGTCAACGATCACGACGGCGATCCGGCGGAGGAGAAGGCCAACGAGTTCGCGGGCGACATCCTCCTCCCACCCGACCGCTACGCGTGGCTCCTGAGCCAATGGGACGGCCGTTCCCTCGCTCAGATCCAGGAGTTCGCCAACAGCGAGGGGATCGCCCCCGGCATCGTCGTGGGGCGACTGCAGCACGATAGGCGTCTACCGTTCACCCACGGGAACAAGCTCAAGCAGAGCTACGTCTGGGACTACGAAGCCAGCTCCTGACCCGACAGGTACGGCGGGCTACCGCCTCACGCACTCGTCATCGCGAACACCAAGTCCGTCACCTGCCGCCGGAACGCCTCGTTCTCGACGAACTGCTTGTAAACCTCGGTGTCGTCCTTGAGCAACGTCAGCATGACCTTGGCCAGTGCCTTGTCGTGCTCGATCCGGGCCGCGGCCGGGGTGTTCTTCTTGGCGTTCTGGTAGGCGGGGTCAGCCGCCACCTGCGGCGCGATGTCGTCGCGGATCCTTCGAGCGACGCGGTCGGCATCGGTGAAGAGCGTGCCGAACTGCTCGTTGAAGGTCTTCAGGATGTTCGACAGCCGGTCGAGTTCGGGCTCGCGCTTGCCGCCGCCGCCCTCGACGGGGATCGGTCCGATCTCGGCATCCTTGTCGTCGAGCGCGATGGCCTGGGCCGCCCGCTTCTCGACGCGGTAGCTGTCCATGTCGATGGTCTCGAGGATGCCCTTGCTTAGGTCCTCCTCCTTGGGCGCGGGCAGCTTCGGCACCAGCAAGTTGAGCAGGATGGACAGCCGCTCCCAGTCCTTGTTGGAGTAGGGCAGAACAGCGGCCAGGAAGTCGTAGGTGCGCGTGAACGCCTTGGCCTTGCCCTTGAAGTCGACCTGGGCGTCCTCGTCTAGCTGCTGCACGTAGACCGCCACGCAGGCGTCCAGGATCGGGTCGAGCTGGTCGCGCTCCGCGCCTTTCAGGAACAAGTCGACGACGCGCTCGACCTGCTCGGGCGAATAGACCTGCGCGCTGTCGAGCGCTGCCTTGAGGTCGTGCAGCTTGTTGGGGTCGGCCTCCTCGGCCAGGACCGTGGTCCGGTAGTAGTCCGAGAACGCCTTGGTGATCGTGTCCAGGTCGTTCTGGAAGTCGAGGACGAACACGTCGCGCTTCTGCGGGTGCGACCGGTTGAGCCGCGACAGGGTCTGCACCGCTTTGATGCCCGACAGCGGCTTGTCGACGTACATCGTGTGCAGCAGCGGCTCGTCGTAGCCGGTCTGGAACTTGTCGGCGCAGATCAGGAAGCGGTAAGGGGCCTCCTGGATCTTCTTGGCGATGTCACCGCTCGGGAACCCGTTGAGCGACGCCTCGGTCACCTTGCCACCACCGAAGTCGTGCTCGCCGGAGAACGCGACGATCGCCTTGTGCGAACTCTTGCGCTCCTCCAGGTATGCCTTGAACGCCTGGAAGTACTGCACCGCCCGCTCGATGCCGTTGCAGACGACCATCGCACGCGCTTTGCCGCCGATCTTCGCCAGCGCCATCACCTGGTCGTGGAAGTGGTCGACCATGATCTCGGCCTTGAGCCAGATCGCGTGGTCGTGGCTCTCGACGTACTTGCGCAGCTTCTTCTGCGCCTTCTTGGTGTCGAACTCCGGGTCGTCGACGATCTTCTTGACCAGCTTGTAGTAGCTGTCGACCGGCGTGTAGCTCTTCAGCACGTCGAGGATGAAGCCCTCCTGCACGGCCTGCTTCATCGTGTAGCTGTGGAACGGCCGGTGCTTGACCTTGCCCTCGGCATCCGGCGGCAGCGGCTCGCCGAACATCTCCAGCGTCTTGTTCTTGGGCGTCGCCGTGAACGCGAAGTAGCTGGCGTTGGTCAGCAGCTTGCGCGCCCGCATCCGGGCATGGAGCGCGTCGTTGACGGTGTCCTCTGGGTCGGCCAGCGCTGCGCTGACCGCCGCCGAGGTCTTGCCGCCCTGGCTCGAGTGCGCCTCGTCGATGATCAACGCAAAGGTGCGCCCCTTCTCCTCCTTCTCGATCTCGTCGAGGATGAACGGGAACTTCTGCACCGTGGAGATGATGATCTTCTTGCCCTGCTCGATGAACCGGCGCAGGTCGCCCGACTTCTCGGCGTGCCCCACGGTCTCCTTGACCTGCAGGAACTGCTTGATCGTGCGCTGGATCTGGTCGTCCAGGACGCGCCGGTCGGTGACCACGATCACCGAACCGAAGGTCTCCTTGCCCTCCTTCTTCTGGCTGATGAGCTGGTGGGCCAGCCACGCGATCGAGTTGGACTTGCCGCTGCCGGCAGAGTGCTGGATCAGGTAGCGATGCCCGGCGCCGCGCTCCTGGACGTGTGCCAGCGCCTGCCGCACCACGCCGAGCTGATGGAATCGCGGCCAGATCTGGGTGCGCTTTTTGCGGCCCGTCCGCTCGTCCTTCTCCTCGACGATCTGCGCGTAGCTCTCCAGGATGTTGGTCAGGCCGGCCGGAGTCAGCACCTGCTTCCACAGGTAGTCCGTCTTGATGCCGCTCGGGTTAGGGGGGTTGCCGGCGCCGTCGTTCCAACCCTGGTTGAACGGCAAGAACCACGAGGCCTTGCCCTTCAGCTCGGTGCACATGCGCACCTCGGCGTCGTCGACGGCGAAGTGCACGACGGCGCGGCCGAACCCGAACAGCTTCTCGCGCGGGTCGCGGTCCCGACGGTACTGCTCGACCGCGTCCTCGACGGTTTGCTTGGTCAGCCGGTTCTTCAGCTCGAAGGTCGCGATCGGCAGGCCGTTGATGAACAGGCCAAGGTCCAGAGCACGCCGGGTCTCGTCGTTGCTGTAGCGCAGCTGCCGCGTCACCGAGAACCGGTTCTGCGCGTGCAGCTCGGCGGCTTTCTGGTTGCCGGGCGATGGGGTGCCGTAGAACAGGTCGAAGTGGCCGACGGGGTGATGCTCGATGCCCTTTCGCAGCACATCGATCACGCCGCGCTTGCCGACCTCGGAGGACAACCGTGCCAGGAAGTTGCGGCGGGCGATGTCGTTGGGGTCAAGGTGGTTCTTGATCCCGAGCTTGGCCAGGGCATCGGGCTGTGTCGCCCGGAAGAACGCGAATAGCTGCCAGAGATCGAGCGCGTAGGAACGGTCGTAGTCGGTCGGCCAACCAGCGAGCCAGCCGTTGCCACGGGCTGGAGGCGTCTTGCCGTAGTGTGCGGGCGGTTCGGCAACGCGGTCGGCGGGTGGCGGTGCGAGCCCGTCGACCCCGGTCATGTGCCGCATGATCAAAGTCTCAAGGCCTTTCTCGCTGGTGTCGGTGGTCATGCCACGACCTCCTCGTCGATGACGTTGGCCTCGTTGCTCCCGTCGACATCTCCCTCCAAAGCGTCAGGCGACGTCACGTCCGGCAGCCGCACCGCAACCTCACGCACATCCAGTTTGCCTGTCACGACGTCGGCGACAAGACGCGTGCGATACTCACTGAGGAGTTCGATCTCCTCAGCGACGAGGGCCAGCCGCTTCTCGATGCTCGCCAGGGTGGGGCGCACCGACGCGACGATCGATTCTTGTTCGTCCCTGGGCGGACACTGGATTGGAAGCGTCTTGAAGTCCCCGTTCGAGAGGTGCGTCTGGTTGCTGCCATCATCGTGCCGCAGCAGCCCCCGGTTCCTGTTCGCAGCGAAGGCGAGGAAACACGGATCCACAGCATGCGGGCGCAGGATGCAGACGCGCTGATTCACGGCGTAAGAAGTATCGTCCTCAACCAAGAACGCCCGCGCGAGTGCCCTACCGTTAGGCAGATCGCTCATGACCATCAAGACGTCGCCGCGCTGGGCTGGACTGAAGTTTCGCGTGCACTTCCTGCGCGAGTTACCGCCGGTCGATACGAAGCGCGCAGTCACGAGGACGTGCTGACCATCATCTTCGACGAAATGTTCATGGGCTTTGCCTGATGAGAACTTGGCAATGCTTGATAGTCGCCGCATCTCCCAGTGCTCCGGGAACGATCCAAGCCAGGGGCTGCTGGAGGGCCTGAGCGGGACGGAGGGGTCGAGGCCGCGGGTGACGGCGCGGTGGATGATGACCTGCTTCTGCTCCTGCAGCAGCGCGATCACCTTGCGCTTCGCCCGGATCGTCCGCACTAGCCGCCCGGTCGCGTAGTCCAGGAAGCGCACGATGGCGGCCTGCTCGTCGGGGGGCGGCTGCGGGGTGTAGATCATCCGGAAGTGCTCCGGCCTCAGGCTCCACATGTCTGAGGTAATGCCGTAAGACCAGCGCTCCGCTTCTTTGGCGAAGTAGGGTGTGCGGAAGAGGTAGTGGTAGTAGCGGGGCACGTTGGCGCCTTGCCGCAGCCGCATCACGATGTACGCAGGACTAATGATGCCCCGCACATCCGACACCCCAATAGCGCCCTGCCAGGCCCTCATCTTGTTGTACGCGATGTCGAAGGGCTGCACGAGCTTGTAGGCGGACTTATCTTGCCGGGAGCTGTCCTTCTTCGAGCTATCCGTCAAGAGCGACTTCTGGTGGATGATCCCCTTGTTGATGGTCACCGAGAGCATCTCTTCGCCCACGTGCCCCCGGTCGTTCACTTCACAGAAGAGCGCCCGGTTGGGCAACACCATCCAGTGATTCGGGACCCGTCCCAGCCATGCCTGGCCTGATTCCTTGGAATCCGGATACGGACTCAGGTTGGCGATCCTCATAGCATGTCGAACCACTGCTGGATCTTCTTCGCGATCAGCTTCCGCCGCACGAGCTTCGGCTCCGGGAGCGCAAACGAACAGGTCTCCCTGAACTCGGCCTGCTCTTCCCGGAGTTTCCTGCCTGCACAAGGGCGCATCGGCGGCGGCGGCGGCAACGTCAGGCTCGACCACCGGCTCGATCGGGCAGCCAAGCAACCGAAACTCGGGAATACCAAGCGGCTCAACAGCTTGGAATGCGCACCGCCCCCGCCGCTTCACAACTTCCCGCAGCTCCATGAGCAAGCGCCCAAGGACGTTCATGCCAACGAGGGTCTGCTCGTCGACCGGCTTGGAGCCCCAGAAGGCGTCCTTTCGAGATTCCTCGACGATTGGACGCTTCCCCGTACTCAGTAGCAACTGGCTGAACTTGGCCCAATGCTGGACCAGCTTGATCCGCAGGCACCAGCGCATTACACCGACGCGCACACGATCCCAATCGGGGCGCGAATCTCCCCGATAAGGCTTGCCCTTCATCTTGGCCGTCATCGGGCTCCTTTCGCCGATGATCATGCGCTGCACTTCGGGCAGGTGCGGAAACCGGCAGGCTTGGTATAGCGCCTCGGACGTGAGGATCCGAATGCCATTCACGCGAATGGGGTAGCCCCCAGCCATGTTAGAGAGACCGCCAAAAGGCTCAGTCGTCTTGAGAAAGACGACGCTCTCGGCTCGGGTGTATGTGCGGACCTGATCGCTCGTGTTCATCAGGCCCCGTCCTTGGTCAAGTTAGTGAAGAGCCGTCGCACGGCGGCCTGCGTATTCGTGGTTCGGGGAAACAGGGGGTACCACGGCTCACCCACCCAAAACGCCAACGGAGCGTTGTTGGGGCAGTTGCGATAGGTCACGATGAGCGACCCGAAGCCCAGCGTATCCAGCGTCATGTGTCCCAGCGGCCGCTGGGTGGCGCCGAGGTTCGAGCACTCCTGCCGAATGCGTGCCCCGGCCTTCAGGAACTCTTGCTCAAGTAGGATCTTGGCAGGGTCGCTGGAGAACAAGCCGGCAGCTCCAGGGCTGCCGGGGGTGCGCAGCGTCGGCTGGTAATGCATGCTCGCCACGTAGTCCTTCACTGCTTGATCGTCGGGGATCGTGGTCGGGCGCAGCACGTCGGCCGACGCGCTGTAGGCTTTGCGATCCTCAAGCTCGATGGCGCGCCACCACTGGATGTCGACATGCTTCTTTGCCATCTGCACGACTTTCTCAATCCTGCCGCGCGCGTAGTACTGTCCGCCGCTGTGCAGCGCGATGCAGACCACGTGCACCTTTGCCTTGGCAGGAGCCGTGTCGCGTACCCAGCCTTCTAGATCACGCCAAACCCGATTGCCGGTGAATATGCCGTCGTCGAGGTAGATGAAGACGCTGTTGCCTTGGCTGCATTCTTCGACTCCGAATCCGAGTTCTTCACGGAGCAGCGCCGAGAACAAGGCGAGCATGTCGGTCTGACTATTGCCACCACCCTGGATATCCAGGAAGTTGGCAGACCGCCAGAAGTCCTGCGGGCTGGCGCCGGTGAGCTTGGTCGTGCGGATCACGTCGCGAATAAAGCCCGACACTTTCTCCTTCGAGTAGTAGGTCTTTTTCAGGACGTGGTCTACCTCGCGCAGAATCGATAGCTGCACATCACTATCGAACTGCTTCACCCAACGCTCGACATGCGCCGTGATGGGTTGCGGCAGTGTTCCACTTTGGTAGTCCTTGATCGTCTCCGCGATTGATGACACCAAGTGTTGACGTTCGCTCATGGCTGTAACCCCACGATCTCGCCCAAGATGCCCTCTGCCTCCTTCTCGACCTTGAGGATGTCGGCGCGGATCTCGTCGAGCGTGCGCAGCGGCTGCGGCTTGTAGAAGTGCCGGGTGAAGCTGATCTCGTAGCCGACCTTGGTCGCGCCTTCCTTGATCCAGGCGTCGGGCGTGTAGGGCAGCACCTCGCGGCGGATGAACGCCTCGATGCCGCCCTCCTCGAGCAGCGGCACCTGCTCCGTGTCGCGCAGGTCGTTGTCCGGTTCGTACTCGACGATGCTCGGCTTGCCGTCGATCGTCGCCTCGTAGAAGCCGCGCAGCGGGTCGGCCTTCTGTTTGCCGGGCTTGTGGACCTTGGCGATGACCGGCGGGGCAGTGTCGACGCGCCAGCTCACAGCGCGCAGGATCTGCTTCTTGCCTGGGACGGAGAGTTTGATGTCGAGCTTCCTGAGTGCGGCGTCGACCAAGTCCCGGAACTGGTTGTGGTCCTCGTAGACCTTGTCGCCGAGAGCCTTGCGCAGCGCCAGGGCGGTCTCCACGAGGTGCACGTCACGCTCCCAGGTCTTGGGGTCGAGCAGCTTCTTTCGCTTCTTCTCGGGCACCCCCTTCTTGCCGCCGCCATCTTCGTCTTCCTCGTCGGCGTCGTCTGCGCCCCAGTCCGCCAGACGCTGCTCCAGGGCCTTCTGGACCTTCGCGAAGTCGGTGGCCAGCGCATCCCCGAACTGGTCGTAGAGCGCCGTGCGCACCTCCTCGTCGCCCGACGCGAAGCGCAGCGGCTCGATGCGCGGCAGGTTGAACTGGCTGTGCAGGCGCAGCGGCCGCTCGACCGTGACCTTCCAGTAGCCGAAGGCGGCGTTGGCGAAGATCTTGGACTCGGGCGTCTCCTGGAACTCGAGGAACGCCTTCAGGATCCGGTCGATGTCGGCCGAGGAGAGTTCGCAGTTCTTCTTGCCGAGGTTCTTGCGCAGCGGCTGGAACCACTGCGTGGCGTCGATCAGCTGGACCTTGCCCTGTCGGTGCTCGGGCTTGCGATTGGTCAGCACCCACACGTAGGTGGCGATACCGGTGTTGTAGAAGAGGTTCAGCGGCAGGGCGACGATGGCCTCGACGAAGTCGTTCTCGATCAACCAGCGGCGGATGTTGCTCTCACCCTGGCCGGCGTCGCCGGTGAACAACGAGCTGCCGTTGTGGACCTCGGCGATCCGACCGCCGAGTTCGGAGTCGTGGTTCATCTTCGACGCCATGTTGGCGAGGAAGAGCATCTGGCCGTCGCTGGAGCGCGTGACGAGGGAGAGTTCCTCGTCGCCGTGCTGGATGCGGAAGCGCGGGTCGCGCATCCCGTCCTTGCCCCCCATCTGCTCCAGGTCCTTCTTCCAGCTCTTGCCGTAGGGTGGATTGGCGAGCATGAAGTCGAACTCCTGCGCCGGGAACGCGTCGTTCGACAGCGTCGAGTACTCGGCGCCGCCGACGATGTGGTCGGCGTTCTCGCCCTCGCCCTTCAGCAGCATGTCGGCCTTGCAGACCGCGTAGGTCTCCGGGTTGATCTCCTGGCCGTAGAGGTGCGCCTTCACCTCGAGGCTGCGCTTCTTGGAGATGGCCTGCAGGGTGTCCTCGGCGATCGTCAGCATGCCGCCGGTGCCGCAGGCGCAGTCGTAGAGCAGGTAGCTGCCCGACTTGATCTGGTCGGCGACCGGCAGGAACACGAGGTTGGCCATCAGGCGGACGGCGTCGCGCGGCGTCCAGTGCTCGCCGGCCTCCTCGTTGTTGTCCTCGTTGAACTTGCGTACCAGTTCCTCGAACACCGTCCCCATCGCGTGGTTGTCGAGCCCCGCCGGCGACAGGTCGATCGACGGGTCGAGAAACTTGGCGATCAGGGTGCCGAGCGCGTCGGCCTTCGAGAGGGTCGGCAGCTGATTGCGGAACTTGAAGTTGTCGAGGATGTCCTGGACGTTCGGCGAGAAGCCGTTGAGGTAGTCCTCGAAGTCAGCGAGCAGCTGCTGCTGGCTGCCGCGGGACTTGAGGTCGCGCAGGGTGAACTTCGAGGTGTTGTAGAAGGCCTGCCCGGCGGCGGAGCACAAGGCGGCCCGCTGCTCGGTGATCCCGGCCTTGTCGAGCATCGTTTTGGCATCGAGGACCGCCTTCTTGGTGGGCTCGAGCACTGCGTCCATGCGGCGTAGGACGCACATGGGCAGGATCACGTCGGGGTACTTGCCGCGTTTGAACAGGTCGCGCAGGACGTCGTCGGCGATGCCCCAGATGAAGCTGGTGATCCACGAGAGCTGAGATGAGTCCATGAGCGACCGAGTGGGGAAGACAGGCAGTCAGGATCCCCCCTATCACGGCCCAGAAGCCGAACCCGGCGGTCACCCGATGGTGGCGCATCATGCCTCACCACGAGGCCAGCGTGAAGCACTCGATCAGGTGGCCCTGCTTGCTAGGTCGACCGGAGGCACGTGGCTCCCCCGGAGCCGACGTTGCTCGGCCGGAGGCTTCGGCCACTACCCTCCGTCAACCCCCGCTTCGACCTCGCGGATGATAGACGTCATGGACGTCCCGAGGGCCCTCGCAAGCGCTGCGAGCACCAGGATCGTCGGGTTCCGCTTTCCGCGCTCGACGAGCGACACGTAGGTCGGATGGATCTCGGCTTCGAACGCGAGGTCTTCCTGGCTCAGGCCCGCCTTCAACCGACGACTCCGCACCGCCTTGCTGAGGCTCTTGATCAGGGAGTCCGACGCCCGCGACACAGACGCCGACGCTAGATCGCCTAGACTGCTGGTCTAGAGACTATAGTCTGGGTAAGCCTGCGCTCCCTGTAAGATGAGCGAGCCGCCATGCATCAGTCGAACACAGCCGCACGAACCGACGCAGGCGATCGAGTCCGAGCGACTCGCAGCCTGTCCCTCTTGGTCCGATCCCTTGCCATTCTCGTGGCCGCCGGTTGCGGAAGTGACGCGACCTCGGTTTCCGAACAGCGGGTCGACTACTCCGAGGAGCGACACGCGCTGGCGCGCCGACACTCCGCGCGCGAGGATCTCGGCGCGGTCCTGGAGCAGTGCGGCTACGACCTCTGGGAACTCGATCGCGACACCGCCCTCGAGCAGCAAGACCTGATACGCAAGCTCAACCCCAGCGTCGAGGGAAGCGTGTTCGTGGTCGAGCTCCAGTGGGCCGACGTCGAAGAAGAAGGCCATCGGTTCGTCATGACTGGATGCAGCGACGGCGCACTGGAAGGTGATTCCGCTCCGAGTGCGCGTGTCGGAGTCGTGCGCGAGGCAGTTCGCGGCGGCGAACCGCGACAGCAGGGGATGCCTCCTGGCGGTTGCAGTCGACGGCGCAAGGCTGTCTCAGGAGCGCGACATCGAGCTTGTCGGCAGGGCGCTCGAGACGATCGTCGTCGACTACAGCGGCAAGAGCGTACCCGACCTCCGAGCGGACATGGCGCAGACCATGCCCACAGTCTCTGAGCCGCCTCCCGTAGCCCTGATGTCAGGCGTCACAATGTTCGCCGCGGAGCAGATTGCGGCGGCTCCCGCCGCTTGCTTGGGCTTCGTGCGCGTCGAGCTCTTGCGAATCAAGCCCGCGGACGGCGGCCGCAGGTTCGACGAACGAGTTCGAATCAGCTACGTCGTCGTGGACGACAACGACCCGATGTTCGATCTCCTGGTTCGGGCGCAAGCCCTGCGAAACGGGTTGCACCCGGGCTCGGCAGAGTCGAAGCAAGCCACCCGTCGGGATGCAGAACGCCAGCTGTCACTTGCGCAGCAGTATGGTGAGCTCACCCCCCTGGCGCTCGTCGCAGCCCAGGTCGCCTCCGTGCCGCTCGACGAAGCGGCCGCGAATGCGCTGCGCTCGAGGTGGCTGACCGCCATGGACACGTCAGCGAGCGATGTGCTCGACGTGCTGAAGGACCCAGAGCGTCTGCCGAGCATCGCATCGGAAACACGTATCCAGGGCGTTAGGTGGCGTGCCACCCAGGATGGGCTGTTGGTCACGCTCACACACCCCGGGGTCGACGCCTTCACCCCCGGACAGGGCGGCGCCTTCATGATTGTCGCCAACCTCCTGCCAACCCTCATCCGGATTTGGCAGGCTGGCGAGCTGAAGTAGCTGCCACTCCCGACGCGGACGGGCAATTCGTCGGGACGCAAATGGATCCGCCCAACCGCGCTCGGTTTCGTGAGCGGGGCCCCGGAGAAAGACCGGTCCCTGCTCGTTCAACTGGACCCGCACCCACCCCTCCCCGGGGGTGAGGGCCCCGACCGCAACCGCCGGAACGAACCCGACCGATTCGCCGAGGTGAGTTGGCCCGACTGCGCGGCTGAGTGCGGCGCCCTGCAAGCGATCGACCCCATGCCGCGCGGGCCGGCTCTCGACCTAGCACGAGCCCGCGCAGGAAGGTGAATCCAGGGAATCACCTTCCCGATCGCGGGACAGCCGCGCGAACCGACGCGAGTTACGACAGCTTCGCGTTCGGAGCACGGTGCTCGCTCGTGAAGCGGCCCTCGCCGGTGCGCGAACATCGGCAAGGGCCAGACAACCCCTGATTCGAGCAGGAGCTTGCCATGGCTGCCGAGCCTACCGGCGCGCACGCGCCCCATCACGCCCATGACGGGCGATCCCTTCGCCACGTTGGCCTCGAGACGGGCCACTCACTCCGCACGTGGTCCGCCGGCGAGACGACGGGCGCGGGCCTGACGGCTCGCACCCGGATCGGGTACGAGTTCTGCTCCCCCGACGCCGAGACCATCTTCCTGGGTGCCGACTTCTGCCCGTCGCCGATGCACGCGGACGATGCGGATGCGACCCTGCGCGCGCTGCTCGGCTTCCTGACCCTGCGACCGGGTGACACCGACGCCGACTACTTCGACGGCTACACGCAACGTCAGCGGGCGTTCTGCGAGTCGGGCGATTGCGAGCTGCTCGCGTTCCTCTACTCCGACGACGGTGACGGCGAGTTCGTCGACATCGACGATGAAGAGGAGGCCAATCGATGATGCCCTCCCGCGAAGAGTGGCTCGGGCGCCTTGTCGATGCGCTGCGGCCAACGTTCGCCGAGCATGGCTCCCGGCTGCCGGAACGGATCCGGGTTTCCTGCGGGTGGCCGAGTCGCTCGGCCTTGTCCGGCCGCAACCGCCGCATCGGCGAAGCATGGTCGCATCGGTGCTCCGACGACGGCGCGAGCGAGACGTTCGTCTCGCCGACGCTCGCCGATCCGGTCGAAGTCGGCGCGGTGCTCGTGCACGAGCTCGTTCACCACGCCGTTGGCGTCGAAGCGGGACACAAAGGCCCCTTCCGCAGGCTCGCGCTCGCCGTCGGGCTGGCCGGCAAGATGACAGCGACGGTTGCCGGCCCCGAGCTCGCGGCGCGTTTACACGCGCTAGCCGAAGTCCTCGGCCCCTACCCGCATGCCGCCTTGAACGGCGCGAGCGGCCGCAAGAAGCAGACGACACGCATGCTCAAGGTGACGTGCGCCGCGTGCGGGTGCATCGCACGGATGGCGCGCCAATGGCTCGACGAGGTCGGTGCGCCGACCTGCGCGTGCGGCGGCGACATGGCCGAAGGGGGTGCGCGGTGAACGGCACAGATCGAAGCATCCGCGTCGTCACCGGCCCCGAGGCCGCGCGGCAGGTTCGCGGTCTCGTGTCGCCCCGTTCGCGGTGGCCGCATCACTCGTGTTCGACCGCTTCGATGGTCGGCCGGGCGTCCGTAGATGAGTCGGGCGCACTCACGCTCGCGTTGGGCGAGTGCGTCCTGGCGAACGGCGCGACGCTGGTGCTGTCCGACCTGCCCGAGTGGCGCAGAGAGACGGTCGAGGCAGTCGGCGTCGCGTGGCGTGAAAACGCGGTGACCCTGCGCCGCCGTGGCGAGGACATCCGCATCCGGACCTACTTCGATGTCGTCGCGACTCGCGAGCTGTGCCCGTGCGGGATGCTCGGACGCGACGGCGCTCGATGTGCCTGCACAGAGCCGATGCTCGACCGTTGGGAAGCGCGGTGTCGCGAGCTCGTGCGCGCGCTCGAAGCGGGTGGCCGATGATGGCCGGCCTTGTCAACCGTGACGACGTGCGGCGGGCGCTCGAGGGCGCCCCCGCGCAACCATCGTGTCCGATCGCCACGGGCCTCGCCGGCTGGCGTCGTGACGGGCTCGAACTCTGCGCGGCCTGCGCGGGCCGGATCCTCGATCGGTTCCTCGCCTGCGGGATGCTCCACGAGTGGGATGCCGTCTTCACGCCGGACTCGGTCCGCTGCTGCGGCTGCGGACTCGACGGGAGGGCAGACCGATGACGCCGACATTCAAGGAGCGGCGCTCGTGGCGCCGCGTGCGCGTCTCGCTCGTCCGCGAGCACTCGGACCGTCCCTACGCCGTTCGCCATGCCGGCGACGTCGTGGGGCTCCTGCGGGCGTTCCTGCGCGACGATCCCCGCGAGCAGTTCGTGGCCGTCTATCTGGACACCCGACACCGTCCGATCGCCGTTCACGACGCCCACGTAGGGACGTGCGACTCGTCACCGGTGCATCCGCGCGAGATCTTCGGGCCGGCGGTGGCGCTGTCGGCGACCGCGATCGTCGTGGCGCACAATCACCCGTCCGGCGACCCGACGCCGAGCACACAGGATCGCGCGGTGACCGAGCGGCTCCGGGCGGCCGGCGAGCTTCTCGGGATCCCCGTCCTGGATCACCTCGTGCTCGGGGATGCCCGCTTCTTCTCGTTCGCCGAGGAGGCTTTCCGGCCGCTCGCGGGAGATGACGTGTGATCTACCGAGAACCACCGTCGACCCGCGGACAGTGCCAGTACCCACTGACGCCAGGGCGCCCCAGCCAGTCGGGACCCGGCCCGTACACAATCAGCCCGTTCCTTTGCACCCCGCAGTGCATCGTCGGGGGGCTGACCCTCTCTCCGGTGTCGGAGTGGAGGATGAGCCGCAGGGACGGACCGTGGTGCATCAAGCCCCAGAGCTCCCACGACCCGTTGAGAGTTCTTTCGTCCTGGCCATCCGCTTGCGTGATCCTCGATCGAAACGAGTGGTCTGCACGGAGATCGATGAACCCTGGTCGGCCCTCGAACGTCCCCGAGTACGAGCCGACGATCTCAACGCCCCCCATCGAACTCAGCCCGGGATCGATGGACTCGTCGAAGAACCTCTCCTCGGACTCGTCGAAGAACCCATCCTCCGGCGGAGAGGTGCTGCACGCGCCATGCAGTAGCGCCGGGAAGAGCATGGCCGCAACACGCCGTCGCATGACGACCAGTCTAGCGTCGCCGCGCACGCGCCGGGACCTGAGGGGCTTCTGACCATGGCCAAGGCGATCGCCTACCTCCGAGTCTCGTCCGCGAAGCAGGCCAGGGACGGCAAGGATGGCTTCCCGCGACAGAGGACGGCCATCCGGGCCTACTGCCAGCAGAAGCGCATCGAGCTGGTCGAGGAGCACACGGACGCGGGGGTCTCCGGCACGGTGCCGCTCGAAGGCCGCGAGGGGCTCTCGACGGCGCTCTCACGATGCTCGGAGCTCGGGGCCGAAGTCCTGCTCGTCGAGAAGATCGACCGACTCGGGCGCGACCTGATCGTGTCGGAGATGGCGGTCCGGGCCTTCGGCGAAGCCGGCGTCGGAATCGTCGTCGTCGACTCCGGCGAAGACCTGCGCAAGGCCGAAGGGGATCCGTCGCGAAAGCTGATCCGCCAGGTGCTCGCGGCCGTGGCCGAGTACGAGAAGTCGGCCCTGGTCGCGAAGCTGCGGGCCGCCCGAGATCGAAAGCGGCGGAACGGCGGGCATTCGGTCGGTTGCTACCGGTTCGGAGAACACCCCGATCGACCCGACGAACTCGAGACGCTGGCTCGCATCCGCGCATTGCGTCGGGTCCGGGCCCACAGGGATCGCCGTTCGCTAGCCGACATCGCCGAGGCGCTGAACAGGGAGGCCCGCGAGTCGCGTAGCGGGCGACCGTGGTCGGCTTCGATGGTCCGCGATGTTCTCCGGGACTGAGCCAAGACGGGCGGGGTCCTCTTGGGAGAGGTTCGAGGGCCGCGCCTCAGCTCTCCGGCGGACGGACCTCGACCCCTGCGCGCCGGTAGCGCACCCAGACATCGTGGCTCAGGTCAGCCCACGGGACGTCGGGGAGCCGCCGGTGCTCTTCCTCGGTCACGATGCAGGCCACGGCCATGCGCTCCAGGATGTCGCGCACGGCTCGCGGCTCCGGGTCACCCATCGCAACCAACGCGTCGATCAGGAGCTTTCGGGGCACGACGTGCTCATGCCGAAGGGACCGCCGGTTGTCCGTCTCCAGAGCCGAGCGGCTCCAGGGCAGCGACCGGCTCCACTTCCCATCGGCCTCGGTCCACTGCCAGAGGAGAGAGGAGAGCAGCTTGCGGTACGGAGCCTCGGGCCCACCGCTGACGGTGCGATCTCGCAGCACGATGGTGACGAGGCGCACCACCGACTCCCGCACATCCTCGCGTTCAGCCTTGGCCATCGCAGCGCTACTGTAGCCCGGCGGTCTCCGGCTCGGAGGGCTGGTCGCGCGGAGGAACCGCGCTCGCCAACGTCGCCCCCCTCTCCCTCATCGACCGGAGCCCTCTGCCAGATCCCACGCGGGTGAACCCCATCGAACGCGTGCCGCGGCCCCCAGGAGTGCATCCGCCGTTCTAGACGGTTCCTTGCCCTGAAGTCGAAGTGTAAGTGTTTACTTACGAAACCGGACTGCGAGCGTCAACCGCCGATTGGCATCTCATCCCCACAGCTTGCTCGAGCCCCCCTGCTGAAACGTGAAATCGGGCGGCGCAAGCACGAGCGCATAGGTTGGACCATCGCCGTCGCCGCCCTGCCTGATTCTGCGCACTGCACGCGGGCGCCTTCAGGCGGGACGAACTCCTCGCCGGTGATACTCTGCAGGGAGGGCTCTCGGACGAGTCGATGTGCGATCCACAGGCCGATGAAGCGGCAGGCGGCTTATCCTTCTCACTACTGCGCCCCAAGCGCCCCTTCGCGCCCCTCTTCGCCCCCGTCCTCCGGGGCGTCTGAGCGGGTGGGAGCCTCAAGCGCCCCGCGCCCCAAGGGGGGTATGGGGGGTGTGTGCCCCCCCTCCACGGGGCGGTACGTCCGCTTGCGCGAGGGCCCGTCGGATCGAATGCGCCCCTTGGCCAGGGCGCGGTCGAAGGCGTCGCGACCCGTGTTCGTCTTCATGCCGGCCTTTCGCACCACGGCATCGATGCGGGTCGCTGATCCGAGCTCCCCGAGCGCTGCGACGATCCGCTTCTCCTCGGCGACCTCCTCGGCCTCAGGATCGACCGCTTCTTCGACCGCATCGCCAGCGGCCGGCACGACGATCGGCGCGACCTCGGTCCGGCCGTCGTCGAGCATCAAACCGGTCTCGACCCCTCGGACCTCGTAACGCAGCGGCGGGCCGCGCTCGGCATCACGAGCCTTCTCTACGCGCAGCACGTTGGCCTCGCCGTCCTGGCCAGCCACCAGAACCACGTCAGCCGCACCGACCAAGGCACCCGACCCCCGAACCGCATCCGAGCCGCCTCGAGGCGCCCCAGGCTGCCCTTTTCGAACGTGGTGCAGGACGAGAACCAGGAAGTCGAAGTCGCGCGCCAGAGCGTGCAGTGCTGCGACGACTGCACCAACCGCGCCGGCGTCGTTCTCGTCTGAGCCGGCCGTGGCGATGGCAAGCGTGTCGACAACGACGAGGCCGGGAGCGTGACCGTGACGGCGTTTGGCGTCTTCGACCATGCCGCGCAGCTCGCCGACACCGACCGGGCCGGTGAGGTCGGGCACGCCGTCCACGATATCGATGAAGTGACCGCAGACCAGCCGTGCGCCGGGCTGGGCCGCACGCCATGCGCGGATGCGGGCACCGAACCTGCCCTCGCCGACGAAATAGATCGACGAGATGCTCCTGATGCCCCTCGTGAGGAACTGCTCCAATCCGTGCGCGGCGCGCATCACGATGTCGAGCGCGATCAAAGACTTGCCCGCTGCGGGGGCGCCGGCCAGCACGGCAATACCCTGGCGCGGCAAGAGCCCGTCGACGAGCCAGAGAACAGGGCTCTCGGCCGCGACGTCGAGAACGCCGCGCACGCGCCGCGCTGGCGGCAGAGTGTCAACGCCGAGATGCTGTCGAAGTCCCGCCTCAACGCGGTCGACATCCTCGCCTTCCTGAACGCGTTGAGCAGCCTCAAGAGCAGCGCCGATGAAGCGTCTGGCGCGTGCCTTCTCGATCACGATCTGGCCGTGGTGCGCAATGCCTGACGCGGTCACGACCGAGTCGAGCAAGTCGAGGAGAACGTCGCGACCTCCGACCTCGCGAAGAACGCCGCGCCGCTCGAGTTCGTCGCCGACCAAGATCGGGTCGCTGCGCCGCGCCTTCGCGTGCACCGCGACGATCGCCTCGTAAATCAGCTGGTTGCACCGCAGGAAGAAGTCCGAGGCACGCAGGAACTGCACATCGGAGACTGCTTCCGGGTACAGCAGCATCGCCCCGAGCACGCTCCGTTCAGCGTCAAGGTTCTGCGGGCTCTCACAAGAGGCTGTCACTACTTCTCCCCCCGACTCGAGTTGCACGATGCGAAGCCTGACAGCGGCGATCAGAAGTGCTAGTCTCCTGCATCGTCGACCTCCCGCAGCGGCGGCAATGCCGCTGGTGAGCAGTCTCTTCCCCGCCCATCGATCCCCCTGCCAAGGTCAGGTCGATGGGCGGTGTCGTTTCCAGACGCGGCGCCCCTCACAGGCCGTAGGCCTCCAAGACCCGCCGCGCGCCCTCAGGATCAATGCAAGCTTGCACCGGCGCCTGCCGATCCTGAGTCGATGCGATGAAGCGGCGCAGCGCTGCCCGACTGGTCATACGCCGACCGCGAACCTTCAAGTTCTCGAGTCTGACTCCCCGGACGCCCTGAAGGCACCAGCGAAGAGCGGTCTTGGGGCTGATGGACACGCCTTCTAGGGCGGCGGCTTCTACGACGAGTTCGATGCCCTCATCGAGAAGTCGGTCCGACATGGGGCGCCGTGCGACCCCGTGGCTTCGATCTGTCATTCACGAAGCGTCCTGAGTCGTTCTGGGCAGAGTGTGCACGCTGCACAACTTGCACAGAATGCTCAACGGCTACCGACTCTTCGCATCGCCGTCAGGGGTTCGGCGCAAGATGCCGACCTCGGCGTATCCTCTCTCCACAAGGATCCTGACGTCCCGCGCGTAGGTCGATCGATCGAAGCCCCCGAACTCTGTCCCCGCAAGTCGGCTGACGAGAAGGGTCAGGCTCTTGAGCGGACTACTCCCCGCATCCGGCAGCCGCTCGAGCAAGGCTTGTCGCCGGCGCTCAAGAAGTTGGCGACTGGCCGACATGCTGTCCACTTCCTGCCTTCCCGACGAAACCGCTCCCCCACCGCGATCCGACGACCCTGCGCTTGATCAGTTTTCCACAGAGGATTCGGCGCCGTTCGGCCGGCACGTACTGCGTCCAGATCCGATCATGCCACGCCGATTAGCAGGCGCTGCGCATGAAGGCCATCGCAGACCCGTCAGCATCGTCGCACAGAGCCTCTAGCGCTTCGCGCTCGCTCAAGTGAATGCTTCGAAGCGTCGCACCGCTGCTTGCTGCCAACGCACGCAGCACGCGCCCCAGAAGCCTTCTGGACACCATCACAGCCACACCGTCATCGCAGTGACCGAAACCGAAACTCTCAGGGACAGCATGGAGGGAGCCATCGTTCGCGACTGCTGTAGATACAGCAGAACGTCCCGAATGCAGCAGAATCCACGTCCCCTCCAGGCCGAAAGGGTCCGGTGTTGTCCTAGCTAGAATTCGCCGGTAGACTGCGTCCGATGGCCTCAAACGGGCCATCCCGTGCGTTCGCTCGGTGCGTGCTCGGAGTCACCGCAAGGCGTTTCCAAGCTGAATGTCGTCGGTTCGATCCCGATCACCCGCTCCATTCACGGGGTGTGAGTTTGGATCGAGGCATGTCACGCGGCCTTCTTGATCGTGCTCCACATCGGCGCCCATCGCTCTGACTTCAGCAAGGTTCGAAGGTCGAGGACATGCTGCCCGCCATCGCGAGACCACCGCATGCCGCTGCGCTTGAGTCGGGCCTGGACGATGGTCTTGGCTGCGGACTCGACGGGGCCGCTGCCGATCGGAAAGCCGCGAGCGACGAACTCCGCGTATCGCATGCGATCCTGGTGGCGGCGGAAGTAGGAGATGGTGTTCGTGATCACCTTCCACTCGGCACTGTCCTTGGCCAGGACGCTCCGGTAGCGGCGCATGCGCGTCGCCGGTTCGGCCTCGGCTTCCTCGACCGGCGCGGCGAACAGGTCGTCATGCAGATTGTTCCACACCAGGATGGTCTCGAGCGCCGCTGCTTCGAATTAGCTCGCCAAGCGCTTCTGCAGGAGCTCGGGGTCGACGAGCACGCGGCAGGGCACACCCGAAGCGACGAGTTGGCGCCGGACCCGCCGCGCGTCGCTGCGAGTCAGGCCGAACACCAGGAGCGCAAGCGTCTTCCTGATGACGGCGGGCGCTGCGGATGCTGTCAGGCCCGTGCAGTCGCAGACCACGTCGGCGACGGCGTCCGGGTCGCCCCCGGCGTGATCGAGCCATACGGCGCGGGGCTCGTCCGCGATCATGCGCTGTAATCGCTTGCGAAGTCTCTGCTGGATCTTGAGGAATCTCATCATCGTCTCCCCGGGGATCGGCCCGGGCACCGGATAGGCGACGGGTTGCCGCGAAGCCCTGCCGTGTCCCCCTGCCCACCGCAGCGGACCACCGGGAACGCACCGCCGGGCGCGACGCGCGCCCGACGGCGCGCGTCGCAGTCTCAGGCCGCCGACGAACCGGAGTCCTCGTCGACGCCGGCCAGACCCGCAAGGCCGGCCAGCCGCAGCGGCAGCACCTCCGCCAGGAAAGCGCCACCGCGCGCAGACGGCAGGAAGTGCCTTAGCGCACCCGCCTCGTTGCGGTCGATGCGCGCGATCAGCCTCGTCAGCTCGTCGGTCCACCGGCGAACCTCGGCGGCGTAGGCGCGGCGCTCTTCGGAATAGTCGTCGAGCACCGCCTCGTCGGCCTCGCCATGCAGCACGGCGGCCAGCCGCCAGGCCAGCGCCGCGGCGTCCTGGACGCCGGTGTTGAGGCCCTGCCCCCCGATCGGGGAGAACGTATGGGCCGCGTCACCCGCGAGCAGCACGTGGCCGGACCGGAATCTGCACGCGAGCCGGTTGAAGATCGGCGCCGCCGAGCTCCAGATCGACTCGCCGGGCACGAGGTCCTGCAGCCCGAGCTCGTCGAGCCGGGCGCGGAAGTCCTCGGGACCCCACGGCCGCTCGCGGTCGAGCTTGCCCTTGCCGCTGATCACGACGCGGTGGATGCCGTTCGTCATCGGGATCGAGATCGCGAAGCCACGGTCCGTGATCGAGTAGATCATCTTGCCCGCCCGCCCGGGCCACGAGATCGGCGCGTCGCACATGGCGAAGAACATGCCGTAGTCGTGCCCCAGGAACTTGATCCCGACGAGATCGCGCACCGTGCTGCGCGCACCGTCGCAGCCGACGACGAAGTCAAAAAAGCGCGTCTCCTGGCCGCCGTCGCCGGACGTCGTGGTGACGAGGACCCGATCGCGGACCTGCGAGAGCGCCACGAGCTCGACGCCGCGCTCGATGATGCCACCGAGCTCGGCGAGCCGCTCGCGGAGCAGCCGCTCGGTCTCGTACTGCGGCACCATCAAGTAGTACGAGAACCGGCTCGGGACCGACCCGAGCGACACGCGATGGAGCGGTCGACCGTTCCAGTGAATGTGCACGGTCGCGTTTGGGTACGACAGCTCCAGCAGCTCGTCGGTGATGCCGATCTGCTGATCGAACAGCTCGAGCGTCGCCGAGCTGAGGCTCAGCGCCTTGGAGTGCATGTCCGGCTCGGCGCGCTTGTCGATGATCCGGCACTCGATGCCGAGCATGCGCAGGCGAATCGCCAGCATCAGCCCCACCGGGCCGCCACCGACGATCAGGATGCTGCCATGAGTGGAGCGGTTCATCGCGTCACCTCCGCTTGCACGACCTGCCAGCCACGAACCCGCGCGAGCTCGTCGAGCGCCGGATCGCCGGCGACGACGATCGCGCTACCCACGGACCCGAGCATCGCGGCGTCGGAGACATGGTCGCCACACGCATGACAGTCGGCCGGGCTCGCGCCCTGCCGCGCCATGAAGTCTACGACCGCGAGCCGCTTGCCCTCGCCGATCATCGGCGGGCCATCGAGCTCGCCCGTGTACGAGTGGCCGCGCACGACGGGACGGGTCGCGAGGATGTGGCGGATCCCGAGCTCCTCCGCGAACGGCCGCAGCAGCTCGACGAACGAGCCCGAGACCAGCACCGGCTCGATCCCCTGGCGCTGCAGTGCACGCAGCACCCGGACCGTCTCTCGACGAAGGTACGGTGTCCCGCTCGAACGCAGCTCGCGGTACCACGCCCGGATCCCGCGCTCGACGGCACGGCGGTCGCGGCCCGCGAAGCCGCGGTAGAACGCACGGTTCGCGAGCTCGCGCGGGAGCTGCCCGAGGCCAGCAAGGACCTCGAGCCGCTGCTCACGGCGCGACCTCGAGTCGGGGTCGCCGTTGTGCTGTTGGCGGTCGAGCCAGTAGTCCTCGAAGGCGAACATCGAGCGCATCCGCAGCAGCGTTCCGTCGACGTCGAAGAACGCGAACGCGGGCGCCATGAGCTCGAGCTCCTGTTCGTTCCAGGCACTCATCGGTACACCTCCGGCGCGTAACGCAGCTGGGCCATCTGCTCCGGGTCGTGTGTGATCCAGAGCCGGGCGTTCGTGATCGATGCGAGCAGGTCCTCGACGCGACGCATGCCGGCCAGGGTCTGCTCGTAGTCGTGGTTGAAGGGCGGAACGCGCTGGTGCGTCCGCTGCCCGGCGAAGTGATAGATGTCGCCGCTCAGCACGACGACGCGGTCGGCGAGTCGGACGACGAGCACCTGGCTGCCGATCGTGTGGCCGCCGACGCGCACGATGCGCACGGTGCCATCGCCGAAGACGTCGCGGTCGCCGACGAACAGGTCTGTCGGGTTGTCGCGCAGCGCCTCGTACGTGTCCGGCTTCATGCCGAAGCCAGTCTCGGCGTCCGGGCTGAACGCGTATTCCCACTCGTCGCGCTGGCCGATGATCGTGGCGCGCGTGAACAGGTTGGCGTTGCCGGTATGGTCGAAGTGCCAGTGCGAGAACGCGAGGTAGTCGACCTCGGCTGGCGTGATGCCGACGGTCTGCATCTGCTCCACCAGGGTCTTCTCGACGCGGATCAGATAGCGGTCCGGCACCTTGGCGCCCGGCCGCGCGAACGAATCGCTGTGGCCGGTGTCCCACACGAGCGTGCCGCGCGGGTGCACGATCAAGAAGGCCGTGACCGGCAGACGAATCGCGCCCTGGCCGGCGTAGGCCGCGTGGAACATCGACTTGTCCGGGATGAACGTCGAGCCGCCGTCGAACGCGTAGAGCTGCACGACCGGCGGCGCGGTGACGTCCGGCGACCCCGCGCGGGTGCAGCCCTGCGCGGACGCGCAGAGCCACACCATCAGGACCGCGATGACCTTGGTCGGGGGAGGCATCATCGCGCACCTCCCTCGGCAGCGAGGCGCTCGAGCGCCTGCCGGCCTTGCGCGAGCTCGCGCTCGTGCATGCCGTCCGTCGGGAAGACCACGAAGACGACGTTGCCTTCGGCGCAGACCTGGCCGGTCTGCACGATCTCGATCTTGCCGTGGAAGCGCAGGCGGCTCGAATCGCCGACCGGGGCTTCCTCGATCTCGAACCGGATCTCGGCCGGGAGCGGGAACAGGAAGCGATGGAACGTGATGTCCTTGCGGATCGTCACGACCGTGCGCTTGCTGCTGTCACCCTCGGGGATGAAGAACTGCTCGGCGATCACGAGGAACGCCTGGCGCATGGCTTCGATCTCCGCCATGCCCGAGATGTGCCCACCGGTCTGGTGGTCACTGAGCACCTCGTTGCGGTCGTCGATCATCAGCTGGCCGACGAACGAGTCCGGGCCGAGGCGCGCGAACTGCGAAACCATGATGTTCTTCGGCTCGTGCTTGTGAGCGAGGCGCCGCGAGGCGACCACGGGCAAGCCGACCACGTCGCCGGTCGAGTTCGCGACCCAGCGCGCGATGCGCTGGCGCTGATCGACCGACAGGCCCTGGCCGATCTCGATCTCGAGCCTGGCCGGCTTCGATTCCTTCACAAACCGGGAGACGAACTCCTGGTAGGTGAGGACCTGGTCATGGCGCGAAGCGAACGGCGCGAACCGGTCGCCCACGATGACGATGACGCCCATGTCGAGGGCGCGGGACTGACTGTCTTGCATTCCTGACTCCAGTTGCGGAGAGAAATGACCGGGCCCGAATCCGGCGGCTGGCTACGCCGCACCTCGTCGAGCCCGGAACGGCGGACTGCGGTCGTCAGGCCCTGCCGTGTCCCCCGGCCGGTTCGGGGAGTTCTTCGTCGAGCAGGCTGCGCTCGTAGCGGCCGACGGGGACGTGGTTGAAGTAGAGGCCGCTGCCGGCGACAAAGCGGTAGGAGTGCGGCATGCCGGCCGGGATAAACACGCTGGCCGGGCTCGAGACCGTGAAGCGCCGCTCGCCGAGGGTGACCTCGACTGCGAGGCCGGCCAGACCGGGCTGGTCGCCGAGGAAGACGAACCAGCTGTCGGCGTCATGTCGGTGGCTGTCGACGTGGCCCGGCCCCGCGACCGTGCCCGGTGGGAAGTGGCGCGCGATCAGGTACTGCCGGCAGTCGGCGTGCAGGCGTTCGTCGAGCAGCACGTATCGCACGCCGGGACCGTCGCGATGGAACGGCAGCTCGCTGGCGCCGATGACCCGCGGCTCGACGACATCCCGCTCGCGCTCCGCCGCCGGCTCCGCGATGACGGTCTCGCGACCGACGCGGTAGGGCCGGATCCACGAGTAGGCCATCTCGTCGCGCGCCTCGGCGAGCGCGTGCAGCCGCGCGGTGTGGGTGAACGCATG
Source organism: Planctomycetota bacterium (assembly GCA_020425925.1). Classification (GTDB taxonomy): domain Bacteria; phylum Planctomycetota; class UBA1135; order UBA1135; family UBA2386; genus JAGQRA01. The sequence continues at coordinate 30,175 of JAGQRB010000510.1, forward strand.
CCGCCCCACGACCGGGCGCCGCGCGTCGACCGGCGCGCGGGCGTGCGCCGCGACGAGCCGGCTCAGGCGCTGCACCGCAGCGCCGTCTTCGAGCTCGCGGATCCCGAGGTGCTCGAGGTTGGCGAGCAGCGTCGCGAGATCGGTGATGCCGCACCGCTCGCCGAGCCCGTTCACGGAGGTCGACACCCACGTCGCGCCGGCGTCGATGGCCGCGAGCGCGTTGGCCATCGCGAGACCGCGGTCGTCGTGCAAGTGAACCTCGACGGGCAAGCCGGGGAAGTGGCGGACGAGATCCGCGACCACGTCCTCGATCTCACGCGAGCCGAGGATCCCGACGGTGTCCGCGAAGCAGAGCCGGTCGGCGCCGGCGCGACGCGCAGTCTCGTACGCGAGCAGCAGCTCGTCGCGGGGCGTGCGGCTCGCGTCTTCGACCGTGAACCGCACCACGAGCCCGAGGCGATGCGCGTGCGAGACCGCGTCCGTGATCATGGCGAGCAGCGCGTCGGTCGACGCGCCCGGCACACGCACCGCGCGGCTGATCTCGTTGATGCCGAGGAAGATCCCGACCTGGCTCGCCCCGCTCGCGTGGACCGCGTCGATGTCCTCCCGGCGCGCGCGCGCATGCGCCAGCACCGGCACACCGAGCTTGGCGACCGCAGCGACCCGACGGGCCTCCGCCTTCGACCTGCGCGGAT
>JAGQRB010000052.1 GCA_020425925.1 Planctomycetota bacterium
ACGGTACCGGCGAGCCTGGCGGGCATCCCGGCCCTGTCGCTGCCGTGCGGCACGACCGCCGACGGACGCCCGATCGGGCTGCAGTGCATGGGTGCACCGATGCACGACGACCTGCTGCTGCAGGTCGGCAGCGCGTTCCAGCGCGTCACGGACCATCACGTCGCGCGCGCGCCGCTCGCCGGAGGTGCGCGATGAACTTCACGACGGTGATCGGCCTCGAGGTGCACGTGCAGCTCGCGACCCGGACCAAGCTGTTCTCACCTGCGCCGGTCGATTCGCTCGGCGAGCCGAACACGCGGGTGCACGCCGTCGATCTCGGGCTGCCCGGAGTGCTGCCGCGGCTGAACCAGCGCGCGATCGAGCTGGCGGTGCGCGCCGCACTCGCGCTCGACGGCGCCGTCCAGCCGGTGTCGGTGTTCGCGCGCAAGAACTACTTCTACCCCGACCTGCCGAAGGGCTACCAGATCAGCCAGTTCGAGCGGCCCTACTGCGTCGGCGGGCGGGTGCCGATCGGCGATGGCCGGCATTGCCGACTCGAACGGATCCATCTCGAGGAGGACGCGGGCAAGCTGGTGCACACCGACGCCGGCACGCTGGTCGATCTCAACCGCGCCGGCGTGCCGCTGATCGAGATCGTCTCCGAGCCCGACCTGCGCGCCGCCGAGGATGCCGCCGCGTTCCTCACCAATCTGCGCGAGATCCTGCGGTTCGCCGGCGTCAGCGACTGCGACATGGAGCTCGGTTCGATGCGCTGCGATGCCAACATCTCGCTGATGCCGGTGGGCGCCACCGAGTACGGCACCAAGGTCGAGCTCAAGAACCTCAACTCGATCAAGATGGTGCAGCGCGCGCTCGAGTACGAGCAACGGCGGCAGACCGCGATCCTCGCGGCCGGCGGCGCGGTCGCGGCGGAGACCCGCGGTTGGCTCGACGAGCGCGGCGAATCGCGACCGCAGCGCAGCAAGGAGACCGCCCCCGACTATCGCTACTTCCCGGATCCCGATCTGCCGCCGCTCGTGCTCGCCGAATCGACGATCGCGGCGGTACGCGGCGAGCTCGGCGAGCTGCCGGCGGCGCGGCGCGCGCGCTTCGCGGCGCAGTACGGGCTACCCGAGTACGACATCGGCGTGTTGACCCAGGATCGCCGGCTCGGCGACTGGTTCGAGGCCGTGGTCGCCGCCGGCGCCGAACCGAAGGCGGCGAGCAACTGGATCATGACCGATGTGCTCGGCGCGCTGCGCGAGTTCCGGATCGAGCTCGACGAGCTGCGCATCGCCCCCACCGGCCTCGCCGCGCTGCTCGCGCTGCTGGCGCAGAAGGCGCTGACCGCGGTCGCCGCCAAGAAGGTGTTCGCGCACATGCACCAGCACGGCAGCGACGCCGCCGCGTCGATGCGGGCGCTCGGGCTCGAGCGCATCGCCGAGCCCGAGACGCTGCAACCGCTGGTCGAGGCCGCGATCGCGGCGCTGCCGAAGGCGGCCGACGACGTCCGCAACGGCGTCGAGAAGCCGCTCGACGCGCTCAAGGGCCACGTCATGCGCGCGACCAAGGGTCGCGCCGACCCGGCGATCGTCGATCGCCTGCTGCGCGACACGATCGCGCGTTCGTGAGCGCGGATCAGCGCATACCGCGGAATCCGACGAGCCGCACCCGCGGCGTCAGGTAGTCGGGTTTCACCGGTTCGTCGCGACACAGATCGGTCGACAGGTACTTCTTGTTCGAGTCCGGCAACACCGTGACGACGACGGCACCGTCGCCGATCTCCTGCGCCAGCTTCATCGCACCGAGCACGTTGGCCCCCGAGCTGATCCCGACCGCGAGCCCGAGCTGGCGCGCCAGCTGCTGCGCCATCAGGATCGCGTCGCCGTCCCAGACGTCGACGACCGGGTCGAGGCCGGCGAGATCGACGATCGCGGGCACGAACTCGTCGCTGATGCCCTGGATCCGGTGCGATCCGACCTTGGTGCCGGTGCGCAGCGTCGGCGAGTTCGCCGGCTCGAGCGGGTGCACCCGGACCTCGGGCCAGGCCCCGCGCAGTGCGCGACCGACGCCCATCACGGTGCCGCCGGTGCCGACGCCGGCGACGAACGCGTCGGGCCGGCGGCCGTAGAGCGCGAGCTGGCGCAGGATCTCGGGGCCGGTGCCGCAGGCGTGGGCACGCACGTTCGCGGCGTTGGCGAACTGTCGCGGCAGGAACACGTGGTCCTCGGCGTCGGCGCAACGTTCGGCGAGCTCGACGGCACCGACGAAGCCACCCTGCGCGCGCGTCACCGGCACGACCTCGGCGCCGAAGCTGCGGATCAGGTCGGTGCGCTCGTGGCTCATCCAGTCGGGCATGAAGATGCGGACCGCGTGGCCGAGCGCCGCCCCGACCGCGGCGAACGCGATGCCGGTGTTGCCGCTGCTGGCCTCGACGATCGTGTCGCCCGGGCGCAGCTGTCCCGACGCGAGCGCCTCGGTCAGCACGTGGCAGGCCATGCGGTCCTTGGTCGAGCCGGTCATGTTGAGTGACTCGTACTTGGCGTAGACGCGTTCCGTCCGGCCGTCGAGCTCGTAGAGGATCTCGAGCAGCGGCGTGCCGCCGATCAGCTGTTGCAACGCCGCGATGCTGCGCGCGCCGGCCAAACGCTCCGGGGACCCCGACATGCCGCGAACAGAACCGGAGATCGACCCGGCGGCCATGGGGAAAACCGCAGAGCGACGGCGGCCCGAGTTCGTATCCTGCGGCCATGGCGCGCGTGCTCGGCCCGTTCCTCCGGCTCCCGTTCTGTCGGCTCCCGGTCTTCCTGCTGTCGGGCCTGCTGACCGCGCAGGCGTTCGTCAGCGAGTCGCTCGACGCCAGCGACACGCGCTGGCGCGGCGCCAGCGTCGTCGCCGACGGGGTCCACGGCGGCGCGGCCCACTTCGACGGCGACACCGCCCATATCGACGTCGGCCCGTGCCCGATCGACGGCACGCTGCCGTTCACGCTGCGCTGCGCGCTGCGCACGACCCACGCCGGCTTCTGCACGCCGCTGATGGCCCGACACGGCGAAGCGGTCGCGCTGTCGCTCGTCCTCGGCCGCTCGCCTGGCGTGATCTCGTTCGAGGCCTGGTCGTGGGGCTCGGTCCGCATCCCGTCGGTGTCGCGCATCGACGACGGCCAGTGGCACCGCATCGAGGTCAGCTACGAGCCCGAATCGCGCGGCGCGCTGCTGTTCGTCGACGGCGCGCTGCAGGGCGGCGCGCTGCTCGGCGAGGGCCGATCGCCGCAGGCCATGCTGCGCCTCGGCGACAACATCGGCGCGCACCAGCCGTTCCCCGGCGACATCGACGCGCTCGAGCTCACCCCCGAGCTCACCCACGCGGAGCTGTTCGCGACGCTGCAACCGATCGTGCCGGTCGCCGAACGCGCCGCGGCACTCACCGCGCTCAGGGATCGGCTGCTGCCGCCCCGCACACCGAGCCTGGCGGCCGACGCCGCGGCGGCCTGGCCCGAGCGCCGACTCGCGGTCCGTCGCCACGTCCAGGACGCGCTCGGCCTGCTGCCGCCGCCGCCCGACGTGCCGTTCGAGGTCGAGGTCCACGGCGAGCTCGCGGCCGAGGGTGTGGTGCTGCAGCGCGTCAGCTGGATCGGCTTCCCAGGCCAGCGCGCGACCGGCTGGCTATGGCTGCCGAAAGAACACGGCGAAGGCCGCCGCCCGGCGATCCTCTGTCCGCATGGCCACTGGCAGAACGGCGCGATCCACCCGGTCGTACAGGCGCGCTGCGCCGCGTTCGCACGGCTCGGCTGGCTCGCGCTGGCGGTCGACAGCGTGCACGTCGAGGACGTCGCCAGCGGCGTCAACTCGGTCGGCGCGATGACCTGGCACAACCAGCGCGCGCTCGGCTGGCTGCTGGCGCGCGATGACGTCGACCCGACCCGCGTCGCGGTCACCGGTGCCAGCGGCGGCGGCCAGCAGACCTACTACCTGATGGCGCTCGAGGATCGTCTCGCCGCGGCCGCGCCGATCGTGATGGCGTGCTACTGGCGCGAGATCCTGTCGGATACCGGCGCCCACTGTGGCTGCAACCACGTGCCGCGCGCCGCAGCCACCACCGACGTGCCCGAGATGTGCGCCGTGTTCGCGCCGAAGCCGGCGTTCTTCGGCACCGTCACCGGCGACTGGACGCACAACTTCCCGACCGAAGGTCTGCCCGAGCTGACCGCCCATTGGCTGCGCCTCGGCGGCCGCGCGCCCGGCTCGCGGCACGGCGACGAAGGCCACAACTACGACCGCCCGATGCGCGAAGCGGTCTACGGCTTCCTGCACGACGCTCTGATCGGCCCGCCCGATGCGCACGCCGAGGTCGCCGAGCCACCGGGCGCGGTGTTCGCGGCGGCGGACCTCCAACCGCTGTTGCGGCAGCGACCGAACGCCCGGCTCGACCCGCGTGCGATGGCGCGCGAGTACCTCGCGCGGCGGCCGCGCGTCGCGTCATGGCGCGACCTCGCGCCCGGGCTCGCGTTCGACATCGAACGCAAGGCGATCGAGTGGCACGACTCGACGTCGCCGACCTGGCGCTGCGGCGTCGTGCGCGGTGCCGACGGCGTGCCGATCCCGCTGCGCCTGCGCGAGCAGCCCGAGACCGGCGTGCCGTTCCGCGTGATCGTCGACCCGCGCGGCGCCAGCATCGCCGCCGCCGCGGTCACCGGTGAGCCCGACCCGGACTTCCAGCTCGCGCTCGTCGACCCGCGACCCTACGGCGAATGGCAGCGCTACCGCTCGGCGTGGCAGCGCAACGGCCTGCTGCTCGGCCGCGGCGAGGGCTATCAGGCGGCCGTCGACATCGCGCTGGCCTGCGCCAGCCTGCCCGGCGAAGGCCCGATCCAGCTCGTCGGTCGCGGCGAGGCCGGCATCCCGTCGCTGCTCGCGGCCGGACTCTGCAACCGCATCGTCGAGGTCGACACCGACGAGCTCGGCCGCGACTTCGCCGCCGACGGCAACCGGCTGCCGCTGTGCCCCGAGC
>JAGQRB010000511.1 GCA_020425925.1 Planctomycetota bacterium
CCCACTGCGCGGCGTGCAGCTCGCGCCCGTAGTGCGCGAGCGCGCGCGCGGCTGCCGTCAGGCGCGCCGGCGCTGTGATCGGCAGCAGCAGCTCGAAGACGACCGCTTCGTCGGCGCTGCCGCGCCGCCGCAACCAGGCCGGCACGATCCGGCGCAGCAGGCAGTCGAGCACCATCAGGCCGCGCTCGCGCTCGATCGCGGCGGTGCTGCGCGTGTTGACCAGCATCGGTACCAGCGGCCGCAGATCGCGGTTGCGCGCCGCATCGCCCATGACGTCGTTGGTGGCGCGCACGAAAGCCGCGATCACCGGGCAGGCGCAGCGCGGCTCGTCGCTGTGCGGTTCACCGGCGAGCCACGCGACCATCTCCATCGCGCACATACCGGTCGCTCGCGAGTCGTGGCTGCCCCGCTGCAGGGGGAATCGTTGAATCAGTCGTTGCATAGGGACCGGGCGCGGGGGAACGCGCGGACTTGAGGGGTGCGACGAGGGGTCGACGTCGCAGTTCGAGACACACGGAACGAGGTAGCGTAGCCCATTCCCGAGCCACGGGTCGCGCCCGGGAGCTGCCGCGATGACGACCGACGCGGAACCGCCGTTGGCAGCGGCGGCCGCGCTCCGCCGACCGATCAGCGATCCTGCTTGTCCTGCAGCAGCGCGGCCGGCAGTCGATCCTGCGCCGACGCCGGCGGCGAGATGCCGAGCAGGCGCGCGAACAACACGACGCCGATGCCGGGCGTGACCGGCTCGCTGATGCGCGTGCCGGTCGGCAGACCCGTGCCCATCGCGAACGCGACGACCTCGCGGTCGTACGGGTGCGGCGTGCCGTGGGACGCGGGCGTCGGACCATCGAGCCAGTACGGCTTGGCGACGAGCTGCACGTCGCCGGCCCGCTCGGGATGCAGCGCCGCGCGCAGCGACCGGCGGATCGGATCGTCGCCGGGATCCTGCTCGAGGATCTCTGTAGTCGGATACGCCGCCTCGATGCCGGCGACATGGGTTGCGGCAGCCGCCGCGATGCGCGTCGCCTCGGCGAACCGGGCCTCGGCGTCGTCGCCGGTGAACGCAGCCCGATCGAGCACCAGCGCCCACTCACCGACGTGTGTGCAGTAGCGATGTCCCGCCGGCGCCGGGCCGAACCGCGCGACGAGATCACGCTCGGCAGCGGCGCGGGCCTGCGACTGCAGCAGGCCGCGGCCGGCGTCGATGCCGCGCGATTTGGCCCACTCGGGCGTCGGACCGACGCCATGGTCGGCGGTCAGGAAGAACGCATAGCGCCCCGCCCCGACCTTCTGATCGAGGAACGCGAGGAAGCGCTCGAGCTCGCGGTCGAGCCGCAGCAACGTATCGCGCGCTTCGACCGAGTCCGGGCCGAAGTAGTGGCCGACCAGATCGGTCGACGAAAAGCTGACGGCGAGCAGATCCGGCACCTCGTCGGCGCCGAGCTGCATGCCGTCGATGCACGCCTCGGCGGCACGCCGCACGACCTCGTTGCCGAAGGGCGAGGCATAGAGCTCGGCGTAGAACTTCTTGCCGGCCGCGTCGGTGCCGCCGGTGATCTTCTGCGGCAGCGTGTGCGCACCGGTGCCGTTGCCGTGGGCCTGTTCGTAGGGGCGGTCGTCGACCAGACCGGCGTAGGCCGACTCCGGACCGATCGGCTGCCAGACACTGCCGAACAGGCCGTCGAGCACGCGATCGGCGTTGAACCTCGCGATCCACGGCGGCACCTCGCGGCACCAGGTCCGATTGGTGACGAGGTGTCCGGTGGAGGTCTCGATCCAGGCGGCGACATCGGCCTCGGCGCCGACCATCAGGATCGCCGACCGGTCCTTCCACGACACGCTGGCGGTGCGGCAGCCGGCGAGCTGCTGCCGCATCGTCTGCGACAGGGTCGGCGCCAGCAGCCGCCCCGGGCCACGGTTCCTGCCCTCGGGCAGCTCCGGCAGCGCTTCCGCGGCGACCCCGACGCAGTAGACCGTCTTGCCGACTTCCGCCGAGTACCAGCTGTTGCGCACGATGCCGTGCAGCCGCGCCGGCGCGCCGGTCCCGATCGTCGCGTGGCCCGGCCCGGTCTCGGTGCAGGCGTGCTCGTAGGCGCAGTTGGTGAACGTCACGCCATCGCGCACCAGCCGCTGGAAGCCGCCCTCGGTGGTGAAGTGCGGCTGCGCTTCTTCGAACACCCAGCTGGCGAGCTGGTCGACCGAGCAGAGCACCACGAGGCGAGGGGTCGTCGCAGCGCCGGCGCCGCTGGCGGCCGCAGGCGCGGGGTCCTGGCCGCGCGTCAGGGCGACGAGCGCGGCGACGACGAGCGGACGGGAGAACAGCTTGATCATGCCTGGAGTACCCGGGCCGCGCGCTCGATCGTGCGCCACGGCAGCAGACCGAGATGGTAGATCGCCAGCGCGTCGATGCCATGCTGCGCGCAGAGCTCACGCACCTTCACGAGATCTTCGTCGCTCGCGAGCTGCGGCGCCTTCGGCCAGATCGACAGGCGCTTGGGCCCGAGCGCCGCAATCGGCGCCGCCGCCACCAGCCGCGCGGTCGCGGCGAGGCTCTCGCCGTAGGCGGTGACGACGAACTCCTGCGCGCCGAAGCCGTCGACCTGCGCGACCGGCAGCTGGCTGCCCGCGAACGTCGGGTCCGGATGCACCTGCAGCGCCAGGTCGGTCGCGACCGCGCGGCGCAGGTCGGCACCGAACGCGTGCATCGTCGCGGCGCGGGCGGTTGCGACCTCGTCGAGCCCGCCGGTGCCCTCGAGCACCGGGCCCGGCGCCATCGCGTCGCCGCGCTCGAGCTCGGCGGTGACGAGCTCGCACGCCCGCGCGCGCGCCCGTTCGGGGTCGCCGCCGGTCGCCGCGATGCGCTCCCGACAGGCCGCGCAGAAGCAGTAGGACAGGGCCGCGAGCAACGCACCTTTCGGCTGGAAGCTCGCCTTGTCGTGGTGGCTGCTGTGTTTCCAGCCCATCCAGCCGACTGCCTCGAGCTCGATCGCGGCGAGGCCGTCGTGCGCGGCGAGGTCGGCCGCGAGCGCGAGCGCGTAGCGCTGCACCTCGGGCTGTGCCGGACACAGCGCGTAGGTGTGGCGATCGCCGAACGCGTTCTCGACCGCGAGCTCGGGATGGCTGTCGCCCAGGCGTGTGTTGTGATGGAAGACGTTCCAGGCCCGCACCGTCAGCCCCGCCGCCGGCGCCGCGCCACAGAGTCGCTCGAGCGGCGACGGCCCGGTCGCGGGCACGGCGGTCGACGGCAGCGGCTGCAGCACGCCGTAGTCGGCGCGCGGCCGGAAGTGCACCGTGCCGTCCTCGAGGAAGCGGACGCGGGTCTGCGGGTGCCACGGCTGCAGCCAGCGCCCGTCGTGGTAGCTGGTCGCGAGCGCGATCTCCGCGAACCCGAGATCGGCGAGCCGACGCAGGCCACCTTCGCCCGCCAGCGCGTCGAGGTCGAACGGGTGGGCGTAGACCGCGAGCTTCATGGATTCGCAGCGTATCGCGCCGGCGATAGCATGCACGGGTGCGCCACCTCCCGTTCCTCGCGTCGTTCGCGTTCGCCGCGGCGACTCTCGGTCAGTCGCCGGCCGCCCCCACCCCGAAACCGGATCCCGACGAGGTCCGGACGGCGAACGGTACCCTGGTCGCGCGGCTCGTGCGCGAGCCGCACGACCCGAACGCCCACCTCGCGACCAGCAAGGTCTACCACCACGTCTACGCCCCGGACGGACGGCTGCTGACCAAGGGCCTCGGCGGCACGTTCCCGCACCACCGCGGCCTGTTCGTCGGCTGGAACAAGACCACCTTCGGCGGCACGCAGCACGACTTCTGGCACTGCGGCCACGGCGAGACGCAGCAGTTCCGCGGCTTCGCATCGGACGAGCAGAAGCCCGGCCCGCGCTGGCATGTCGCCTAGATCGACTGGTGCACCAAGGCCGGCGAGGTCGCGCTGCACGAGTCCCGCGCGGTCCGCGCCCGCACGATCGCCGACGACGTCACCGCGCTCGACGTGCTGATGTTCCTGCGCGCCGAGCACGGCGCGGTGAAGCTCGACGGCGATCCACAGCACGCCGGTCACCAGTTCCGCGCACTGCAGCAGTTCGCCGAAGAAGGCGACGACGCACCGAAGGTGCACTACGTGCGACCGCCGGACGCGGTCGCACACGACAACGACGTATGGACCGACTGCGCCTGGATCGCCGCGGTGCTGCCGCTGCCCGAGGGCAGCGTCACCGTGCTGCGGATCGAGGATCCGCGCAACGGCGCGCCCGGGCCGTGGCAGCCGACCTGGTCGACGCGCGCCTACGGCCGCTTCGGCGCGATGTTCGAGCGCGAGATCCCCGACG
>JAGQRB010000512.1 GCA_020425925.1 Planctomycetota bacterium
AGGCGGCACCGCTGCTGCTCGCGCGCCTCGCCGTCGAGCAGGATCCCGCCGTGTTCGTCGAGCTCGACTCTGCGCTGGCCGGCCTTGCCGCCGAGGCGCCCGCGTTCGGCCCACTCGAACGCCCCGACGCGGCCGCGCGCGCTGCGGTGCAGGAACGCTGGCAGCAGCGGCGGGGGAGGCTCGGGTGGTGAGCGTCGTGCGGCTCGTGCGCCGGTTCGCGTTGCCCGTCATGGCGCTGCTCGGCAGCGCGCTCGCCGGTGGCTGCACCGCGGCCGACAACCTCAGCTACGACGAGATCGCCGGCGAACTCGACCGCATCGTGCGGGTGCGCGGTTCGGGCGCCGACCGGCGGCTGGACTACGCCGACACCGCCGAGGTCTCGGTCTGGTACATGCGCAACGTGCTGTTCGTGCCGTTCCGGCTCGTGCTCGGGTTCGTCGCCGGCGCGACCACGATCGTCGAGCTCGAGAACCCGTCGCGGCATGTGCGCGAGCTGATCGCCGAGCTGCCGGACGAAGCCGGCAGCGCGCTCGACGAGGGCGCCGACGCGATCGCTCGGCTGCTGCTGATCGCCGAACTCGACGTCAGTCCCGCGAACGTCACCACCGCGCTGGATTCCGCGGTGCGGGTCATGCGGCAGCTCGGGCTCGACGGCGTCGGCGATCCGTCCCAGCTCGGCCTCGCGGTCGAACCCGCCCGGCTCGATGCGGCGCGCGGCGGTGTGCAGCTGTCGCGGCCGAAGAACCGCGCCAGCGAGCGCGGCACGCGCGAGCTCACACCGGCCGAACGCGCGGCCTACCTCGATGCGCTCGCGGTGCTGGTCGAGCGACCGCTGCCGCAGTGGGGCGACCGCATCGCGCTGGTCGGTGATCTGCGCGAGCTCTGGCTCGCCGAGACCGACCGCACGCTGCGCGGCGAGGTCGCCGACCGGCTGCGCAGCGCGATCGCGCACGCGGTGCGCGGTGCGCTGATCCGCGCGCTGCAGCGCCGCGATGCCGGCGGCGCCGACGTGCGGCTGTGTGCGATCCAGCAGTTCCGCGGGCTCGGCGGCAAGGCCAGCGTGCCGTTCCTGCTGGCGCTGATGGCGGCTTCGGCCGGCGAAGCGGGTTCGATCGCGGAGCGGTTCGACCGCGACCCGGTGGTCCGGCTGCGGTTGATCCACCTCTGCGGCCAGCTGCGCGGTGACGACGCGCTCGCGACCGTGCAGCTGCCCGGACGCGAGTCGTGGGACACGATCGCGCCCGCCGACTTCCTGGCTCAGGTCGCGCTCACCGAACGCGCCTACTACAGCAAGCTGCGCGTGCCGGCGCTGACCGCGCTCTGCCTCTGCCTCGGCAAGACCCGCCTCGACTACGACCTCGCCTGGGTCGAGGCCTGGTATCGCGACCGGCAACGCTCCTGACCATCGCCCATGTCCGCGGCCCTGCAACAGCACTGGATCCCCGACGCCATCGCCTACGACGGCTCGCAGCTGCGCTCGCACTGGATCCTCGAGCGCTGTGAGCTCGTCGGCGACGCGATCGTCGGCTTCCGCGGCGGCTGCGCCGTACGCCGCGAGGAGATCGCCGATCTCGCCGATCTCGACGGCCCGGGCATCGCCGGCGACGACATGGTCCATCTGCTCTGGGAGGCGTTCACCGCGCCCGATCTGCTGCTCGCGGTGCACCGCCAGCGTCTGCTCGCGGCGCAGGCCCACGCGCTGGTCTGCGAGCTCGCGCCGGCCAGCACCGCCGGGCTCCGTCGCGACGGCGACGACCTCTGGCTCGACCAGCGCAAGCTCTCGATCTCGATCGCGACCGTGACCCCGGTCAGCGCGTTGATCCACTTCGCGGTCAACGTCGCCGCGACCGGCGCCCCGGTGCCGATCGTCGGTCTCGCCGAGCTCGGCATCGCGCCGGAGACGTTCGGCCGCGCGCTGCTCGAGCGCGTTGCCGCCGAACAGGCGTCGATCGCAGCCGCGCGCGCGGTCGTGCGGCCGAAGGGAGAATGGCGGTGAAGCGGTTCCTGGTGCCGACGCTCAAGTTCGTGCTGGTCGCGGGCCTGATGTGGTTCGTGTTCGCGACGATCGCGTTCGAGGACCGTCTGGTCTACACCGTCGGCGAGGGCGAGGAGGCCAAGGTCGTCGCCGAGCAGACGATCGAGATCGTCGGCTCGTGGCAGCTCGACCCGGTGGTCTACTGCCTGCCCGGCGCGACCGAGTCGCACTCGATCGCCCGCGGCACGGTGGTCGACGGCCGCACCGTCGACGTTGCACCGGGCTTCCTGACCTACTGGAAGAACCTCGATCCGTGGCTCTTCGCGCTCGGGGCATTCTGCTACTTCCTGACCGTGCTGATCGCCGGCGCGCGCTGGTGGTGGCTGTTGAAGGTCAACGGCACCGACGTCTCGCTGCTCGAGACCCTGCGCTTCACCTGGATCGGCGTGTTCTTCAACACCGTCGTACCGGGAGCGACCGGCGGCGATCTCGTCAAGGCGCTCTACATCATGAAGCGCTGCCCGGGCCACCGCGTCCAGGTGCTGGTCTCGGTGATCGTCGACCGCGTGCTCGGCCTCGCGTCGCTGGCGCTGCTCGGTGCCGTCGTCGTGCTGTTCGCGCTGGACCGGTTCGCCAACGTCGCGATCGGCATCTGGGGCGTGATCGGCGGCGTCGCGTTGCTCGGGGTCTGCGCGTTCAGCCGCCGCCTGCGCGAGCTGGTGCGCTTGAAGTGGCTGCTCGAGCGGTTGCCCCACAAGGTCGGCCACGTGCTGCGGCTCGTCGATCGCGCGGTCTACTTCTACCGCGACCACAAGTCGGTGATCGCGATGAGTCTGTTCGCCGGCGTCGGCAATCACGTGATCTCGGTGCTCAGCGTCGTCTTCATCGGCGAAGCGCTCGGCGTCGGCGTACCGTGGTTCGAGTACTTCGCGCTGATCCCGATCATCAACATCGTCTCGGCGCTGCCGCTCGGCCCGAACGGCTGGGGCATCGGCGAGGCGATGTACAAGTACCTGTTCGGCAAGTACTGCGCCGTCCACCTGCCCGACGCGGCGCACGCGACGCAGATCATGGGCACGCGCGGGGTCGCGCTGTCGGTGCTCTACCGCCTGCATCTGACCTTCTGGTCGCTGCTCGGCGGGCTCCTGGTGTTGTTCGAGAAGGACCGCGTCACCAAGGCCGACATCGAGCGCGAGGTCGAGCAGGAAGAACGCGAGGACGCGATCGGGCCGTGACACCGCGCCGTCGGTCGCCGGGCGGCGCCGGCGGGGTGCGAGGAAGCCAGGAAACGCGGGCGCTGCCGCGACGGGCTCGCTAAGTTCGCCGCCGATGTCACTGCTCGTCGTCGGCTCTACCGCATTCGATACCGTCGAGACCCCGCACGGCACCGCCAAGCAGTGCCTCGGCGGCTCGTCGACCTACTTCGGCCTCGCCGCGCGCCTGTTCACGGACGTGCAGCTCGTCAGCGTCGTCGGCGAGGACTTCCCCGACGCCCACCGGCGCACCTTCACCGACGCCGGCATCGATCTCGCCGGTCTCGAGACCAAGCCCGGCAAGACCTTCGCGTGGCACGGTCGCTACTCCGCCGACATGAACTCGCGCGAGACGGTCGACGTGCAGCTCAACACGTTCGGCGACTTCAAGCCGAAGGTGCCGGCGAGCTACCGCGAGACGCCGTTCGTGTTCCTCGCCAACGGCGCGCCGGCGACGCAGGCGTCGGTGCTCGATCAGATGGCGGCTCCCCGGTTCGCGGTCGCCGACACGATGGACCTCTGGATCGAGCACAACCGCGAGGAGCTGCTGGCCCTCCTGCCGCGGCTCGACGGCCTGATCCTCAACGACGAGGAGGTCAAGATGCTGACCGGCAAGAGCAACCTGATCCAGGCCGGCCGCGCGGCGCTCAAGATCGGGCCGAAGCTGGTGATCGTGAAGAAGGGCGAGCACGGCTGTTTCCTGTTCTCGACGTTCTTCCACTACGCGCTGCCGGCCTATCCGACCGAGCACGTGGTCGATCCGACCGGCGCCGGCGACAGCTTTGCGGGCGGCTTCATGGGCTACCTCGCGGGCAGCGCGTCGATCTCGGTGTGGAACCTGAAGCGCGCGGTCGCCTACGGCACGGTCGCCGCCAGCCTGACCGTCGAGGGCTTCGGCGTCGACCGCATCGCGGCGGCCGAGCGCACCACGATCGAGCGGCGATACCACGAGCTGCAGCAGTTCGTCGCGAGCTCGTAGCGACGCCTGCTGGTGATCACCGCAATTCGGTGCGGTGCCTATTGGTGATCACCGCAATTCGGTGCGGTGCCTATTGGTGATCACCGCAATTCGGTGATCACTGGCGTGCTGACCTGCACGCCGCCGCTGTTGAGTGCTGCGGCGGCCTGGATCACGAAGCGGATGTTGGTGTAGCCGCCGACGTTCGGGTTGGCGACCTGGTAGGCGGCGTAGCCGTTCGGGTCGGTCAGCAGCAGCCCGATCGTCACGGTGTTGGTCGCGGTGAACACGTCGGCGTGGCTGTCGACGAAGCCGACCGGAATCGCGCTCAGCGGCACCGACGGCGGGAACAGGCCGGGCGTGTTCGGACCGAACGCCAGCACCAGGAACGCGAGCGTCGTCGGCGCACCGTTGAGGTCGAGATCGAAGGACGGCTGGCTGGCGGCGAGGTCGATCACACCGTTGTTCGGCGCGTCGAGCAGCAGCGGCTCGTACTCGAGTGCGTCGACCAGCGTCAGGCCCATCACCGTCGGCTGGAAGTTGGGGACGTCGAGCTGCACGCCGAGCCACGCGCCGGTCGCCGGCACGCCGGCGAGGTTGCTGCCGCAGAGCTGACCGTTGATCGTCGCGATGCTGCCGTTGTTGGCGGTCGAGAAGATCGTGCCGGCGTAGCGCCCGGAGTCGGCGGTGAAGATCAGGTCGGGCTCGGTGGTGTAGTTGCCGGCGGCGTCGGGGAACGTGGTCGTGAACGTGCCGCCGAGCGGGTCGAGGCCGAGGCCGCTGATCTTGCCGAGCACGGTGTTGCCCGAGGTGCCGAGGATCGGCAGGCCCTGGTTGTCGAACGCGCCGGCGGCGCCGATCATCGAGCGGATCGTGCGTGAGTTGGAGCTCGAGCCGGCGTTGACCTCCTCGATGCAGAGCCGCGCGCTGTTCGGCACGAAGCTCGCGATGTTGCCCGAGATCGGGTCGTAGCTGATGTCGGCGGCCGCGATCTTGATGATCGAACCGTCGTTCGCGAACACCGGGCCGCCCTGGTTGCCGTTGACCCAGTGACCGCCCTGTACCGGCGAGTAGAACAGGTCGCCGGTCGCCGTCTGCACCAGCGTGTGGCAGCCGTCGATGCTGGAGCCGCCGGTGTTCGGCGGACCTGCCGCGATCGCGAGATCGGCTGCGGTCATGAAGAACTCGACGTTGCCGTTCGGCAGGAAGCGCACCCAGTCACCGGGCACCAGCGTGTGGCTGCCGGTGCCGTTGTTGGTGAAGACCTCGAGGTCGGCGCCGGCCTCGTTGTCGCGCACCGTGAAGTAGATCCGGTCCCAGGTGACGTTGGCGCGATCGGCCCACTTCACGAACAGGCCTCCGATCTGGAAGTTGGCGAAGTACGACTGCGTCGCGAGCTCGTCGAACTTCAGGTAGTCGTCGTTGTTGTTGGCGTCGCCGATGTAGCACTGCATGGCGGTCGCCGGCAGCAGGCTGCGCGCGAACGCGCCGGCGCCGGGCGTCACGTACGAGAACGAGTAGCGCGACAGGTCGTTGATCGCGCCGCCGGGGCGCTCGTTCGGCGCGTCGAGCCCGACGAACGGGAACCGACCGGTGAACAACAGGGTCTGTTGCGCCGACAAGGCGTCGGTGACACCGAGGGCGAGGGCGGAGAAGGCGAGGGACAGGTTCTTCATGGCTGCACTCCGTGGCGATTCGTGGAGACCCTACCCATAATGCCAGACTCACCCCGTCGCCATCCGAGCCGCCATGATTCACCGCCTGCTGATCACCATCCTGCTCGCCGCAATCCCGATGCTGGCCACGCCGTCCCGCGCCCAGACGCCATCGAGCGACGTCGCGGTTGGGGTGTTCCCGTTCCTCGTCGGCAACATGGACTCGCGCGTCAACGAGATCGCGACGAACTGTCAGAGCCACGGCATCGACACGCTCTACGTCAGCGTGTTCCGCACCACCGGGGCGAACACCGGCGATCTCTGGATCACCGACAGCGCCGGCAGCTGGAACTCGTCGTGGGGGCCGGTGCGGCCCGGCGGTGCCGGCATCAACCTGCCGAGTCTGATCGCCGCATGCCACGCGGTGAACGTGCGCGTCGTCGCGGTGTTCAAGTGCTTCGCCGATACGGTGCAGCCCGACAACGCCGCGCACCGCCAGTATCTGCTCGACGTCGTCGACTACTTCATGGACGCCTACCAGCCGAGCGGCCAGCCGGTCTACGACCTCGACGGGTTCGCGCTCGACTACGTGCGCTACGTCGGCAGCAGCAACGCCAACCCGACGAACGTGACGAACTTCGTGCGCGACGTCCGGCAGCACATCGGCGGCCTGTCGCTGCACGCCTACCTGATCGCCAACCGCTACACCTTCGACGGCCCGACCTACAACGGCAGCTTCGCGTCGTACTCGTCGGTCATCAGCGGGCTGTCGTCGCAGTTCGGTCAGCACTGGGAGCAGCTCGCGGTCTACCTCGACGTGCTGATGCCGATGACCTACACCGCGGACGGCTCGATCTACTCGACCTACGCGCTGCACCAGGCCTACTGCCGCCAGGCCGCGGCCTACGCCCGCACCGCCTGCCAGCTCGCCGGCCACCCGACCCGTCGGGTCTGCAACGTCGTGCGGACCTACACCGGCTCCGGCGAGACCACCACGACCTCGACGATCGACGCTTCGATCACCGGCTCGCTGCTCGGCGGCGCCGACGGCTACCAGTCGTTCCGCTACCAGTTCCTGGTCGGCAACCCGTCGTGGTGGACACCGATGTCGGCCTGGGCGGTGCCCGGCTGCAACTGGCCGAAGCCGGTGCTGAGCCTCGGAGCCTCGCGCCTGACGCTCGCCGCCAATCCGACGTTGAGCACCGACGTCGACGAGCCGAGCACGATGCTGCAGGCGCGTTTCGACTACGACGGCGACGGCACGTTCGACACCGCCTGGCTCGCGAATGCCGGGACCTCGGCGCTGGCGCGCCATCCGGGGCCATGGACCGCGATGCTGCAGATCAAGGACAGCCAGGGTCACGTCGGCGCGACCCGGCGGCGCTTCACCGCCGGCACCGCGCTGGCCGTGTTCCCGGGCAGCGTCAGCACCGGCAACGGCGGCGCGGTGAACGTCACGCTCGACGTCGGCACCGCCGGTGCCGGCGACGTCTACCTCGCGCTCGGCTCGCTGTCGGGCACCTCGCCGGGCTTCGAGTTCGCGCCGGGCTTCCCGGTGCCGCTGAACTACGACTTCCTGACCGGCGCGCTCGCCACCGCGCCGAACAGCGCGTTCCTGAACGGCGGTCTCGGCACCTTCGACGGCAACGGCCGCGCGACCGCGACGCTGCTGCTGCCGGCCGGCGTCGCGACGCCGTTCGCCGGCCAGACCGTGCACTGGAGCTTCGTCGCGATCACGCCGTTCGGCGCGCCAGCCTGCGTCGGCGACAGCAAGCCGATGCTGCTGCTGCCCTGACGGCGTGATTCCCGCGCTGCGGGCGCTATCGTCGCGGTGAACGATGATTCACCTGCAGAGCTACGTGTGTGGTCGCTGGGAAGCGGGCACCGGCGAACCCGTTCCGCTCCATGATCCCGCGACCGAAGCGGTGCTCGGCGACGTGCGGCCCGCCGGCATCGACTTCGCCGCGGTGCTGGCGCATGCCCGCGAGCACGGCGGCCCGGCGCTGCGCGCGCTCGATTTCCCACAGCGCGCGGCGCTGCTCAAGCAGCTCGCCAGCGTCGTGCACGAGCACCGCGACGAGCTCATCGAGATCGCCGGCAGGAACGGTGGCAACACCCGCGGTGACGCCAAGTTCGACCTCGATGGCGCGTCGGGCACGCTGGCCTACTACGCCAAGCTCGGCAGCGAGCTGCGCGGCAATCAGCTCGCCGACGGCGAGAGCAGCCAACTCGGCCGCACGCCGCGCTTCTCCGGCCAGCACATCCTGACGCCGCGGCCGGGCGTCGCGGTCCACATCAACGCATTCAACTTCCCGGCCTGGGGCATGGGCGAGAAGATGGCCTGCGCGCTGCTGGCCGGGATGCCCGTGATCGAGAAGGCCGGACAGGCGAGCGCGCTGCTGGCATTCCGCATCGCCGAGCTGGTGGTCGAGTCCGGCATCCTGCCGGCGGGTGCGTTCCAGTTCCTGCCGGGCTCGGTCAGCGGCCTGCTCGATCTGCTCGGGCCGATGGACACGGTCGCGTTCACCGGCAGCGCTGCGACCGGCGCGAAGATCCGCAGCAACCCGAACCTGATCCGACGGAGCGTGCGCGTCAACGTCGAGGCCGACTCGATCAACTCGGCGGTGCTCGGTCCCGATGTCGAGGAGGGCAGCGACACGCTCGAGCAGTTCCTCGGCAACGTCGTCGTCGACATGACGCAGAAGGCCGGCCAGAAATGCACCGCCGTGCGCCGCATCTTCGTGCCGGCAGCGTTGGTCGATACCGTCTGCGAAGAGCTCGTGGCGCGGCTCGAGAGCACGGCGATCGGCAACCCGCTCGACAAGGAGACGCGCATGGGGCCGGTCGCGAGCCGCGCCCAGTTCGACGACGTCCGGCAGGGCATCGAGCGACTCGCGGCGGTGGCGGAGATCGTCACCGGCGGCAGCCAGCCGGCGGCCGAGCGCGGCTGGTTCGTGCGTCCGACGCTGCTGCGCGCGCGCGAGCCCGACGCGGCGGTGTTGCACGAGCTCGAGGTGTTCGGGCCGTGCGCGACGGTGATCGCCTACGACGGCGGCGCAGCGAACGCGGCCGATGCGGTCGCGGCGCTGGTCAACCGCGGTGACGGCAGTCTGGTCGCGAGCGTCTACTCCGACGACCGCTCCTTTCTCGAGGCCACCGTGCGGGCCATCGCGCCGTGGCACGGTCGGGTCTGGATCGGCAGCGAGAAGACCATGGGGCAGGCGCTCGGACCGGGCGCCGTCCTGCCGGCCTCGGTGCACGGTGGCCCGGGGCGCGCTGGCGGCGGTGAGGAGCTCGGCGGGCTGCGAGGGCTGATGCCGTATCTGCAGAGGACGGCGCTTCAGGGCGATCGCACGGTGCTCAGCCGCGTGATCGGGGTTGACGACCAGGCGTAAGCACCGCTCCCGCAGTGGCTTGGCAGTTTATTTCAAAACTGTTCCCCGGTCCGGAGTTTTCGTAACCAGTTGCAGAACCCCGCTGCGTAGGGAGACGAGAGGCCCGGATCATCCGGTCCTCGCGCGAGGTGCCCTATGATGTTCGCGACCGTGATGGTTCTCTGGTGCTCCGGCTCGTTCGTGATGGCGCCACTGGTCGGGCGAGCGATTCGCCAGTCGCAAGATGCGGGCCCGGCCGCCTGAACCACGGGCCGCCTGAACCACGGGCCGCCTGAACCCTGGGCCGCCTGAATTGCGGGCCGCCTGATACGGCCCGGCTACCCGCGCGAGGCCGGAGCCGACAAGCGCTGTTCGCAGAGGCTGCGTAGGGCCTCCTTGCCGAGGCCATCCGAATAGCGCGCGATGCGCGCGGGGCTGTCGGCCTCGAGGGCGCGGATCGCCGCTCGAAAAGCCGCTTCGGCGCGCTCGGCTTCGTCGCGGCGAGCACACAGGCAACCGAGCCGGAACTGTGCCGCAGCGAAGCCGGGATCGAGACCGACGGCGCGTTGGAGGTCGCGCTCGGCGGCGCGGTCCTCGCCGGCGGCCTCGGTGACGATGCCGCGCATGCCGTGGGCTTCGGCGGACTCCGGGCGCAACCGGATCGCGCGATCGCACTGTCGGCGGGCGACGTCGTGGCGGCCGGCGTTCTTGTGCAGCAGCGCGGTGCCGAGCAGCCCGCCCTCGTGGTCGGGATCGAGCCCGAGCAGACGCTCGAAGACCTGTTGCGCCTCCGGCAGTTGCTCGCGCAGCAGCAACGTGAACGCGCGGTCGCACAGCGTGTCGGTTGCCGACGGCGGGCTGGCCGGCGCGCTGTTGGGGCCGTCAGCGCGGTCACCGTGCGGTATCGACGAACCGGCGCGCGTGCCGGTCGGCGGTGCGGCTGCGACACGCGCGTCGGGCAGCGCCTTGTAGAAGAACGTGTCGTCGAAGCTGATCGTCGCGAGCCGAACGGAGTGGGCGTGGCCGATCTCCGGCTGGCCGAGGAACAGGTAGCCCCCGGGGCGCAGACTCGCGCACAGCGTGTGTAGCACGGCGGCGGCGCTGACGCCGTCGAAGCCGGTCAGGACGTTGCGGCAGAACACCACGTCGAAGTCACGCATCGCCCGCATCGCGGCGTCGTCGAGCAGGTTGCCGTGATCGAAGCGGACCAGCGCGCGCAGCCGTTCGCCGACGCGGAAGGTGCCGTCGGCGCGCGCTTCGAAGTGTTCGCGGCGCAGCGCCGGCGCGATCTCACGCAGCGAACCCGCGTCGTAGACGCCGTCGCGCGCAATGGCGAGCGCGTCCTCGCGCAGGTCGGTGCCGACGACCTCGATCGCCCGTTCGACGCCCGCCGGCAGCGCGCGCAGCGCCGCGAGCGCGGCCGAGTAGGCCTCCTCGCCGGCGGCGCAACCGGCCACCCAGATGCGCAGCGGTCGCGCCGGCGCCGCCGGCCCGGCCAGCAACCACGGCAGCACGCATTCTTCGAATGCGCGCCAGTGGCCGGCGTTGCGCAGGAAGTACGACTCGCTGGCGCCGAGCATGGCGACCAGCGTGTCCCACTCCTGGGCCCGGGCTGCGGAATTGGCGAGCAGGTCGGCGTACTGATCGAAGCTCTCGAACCGCAACGCCGCCAGCCGCGACCCGAGCACGTCGGCGACCTGGCCGAGCAGCTCGGTCGGCAGCGCCTGGCCGCGCTCGCGGCGGAACAGCTCGGCGAACGCCCGCACCGCGCCGGGGCCGGGCGACCTCACGGCGTGCACCGCCGGTTCGATGGCGTTCTGCCGGCGGTGCCGCCTGCCGCCACCGAACGCGAGTACAGCTCGGCCAGGCGCGCGAACGCGCCGCGATCGTCCGCCGGGCGGCGGTGGCTCTTCCTGGGCATCGCTGGGTCCTCCTCCCGCCAACGCTGAGGCTCTCTTCGGCAGGAATGGCCGTCGGCTTGCGCTTCGGATCGCGTACGGCGCCGCCCACGTCCTAGGGGTTGATCCGCAGCTGCCGCGCGATCTGCTCGGCCCCGCCGGCGGATCGGGGCCACCGCGACGCGGCTCGAGCCCTCAGCGCTCGGCGAGCAGAACGCGTTCGACGGCAGCCGCCAGCAGACCGAGCTGGCGCTGCACCGGCGCGCCGCGGGCCTGCAGCTCGCCGAACCGGCCGAGCAGCGAGTGCTGACGGATGCGTTCCTGCAGGTGCGGCATGACCCGCGGGTGCAGCTGGGCGAGATCGCCGCAGAACACGACCTCGGCGAATCCGAGCAGGTTGAGCGCCCCGGCCACGACCATCGCCAGCGAGTCGAGCGTCTCGTCGAGCCAGCCCGGCAGGTCGGCGTCCTCGAGCGCAGCCTTCATCGTCGACCAGTCCGCCTGGCTCTTGCCGGAGTCGCGCCGGAAGGTCGTCAGCAGGCCGCCGCGGCCGGCGAGCGTCTCGATGCAACCGATCGCGCCGCAGCCACAGCGCCGGTCGTTGCCGGGCACGGCGGTATGGCCGATCTCGCCGCTCAGCGGCAGCGGACCGCCGAGCAGGCGACCTTCGCTGACGATCGTGCTGCCGATGCCGTCGCCGAGGTCGACCAGCAGGAAGCTGTCGGCGCCCTCGCGCGTCGCGAGGTGGCCGAGGGCGAGCGCCTGAGCCTCCTGCACCGGGCAGACCGTCGCGTCGAACTCCTCGCCGAGCGCGGTCAGCAGCGCCGTGCCCTCGGACCAGTGCAGATTCGCCGAGTAGACGATCGACGGCGTCACCACGTCGAGCACGCCCGGCACCGCGACCAACACGGTCTCGATCGGATCGGGGCAGAACTCGCGGCGGAATGCGCGCAGCTCGGCCCGCAGCGGATCGAGCCCGGACGGCATCGGCAACAGCTTGCGGCGCGGTGGGTCGGGTTCGCCGGCGAGACCGAAGCAGTAGAGCACCGTCGTGCGGACACCGATCTCGATCCCGACGAACGCGGGTCGGGTCCGCGGCCGGACCCGCGCGGCGGGTCGTCCGTGGGCGGCGACCGGCGGATCGGGAGCGCGCTCGAGCAGGCCGAGGCCGAGCAGCTCCTCGACGACCTTGCCGATCGTCATCTGCGACAGTCCTGTGCGGCGCGCGAGCTCCGGCTTGGTGCACGGCCAATCGTGCAGCGCCACCGTCAGCACGCGCCGGGCGTTGGCGAGCCGCAGATCCCCTGGTTGCGACGACATCGCGCCCGTTCCTAGCGAGGCGATGTCTGGTTGGCAAACGGAAACGGGCGCCGGCTACTGGATGCGGATCTCGATGGCCTGGGTCAGCTGGAAGTAGACGCCGGCGAGGAAACACGGCGGCACCCCGCCGAGCACGCCCTGGGCGTAGATCGGGAAGCCGACGAGATTTGGATCGTTCGGGATCGCGAGCGCGAGCGTGACCGGGCTGAAGATGTCGGCCTGCGGGATCAACACGTCGCCGCAGCCGGCACCGACCGCCGTCATCGACAGGTTGCCGCGCGTGATGCCGAGAAACACCGCCGGGTAGGTCGACGGCAGCGGGCTGATCTGCAGCGTGCTGCCGCGCGTGGGGGAGCCCGATACGAACAGCGGCGAGACGCCGCCGCCGAGCGGGGTGATCTGGGCGCTCGCCGAGGCGACGCACAACAGGGAGCCGACGAGGAACGGGAGTCTCATGGGTGGTTCGTTCGAGAATGCGCGGCGGAGCCACTCGGCCCCGCCGGCTGCGGGAATCGGATCAGAGCACGACCTCGACGCCGTCGGTGACGACGATCGAGCTGTTGGCGGTCACGCCGAGCGCCTGCGCCATGATGCTGACACCGGCGAGGCCGGGCGGCACGGTGACGCCGACCGACGCGGCGCCGAACGGCAGCGTCTGCGGGAACTGGCCGGCATAGCCACCGACCAGTACGAACATCGGAGCGAGCGGCGTCAGCCACAGCGGCGGCAGGAACGCCGCCGGGCCGTTGGCGGTCGGGAACGGCTGGAACATCAGCGCGAACGGCATGCCGTAGAGCGTGCCGTTCGGCGAGTCGACCCGGAACGCGACGGTATCGAAGCCGGCGGCCTGGCGGACGAACTCGCCCGGGCCGGTGCGCGGCACCTCGTTGACACCGACCGCGAGCGTGAGGTCGAGATCGCTGCCGGGATAGGGCCTGGTGTGGAACGCCCAGAGCGCGTCGTTGCCGCTGCTCGGGTGCTGGATGCTGCAGACGAAGCGGTAGGGCTCGTTCGGGTCGAAGATCATGCCGGTCGGCTCGGAGCCGCCGACGCCGAGCGAGACCAGGCGGCCGATGCCCTCGGCGACGCCGTCGCGATCGGCGTCGACGGTCTTCCACAGATCGCCGGGGTTCTGGTCCTCGATGACGTAGACGTTGCCCCAGGCGTCGACCGCGAGGTTGTCCGGGCTCGTCAGCGACGACCCGACGGCCGCGCCGGTCGCGAGGTCGATCGTGTTGCGGTCGCACAACACGCGCACCGTCGCGGTGTCGGTGCTCGTGAGTTCGATCGACAACACCGCGTGCTCGCTCGTGACGCAGCAGTAGAGGCACTCGTTGCCGTTCGCGAGGCGGTTGAAGTCGAGGTCCTCGGGGCGGCCGTAGGGCGTGCCGAGCACTTCGTCGGCGGCGTCGCGTCCGCCGGTCGTGGTGACGTAGGCGAACGGGTTGCTGATCGTCGTCGCGTTACCGGTGGCGTCGGTGATCGGCACCCAGGTCGCCGGGCCGGTGCGCGGCGCGAGTTGGTTGCTCGCGGAGTTCCAGTTCTCCGCGGGCGCGGCGTTCGGATGGGTGGCGTAGGCGTCGACGACCAGCACGAAGGTCTGACCGACGGCGAGGTCGGCCGGGTTGGCCGGCACGTACTTGTAGATCGAGCCCGAGTTGTTCTCGTCGATGACGTAGAGGTTGCCCTGGCTGTCGAACCGGATGCCCTCGTGCGACATCGCCGGCACCTTGTCGAGCCAGCGCACGTTGAACGGCGCGTTGCCGAGCGGGTTCATGATCTCGAACAGGCGACCGCCCGTGGTCTCCTCGCCGGTCAGCACGGTGCCGTTCGGGGTGTAGGTCGCCGGATCGAGGCGGGCGTAGTCGTCGCTGGTGGCGCTCCAGGTGTTCGGGTCGGGGTTGCGTGTGCCCGAGCCGTTGCCGAGCAGCAGGGTCGCCTGGCTGCCCGTGACCGTGTCGTAGCGGAACACGCCGGCGCCGGAGCCGACCTCGCACGGCACGAAGATGTGGCGGCTGGTCGGGTCGAAGGCGATCATGTCCCAGTTGCCGAACGACGCCGGCAGCGCGTGCGACAGCGTCAGCGTGTCGCGATTCACGATCGGGGTCTGGGTCATGCGCGCCGGGATCAGGAACGGCGCGGTGCCCTCGACCGCGGTCGTGCTCGGCGAGCTGTTGGGGAGCGGGAAGGTCTGCTGCGCGGCGAGCGAGGCGGTCGCGACGGCGGCGGCGAGAACGAGACGGTTGGTTTGCATTGGTACGGGTCCTTCGCAGTCGAGGTCTGGCGTCGACACCGACGCTAGGAGCCTGCGTGGACGTGGGGTCAGCGTTCTGCCAAGGGACGACCAAGACGCCCCACGACTCGGAACGGGACTTCGTGTGGCACGCGGCTGCACGCGGCGCGGCGCTCGGCCGATGCAGC